>NZ_JBQENN010000010.1:0-175200 GCF_052044625.1 Pseudomonas sp. 22515
ATTCGCGTCAACGGCCTGCAGCGGGTTTCCGCTGGCAGTGTGTTCGGTGCCTTGCCGCTGAACGTTGGCGACCAGGCCGACGACCGCCGCCTGGTGGACTCGACTCGTTCCTTGTTCAAGACCGGGTTCTTCCAGGACATCCAGTTGAGCCGCGATGGCAATGTGCTGATCATCAACGTGGTCGAGCGCCCGTCGGTGTCGAGCATCGAGATTGAAGGCAACAAGGCGATCAGCACCGAAGACCTGATGAAGGGCCTGAAACAATCGGGCCTGGCCGAAGGCGAGATCTTCCAGCGTGCCACCCTCGAAGGTGTGCGTAATGAGCTGCAGCGCCAGTACGTGGCCCAAGGGCGCTACTCGGCCGAGGTCGACGCCGAGGTGGTGCCGCAGCCGCGCAACCGAGTGGCACTGAAGATCAAGATCAACGAAGGCACCGTCGCCGCCATCCAGCACATCAACATCGTGGGCAACAACGTATTCGATGATGAGACCCTGGGGCAGCTGTTCGAGCTGAAGACCACCAACTGGCTGTCGTTCTTCAAGAACGACGACAAGTACGCCCGTGAAAAACTCTCCGGTGACCTGGAGCGCCTGCGTTCCTACTACCTGGACCGCGGCTACATCAACATGGACATCGCCTCCACCCAGGTGTCCATCACGCCGGACAAGAAGCACGTCTACATCACCGTCAACATCAACGAAGGCGAGAAATACACCGTTCGCGACGTGAAGCTGTCCGGTGACCTCAAGGTGCCGGAAGACCAGGTCAAGTCGTTGCTGCTGGTGCAGCCGGGCCAGGTGTTCTCGCGCAAGGTGATGACCACCACGTCCGAGCTGATCACCCGCCGCCTGGGTAACGAAGGCTACACCTTCGCCAACGTCAACGGCGTGCCGCAACCAAACGACCAGGACCACACCGTCGACATCATGTTCGTGGTCGACCCGGGCAAGCGTGCCTACGTCAACCGCATCAACTACCGCGGCAACACCAAGACCGAAGACGAAGTGCTGCGTCGCGAAATGCGCCAGATGGAAGGTGGCTGGGCGTCGACCTACCTGATCGACCAGTCCAAGACCCGCCTGGAGCGCCTGGGCTTCTTCAAGGAAGTCAACGTCGAGACCCCGCAGGTGCCTGGCACCGACGACCAGGTCGACGTCAACTACAGCGTCGAAGAGCAGGCCTCCGGCTCGATCACCGCCAGCGTCGGTTTCGCCCAGAGCGCCGGCCTGATCCTGGGGGGTTCGATCAGCCAGAGCAACTTTCTCGGTACCGGTAACAAGGTGTCCATCGGCCTGACCCGTTCGGAATACCAGACCAAGTACAACTTCGGCTTCGTCGACCCCTACTTCACCGCCGACGGCGTGAGCCTGGGCTACAACCTGTTCTACAACAGCACCGACTACAGCGATTACTACGACGATGGGGTTTCGTATTATGCAATCAACAGCTACGGCGCCGGGGTCAGCTTCGGCTACCCGATCAACGAAACCTCGCGCCTGACCTACGGCCTGACCCTGCAGCACGACGACATTTCGCCCGGCACCTACAGCGCTGACGAGATCTACGATTTCATCTCCCGCGAAGGCAAAAGCTTCAACAACCTCAAGGCGTCGATCGGTTGGTCGGAATCTACCCTCAACAAAGGCGTGCTAGCCACCCGGGGCCACTCGCAGAGCCTGACGCTGATGGCTACCACCCCTGGCAGCGACCTGTCGTTCTACAAGCTCGACTACAACGGCCAGGCTTTCCTGCCGGTCACCAGCAACACCACGCTGCGCCTGCACACCAACCTGGGCTACGGCAACGGCTATGGCTCCACCGACGGCTTGCCGTTCTATGAAAGCTACAACGCCGGTGGGCAGGGGTCGGTACGCGGGTTCAAGGACGGCACCCTCGGCCCGCGCAGCACACCGGCTACCGGGGCCTATTCCAGCGCTGGGCAGGCTTACTATTCCGACCGCGACACCGATGTGCTGGGGGGGAATATCCTGATTACCGGCGGTGCCGAGTACCTGTTCCCGCTGCCCTTCGTGAAGGACCAGAGCCAGCTGCGCAGCTCGGTGTTTGTCGATGCCGGCAACGTATATGCCGACACCTGCTACCTGTCCACCACCCAAGGCTGCGGCAGCGTCGACCTGGCGCAGATGGCTGTGTCGCTGGGGGTTGGCGTGACCTGGTACAGCCCGATGGGGCCGCTGAGTTTCAGCCTGGCGGCGCCATTGAAAAAGCCGGATAACGCCGAAACCCAGGTGTTCCAGTTCTCGTTGGGCCAGACCTTCTGAGGCTGCTCTTGAAATGAACCGCGCAGCACGGGGGTTGAGCATTACCCGCTTTTACCCCCGCTTTACCCAAGTTGACAATCACCTTGCCTAAGCTGGCCAGCACTCGAACCCCGCCCAGCAGGACACCCTCATGCCTCCGTTCACACCCTGTTTCCCTACATCACTGCGCGAAAATGAAATACCCGTCGCCCTGCTCGATCTGGTGCAGCAACGCCTGACCACCCTGCTTGGCCCACGCTTCACGGTGGTACTGGGCGGTAGCGGCAACGGCGATGGTGTCAGTCATTACCACCTGGCAATCCAGCACAACCAGAGCGGGGTTTCCCTGGAGGATTACGGTGACGTCGGTGCCGGTTTCGTCGAGCACCTGCTGCGCATGGGCACCCAGGTGCGGGACATGCTCGACTCAACCACCTTCAGCCGTATGGGCAGCGACGACCCTGGCCGACCATTGGTATGGCTCCGCGAGCTGGTCAGCCCCGGGGAAACCATTACAATGCGCGGCCCAACCTGAAATATGTTTTCCCCATGAAATCACTGCTTTACGCCGTAACCTTATTATTTTCCTTTACCCTCCCTGCCTTGGCCAACCCGCCGACCACCTTCACCGAAGCCAAGGTGGTGGCCAAGCAGAAGGTCTACCTGGACCAGGCCAGCAGTGCCATGGGCGACCTGTACTGCGGTTGCAAATGGACCTGGGTGGGCAAGTCTGGCGGGCGCATCGATGCCGCCTCGTGTGGTTACCAGACGCGCAAGCAGCAGAACCGTGCCGAACGCACCGAGTGGGAACACATCGTGCCCGCCCACACCTTCGGCAACCAGCGCCAGTGCTGGAAGAACGGCGGCCGTGAGCACTGCGTGGACAACGACCCGGTGTTCCGCGCCATGGAGGCCGACCTGTTCAACCTTTACCCGGCCGTGGGTGAGGTCAACGGTGACCGCAGCAACTTCAACTACGGCATGGTCACTGGCAATGCCGGCGAATACGGCCAATGCACCACCAAGGTCGATTTCGTCCAGCGCACCGCCGAACCGCGTGACGAAGTCAAAGGCCTGGTGGCCCGCACCACGTTCTACATGTTCGACCGCTACAAGCTGAACATGTCGCGCCAACAGCAACAGCTGCTGATGGCCTGGGACAAGCAACACCCGGTGTCGGCCTGGGAGAAAGAACGCGACCGGCGCATTGCCGCGATCATGGGCCATGCCAACCCGTTCGTAAGCGGCGAACGCAAGTGGACCGCCGGCTACAAGCCGGTTGGCAGCGGCGTGGTAGAGGCGGTGCCGGTAAACGCGGCCAAGCCAGAGGCCAAACCAAGCCTGGCCAGCGCCGGTTCGGTCGGCGCCGTGCTTGGCAACCGCAACAGCCACGTCTATCACCTGTCAGTCGGCTGCCCGGGCTACAACCAGGTTACAGCGAAGAACCAGGTTACCTTCGCAAACGAAGGTGAAGCGCAGGCAGCGGGGTATCGCAAGGCAGGCAACTGCCGCTGACCGTTTCAAAGGCTGCGCGGCCCCTGTGGGAACCGGGGCGCGTCAGCCGTTGACCAGGTTTACCGGCCGCTCACCGGCCAGCGCGCTGAGCAGGTTGTCCACCGCGCAACGCGCCATGGCCTGGCGGGTGTCCTCGGTCGCCGAGCCGATGTGCGGGGTCGCTACCACGTTATCGAGCTGCAACAGCGGCGAGTCGCTCGGCAGCGGCTCGTGCACGAACACGTCCAGCCCCGCACCGCGGATGCGCCTGGCCCGCAGCGCTTCGATCAGCGCCTGCTCATCCACCACACGCCCGCGTGAGATGTTCACCAGGATTGCCTCAGACTTCATCAACGCGAGTTCCCGTGCGCCTATCAGGCCTTCGGTGCTGGCGCTCAACGGCACCGTCAGGCAAACGAAGTCTGCCTGCTGCAACAGCTCATCCAGGCTGCACTGGCATGCGGCATAGCGTGCTTCCACCTCGGGCTTGGCACGCTGGCTGTGATACAGCACGCGCATGCCAAAGCCAGCGGCCGCGCGCCGGGCCAGGGCCTCGCCGATGCGGCCCATGCCGACGATGCCTAGCGTCTTGCCGTGCACATCACTGCCAAAATGCGCCGGCCCCAAGTTGGCCTGCCAGCGGCCGTCACGCACCCAGTTCGCCAGCTCCACCACCCGCCTGGCGGTAGCCAGGATCAAGGCAAAGCCTGTGTCGGCCGTGGTTTCTGTCAACACGTCGGGCGTGTTGGTCAGCATCACACCACGCCTGCTGAGTTCAGCAATGTCGTAGTTGTCCACGCCTACCGAAACGCTCGACACCACTTCGAGTTGCGGGGCAAGGTCGAGCAGGCTGGCATCCAGGCGCAGGCTGGCCCCCAGCAACCCGTGCGCCCCCGGTAACGCATCGCGCAGGCGGGCCAGGCCATCGGGCTGGGTAGTATCCACCCAGGTCACCTCGACGCGATCTTGCAGGCGTGCCATCAAGTCGTCTGACAGGCGTTTATACAGGACGATTCGCTTCTTCATTGCAGGTTTCCTAATGGTTCATGGCCAGACGCGAGCTATCGCGCTTTGCTCGGCCAGAGGTCTGGGAAGTATTGAGCGCAGCGGTAAGCGCCACTGCAGTCAGCAGCGCACCGCACATGAACAGGTAAGAGGCGCCGGGCCCGCCCGTAGCCCCATTGAGGTAGCCCACCAGCCACGAACCGCCAAACGAGCCCAGCGCCCCCATGCTGTTGATCAGCGCCATGGCGCCGCCTGCGACGTTGGCCGGCAGGATCTCGGGCACGATCGCGAAGAATGGGCCATAGGGTGCGTACATACAGGCACCAGCAACCACCAGCAATGCATACGACAGCCAGAAATGCTCGCTGCCCAAGGCGTAAGAACCATAGAACGCCAACGCGGCAATCAGCAGCGGCGGCCAGACGAAGCGCTTGCGCTTTTGCAGGCGGTCGGACGCCCAGGACACGCCCACCATCGCCAGCACCGCCGCCAGGTAGGGCACCGAGGCCAGCCAGCCGGCCTGCACGATATCAACGTTCGCCGCCTGCTTGAGAATCGACGGCAGCCAGAGCACGAAGCCATACACGCCGATGCTCCAGCAGAAGTACTGCAGCGCCAGGATGATCACTTGCGGCGAGCGGAACGCTTCGCGGTAGTTCTTTACAGGCTTGATACCCTGCTGCTCGGCAGCCAGCGCCTGCGCCAGAGCGGCCTTTTCCTGCTCGCTCAGCCAAGCCACCTGGGCCGGGCGGTCATCTACCAGGCGCCACCAGAAGAATGCCCAGATCACGGCGGGCAGGCCTTCGATGATGAACATCCAGCGCCAGTCGTAATGCTTGATCAGGTAACCGGACACCACCGACATCCACAGAATGGTCACCGGGTTGCCCAGCATCAGGAAGGTGTTGGCGCGCGAACGCTCGGCCCGGGTGAACCAATGGCACAGGTACACCAGCATGGCCGGCATGACCGCAGCCTCCACCACCCCGAGCAGGAAGCGGATGCCGATCAGCATGTAGACGTTGCTGACCATGCCGGTAAGCGTGGCAAGGCCGCCCCACAGAATCAGGCAGACGAAGATGAGCTTCTTCACGCTGCGCTTTTCAGCGTAGATGGCGCCGGGCACCTGGAAGAAGAAGTAACCGAGAAAGAACAGCGCACCCAACAACGAAGACAGCACCGGGGTGATGTGCAGGTCTTCGGCCATGCCGGAGGCGGCGGCGAAGCCGTAGTTGGCGCGGTCCAGGTACGCCAGGCTGTAGGTGACGAACACAATCGGGATGATGTACCACCAGCGGCGAGGTGCCAGGCTTTGGCTTTGCATGGTTTGTTTCTCCTGAGCTTGTTGTTTTTGTTGCAACAGGTGATTCGGGGTCGGCTCATGCGCTTCTGCGCAGGTCGTAGGCCTCCAGTTCATGACGCAGCGGCAGCCCTTCCATGTCGCCCCGCGACTGCACGGCACGGCTGCCGCACCAGTTGCCGCGCGCTACCGCCTCGGCTACCGGACGGCCCTCCAGTAGCGCGCTGAGCACACCGACGGCAAAGGCATCACCTGCACCGACGGTGTCCACCACGCGGCTGACTGGCACGGGGGCTACCTGCCCTTCGCCCTTGGCGCTGCGGAAGTAGGCGCCAGCGTCGCCCAGCTTGATCACCACCAATTCCACCCCTTGGTCCAGGTAGAACGCGGCGATATCGGCCGGCGTGTGNTGACCGGTCAGCAACCGCCCCTCCTCCAACCCCGGTAAAACCCAGTCGGCCTTGGCCGCCAGGGCATTGATTTCTCGCACCATGCTGCTTTGATCGGGCCACAGCGAGGGGCGCAGGTTGGGGTCGAACGATATGCTGCGCCCGGCTGCGCGCATTGCGTCCAGCAGCGCGTGGGACAGCGCCCGCGAGCTGTCCGACAGCGCCAGCGGAATACCGGTAGCGTGCACGTGGCGAGCCTGCAGCCAAACGGGGCTCACCATCGCAGGTGACAGCCTGCTGGCCGCCGAACCGCGGCGAAAGTACTCCACTGCCGGGTCACTGCCATCATCGCTGCGGGCCTTGAGCTGAAAACCCGTCGGGTAGATGGCATCCACCTCGACACCGGAACAGTCCAGGCCTTCGCAGCGCAAGCTGTCGAGCACGAAACGGCCCAACGAATCGTCACCTACCCGGCTCAGCCAGCGCACCTTGAAACCCAGCCGCGCCAGGCCGATCGCCACATTGCTGTCGGCGCCGGCGATGCGTTTGCCGAACTGGCCGACACCGGCCAGATCGCCGGCTTGCTCGGCGACGAACATGGCCATGGTTTCGCCGAAACACAGCACGTCATGTTCATGCATGGTCCGCAGCCAAAGCCCATGGCCACGCTGCTGCCGCCTCGCGTGAGGCGTTTTTTGCCGAGGCGGATATTGTCAGCCTGAACCTGCGCCTTTCGGATCAGACACGCCATGGAGTGACCTTCGACGACCTGTCCCACATGAAGCCCGACGCCTTGCTGGTGAACGTCAGCCGCGCGGAACTGATTGCACCAGGCGCATTACTGCAGGCATTGGATGTCGGGCGGCCGGGCTACGCGGCGGTCGATGTTTATGAGGAGGAGCCGTTACTCGACCCGGCCCATCCACTGCTGCGCCACCCACGTGTACTCAGCACGCCCCACCTGGGGTATGTGGAGAAGAACGGCTACGAGCTGTACTTCGGTGACGCCTTCGACAATGTGCTGGCGTTTTTCGAAGGGGTGCCGAAGAACGTCGCCAACCCGCAAGCTTTGGCACTTCAACGCTGAACCCAGTGCAGCCTTGAGGTTGCACTACCCAAGCAGGTGCAGCCCCAGCGTAAACACAGCCACGGCCAAGGCGACCAACGACACTCCATGACGTTCCAGGTACGCGGGCCAACCGGCTGCTGACTGCGCCACGCATTGACATTGGCGCTCAGCCAGGCCGGTCAAGCGCGTCTCCACACTGTCCACACGGTCTGCCTGGGTGCTCGCTGCCAGCGCGAGCTTCTTCAGTGCCGTGGTCACCGTGATGGACAGCCCCTCCCGAGCCTGATTGCTGGCGGCCAGTTGCTGCTGGCACTGCTCAAGGTGCTTGCGAATCGCCCCTTCCTTCTGCACACGGGCCAGGGTAGTTGCCACGAGCTTTTTGTTCAGCGCCTCGATACTGGCCTGCAGTGCGTCATGCCCGGTGGCCTGCTGGGCCGACGCGTCTGCCTCATCGTGGGGCTCGTGCATCGTGTTCCCATTCACCTCGGCAAGCGGAGTCAGGGTGCCGTGTTCATGTAGCTGGTTCATCAATCACTGTCCGGATACTGCGGTAAGGGGCGAGAAGCTATCAAAATGACATCAACGGATCCACTGCTCAGTCGCGCAATTGACGGCTTTCGTCAGAACGTGCGCGTACACTTGCCTTCATGCCACTCGCAGGAGCCGCTTCATGCCCTACCCCATTGAAGAAAAACTGGTCATCGGCGTTGCCTCGAGCGCGCTGTTCGACCTCTCCGTCTCCGATGACATCTACCAGACACAAGGTGTCGAGGCTTACCGCCAACACCAGGAGCAGAACCTGGACGAGCCGTTCCCCAGTGGGGTGGCGCTCCCGTTCATTCGCCGCTTCCTGAGCATCAACAAGGCGTTCCCCGACCAGTTGCCGGTGGAAGTGGTGCTGCTCTCGCGCAACTCGCCGGAAACCGGCCTGCGGGTATTCCGCTCCATCAGCCACTATCAGTTGGACATCACCCGCGCGGCATTCATGTCGGGCCGCTCGCCCTACGAATACATCCCGGCGTTCAATGCCTCGCTGTTCCTCAGCGCCAACGAGGAAGATGTGCAAAAGGCCATCGACGCCAACTACCCTGCCGGGCGTGTACTGCCTACGCGCATCTACGACGATGAAATCGACACTGAGCTGCGGGTGGCCTTCGACTTCGATGGCGTGATTGCCGACGACGAGGCAGAGCGTGTTTACAAGCGCAACGACAACCTGGACGACTTTCAGGAACACGAGCGCATGCACAAGGGCACCCCGCATTCGCCGGGGCCACTGGCAGACCTTTACCGCAAGCTTTCGCGGATACGCATGCTGGAGGACCGCAAGCTGGCCGAGGACCCGACGTACCAGCGGATTCTGCGCATTGCCATCGTCACGGCGCGCAACGCGCCTTCGCACGAGCGAGTAGTGACAACCTTGAAGGATTGGGGCGTATCCCCGGATGAGTGCTTTTTTCTAGGCGGTATGGATAAACCCAGGGTGTTGTCGATATTGAAGCCGCATGTGTTTTTCGACGACCAGCGCACGCACCTGCAATCGCCAGCGGGAAACCTGCCGATGGTGCATGTACCGTTTGGGGTGGCGAATAGAGTGAGCTCGCCTCAGGAACCAGACCTGCAGCAGGATCAACTGCCGATCAGCGCATCATCCTGCATGCCCTAAAGCGCAAACACCGGCGCTGTGCCACCCGCGGTTCGGGCGACCAAGGGGGTGCGCCGGTGCCGGGTACGCGCTTGCAACCCGGCCGAGATGGCGCGGTCCATCGCGGGGTCAAATTAGCGCGGGCCGCCACCCTGATGGCCACCAAAACCACCGCCGTGGCCACCCCCACCATGACCACCGCCACCACCCGGTGGCATGAACATCCAGCAACCCGACAAGGCGGATACCAGCGCCGCCACCAAGGCTGCGCGCAAAAGGTTTTTCGACTTCATTGAAACGCTCCACAAGGCTAGATCTGCTGCCTGCCTTAGCTGATTGGGCAGCGACAGGATTCTAGAGCTGCGGTGTGATGGCACAGGGAAACTTTGCATATCTTTACTGTCGAGCCAGTGGCCGCAAACGCCGCGCAGGGACCACCAGAATGATCCTCCTTGACCCATGCCCACTCGCCGCCGCATGCTCGAACGCTTCCACCCACGCTCAAGGAACGATTGCATGAAGCTGGAAACGCTTGCCATCCATGCGGGCTTCAGCCCCGACCCGACCACCAAGGCGGTGGCCGTACCGATCTACCAGACCACCTCCTTCGCCTTCGACGACACCCAGCACGGCGCCGACCTGTTTGACCTGAAGGTTGCCGGCAACATCTATTCGCGCATCATGAACCCTACCAACGACGTGCTCGAGCAGCGCATGGCCGCCCTGGAAGGCGGGGTTGGCGCGCTGGCCGTCGCCTCGGGCATGGCGGCTATCACCTACGCCATCCAGACCGTCGCCGAAGCCGGCGACAATATCGTCTCGGTGGCCAAGCTGTACGGCGGCACCTACAACCTGCTGGCGCACACCCTGCCACGCATGGGAATCCACACCCGCTTCGCGGCCCATGACGATATCGCCGCCCTCGAAGCGCTGATCGACGCGCGTACCAAAGCGGTATTCTGCGAGTCCATCGGCAATCCCGCCGGCAATATCGTTGATATCGCTGCGCTGGCCGAGGCCGCCCACCGCCACGGGGTGCCGCTGATCGTCGACAATACCGTGGCCACCCCGGTGCTGTGCCGACCGTTCGAGCACGGCGCCGATATCGTCGTGCACTCGCTGACCAAGTACATCGGCGGTCACGGCACCAGCATCGGCGGCATCGTCATCGACTCCGGCAAATTCCCCTGGGCCGAAAACAAGGAACGCTTCGCCCTGCTCAACACCCCCGACCCGTCCTACCACGGCGTCACCTACACCGAAGCTTTCGGGCCTGCCGCCTTCATCGGCCGCTGCCGTGTGGTGCCCTTGCGCAACACCGGCGCCGCGCTGTCGCCATTCAACGCCTTCCTGATCCTGCAAGGCCTGGAAACCCTGGCCCTGCGCATGGAGCGCCATACCGAGAACGCGCTAAAGGTCGCCCATTACCTGCAAGCCCACGAGCAAGTGGCCTGGGTGAAGTTCGCCGGGCTGCCCGACCACCCCGAACATGAACTGGCCCAGCGCTACACCGGTGGCAAGCCGGCGTCGATCCTGTCGTTCGGTATCAAGGGTGGCCAGGCGGCTGGCGCGCGCTTCATCGATGCATTGCAGTTGGTGGTACGCCTGGTGAACATCGGCGACGCCAAGTCACTGGCCTGCCACCCCGCGTCCACTACTCACCGTCAGCTCAACGACGAGGAACTGGAAAAGGCCGGCGTGCCACGGGACATGGTGCGCCTGTCGATCGGCATCGAACACAGTGACGACATCATCGCCGACCTGGCCCAGGCCTTGGAGGCCAGCCGCGGCTGATTCCTCCGCGCCCTACCCAATGTCGAAGGCGGGCGCACCTTCATCAAGCGTGGGATGTACCCGCAATGACCCTGTTTTACCTGAAACTCACCATCACCCCCCTGCTGATGTGGGCCATCTCCCTCGCCTCCCGGCGCTGGGGCGGCCTGCTAGGCGGATTGCTGTCCGGCCTGCCGATCACCTCGGCGCTGGTGATGACCTTCCTGTGCCTGGAACAGGGCACGGCCTTCGCCCTGGGCGCATTGCCCGGCGCACTGGGCGGCCTGGCAGCGGTGCAGGCCACCTACACCGTCTACCTGCTGGCCACGCGCACACTCGGCATCGCCGTGGCCGTACTGCTGGCGTTGCTGTTCTATGGCCTGGCCGCCTATGCCTTTACCCACTGGGGCAGCCTGTACCTGTCGATTGCAGTGGCGTTGGTACTGATCGGCGTGCTGATCCGCGCCAGCGGCCGTGAGCCCAAACCTGATACCTTGGCCCGCCCCCGGCACCGGCACTGGGAAATCCCGTTGCGCATGGTATCTGCCACTTCCCTGCTGATGATCACCACCAGCCTGGCCAGTTGGCTGGGCCCGGCGACCAGCGGGATGCTGGCGCCGATTCCGGTGATTGCCTGGCCGCTGGTGGTGTTCGCCCATGTGCAGGGCGGGCGAGCCGGGATGGCGGCGATGGTGCGAGGGAATGCGATCGGCGCGGTGGGGGTGATTGCGTTCTATCTGGTATTGGCGGGGCTGCTGGAAACGTGGGGCGTTGGCGTGACCATCGGGCTGGCCATGCTGTGCGCTGTGGTGCTGACCCTTGGGCTGGCCGCGGTGTTGCGGCGGCGTTGAGAGGTCGCTGGGCTGCTGCGCAGCCCAGCCGAAGCACGCCTGCACCTACAGGGACCGAGCGGACTGCTCGCACCTGCGGCCTTAGTCGAACGCCCCGTTCAACACCTCATAGATGATCCCGGTCGCCACGGCGACCAGAATCAGGTCTGCGCCCGCTTGCATCCACTCATACCCGTCGTAGTGAGGCAGCTGCCCCAACAGACGGCCATCCAGTTTCTTGGCGATACCAGGTGGCAGGGGCTTGCCGCGGGCCAGGTTCTTCTGAATACCTGGAGGCAATGCCGGGCCCGGGCTCCAGTAGTTGCGGTGGCCACCGAGGATGCCCAGTACATCGCCACGGTCGATGGACGGGCCGCCGTGCCAGTCATTGCCGCCGACGCTCTGCTTGTGGCCGCCCGAATTGCCCTGGCCCTGGGCGTGCGGCGCCTGGCCCTTGCCGTGCCCCTGACCTTGGCCCTGGCCTTTGCCATTACCCGGGTCGGCGAGCACCGGGCCAGAGGCCAAGGCCACCGCCAATGAGGTGACAACGGCTGTCATGATTGTTGATCTGGCCATGTGAGCATCCTTTGCGAGAGAGGTTGTCCCACACTATAGACGGTGCGCACGCCTGCTTCACTTGCAACCGCCTCAGCAGGGATGGCTGACAAGGGAGGCACGCTTCGGCCACAATCGGTCGCCTGGTCCACGCTGGGAAGCACTGCATGCTCACTACCCTCGCCATCGGCAACTACCGCTCGATCAACCACCTGGTGCTGCCGCTGAGCCAACTCAACCTGGTGACCGGTGCCAACGGCAGCGGCAAATCCAACCTGTACAAGGCGCTGCGCCTGCTGGCCGAAACCGCACAGGGCGGTGTGGTCGAAGCCCTCGCCCGTGAAGGCGGGCTGGATTCGACCTGGTGGGCCGGCCCAGAAACCAGCGCACGAATGCGGCGCGGCGAAGTGCCCATCCAAGGCCAGCATCCGAGCGAAGTCAGGCGCCTGCGCCTGGGCTTTGCCACCGAAGACCTCGGTTTTGCCATCACCCTCGGCCTGCCAATTCCCCTGCCGTATCCGAGCGCGTTCATGCTCGACCCTGAAATAAAGTGCGAGGCCATCTGGGGCGCTGGCGCCTATCGCCCCTCTTCGTTGCTGGTCGAGCGCAAGAATGCCCTGGTGCGGGCCCGCGAGGGCAACCGCTGGGCAGTGCTCGATCAGCATGCTGACAGCGGCGAGAGCTTTTTCAACATCGTCGGCCGGCCACGCCAGGCACCGGAAATCGGTGACCTGCGCGCGTTCATCAACAGCTGGCGGTTTTACGATCACTTCCGGATTGACCGTGATGCGCCTTGCCGTCAACCCCAACTGGGCACTCGCTCGCCGGTACTGCATCACGACGGGCGCAACCTTGCCTCGGCGTTGCAGACCATTATCGAAATTGGTGATGTGGAGGATCTGGTGGAAGCGCTGAATGATGCGTTTCCCGGCAGCCGTCTGGAGGTCAATGCGCCACCTGGCGGGCTGTTCAGTGTACGGCTGCACCAGCACGGTCTTTTGCGCCCGCTCGAGGGTGCTGAATTGTCAGACGGCACCCTGCGTTATCTTCTGCTGATGGCCGCCCTGCTCACACCACGACCGCCATCGCTGATGGTCTTGAACGAACCGGAAACCAGTCTGCACGCGGACCTGCTCCCGGCCTTGGCGCGGCTGATCATTCGTGCATCACGCCGTAGCCAGGTTTGGGTGGTATCGCACAGTGCGCCATTAATCAACGCGCTGGCAGCCTGTGACGGGTGCAATGTGCTAGAGCTGGAAAAAATACAAGGGCAAACCCAGCTGCGGGGGGTTGGGTTGCTGGATGAGCCGCTGTGGCGCTGGGCTGACTGAATTCAAGGACGGCACAAGCCCGGCATGACTAACCGGCCCCGGTAATCTCGTCCATGAACTGGGTAAGAAAGGTTTCAAGCCGGGTATGACGCTCGGCAGCAAGGCGAGCCCCTTCTTGGGTCTTAAAGCCCGAGGCGAGCTTGAGCAGTTTGGTCTGGAAGTGCTCGATGGCATACGCCCCGTCCTGGTACGCCCTCTGCTGCGCGAAAGGATTCTCGACGTCATAGAGCGCCGACCCCATTCGCCCGGCGACGTAAAAACACCGGGCAATACCCACCGCGCCTATGGCGTCAAGCCGGTCACTGTCCTGAAGGATGCAGGCCTCACGTGTCAGCGGTTCGAACCCCGCCGAGTAACTGTGCGTTTTGATCGCATGCACTACCTGCTCAACACGCCCACTCGGCCAGCCCATCTCAGCAAGGACTGATGCAGCCTTGTTCGCCGATAACGTCGAGGCCTGCCCACGTAACGGCGAATGCTTTTCCACCGCCACACAGTCGTGCAGCACCGTCGCCGCAAGCAAGATTTCAAGGTCGCCACCCTCTACCCGCTGAATCCGGTGCGCATTGACCCACACGCGCTGAATATCGGCCAAGTCGTGGGAGCCATCACGCTGGTCGGACGGCAGATACTTCAGCAAGTCAGTGGCAAGGCTCTGATAAGGGGCAAACGCTTGGCGGGTCATCTTCGGTAGGTTCCATTTCCGGTGAATGCGCGGGGTCACGGGCGCCGTCCGGACACTGCCTGGGCAAGTACCGAGAGCCTGCATGTCGGTTTCAAAGCCTGTACAGCACTGGCAGGAGCAGCCTTGTGCTGCGATAAGGATGTTACTGCCAAAGTAGATCCTCAGCCCTATCTGCACCTTGCTACTAAGTATTTCCGTCAACAACACGTTTGTTACTGGGAGCACTTGTATTCGATCAGCAAGGAGTCAATGGATGTCCGCTCGCTTTTCCTCCCCCGCCACCCGTATTCGCCAAACCGCGCTAGCGGTCAGCTTCGCGGGCTCGCTGCTGGGCACTGCACATGCCTGGGCCGAGCCTGTGGGTTACAGCATCCCGGCAGGGTCATTGGCTCACGCACTCGACCAGTTTGCCGACGCCAGCGGGGCAGTCATCAGTTTCAGCCATGAAGCAGTCGCAGGCTTGCACAGCAAAGGGCTGAACGGCAATTACGCGCTGCATCAGGCGTTGGCAGAACTGCTGCAAGGCAGTGGCTTGCAGGTGCAGGCAGCGGGCGACAAGCACTTCATGCTGGTCAGCGCTGAGCAGGATGGCGCCATGGAGCTTGCGGCAACCACCGTCTCCAGCATGGCCCTGGGTGCCACCACCGAAGGCACCGGCAGCTACACCACCGGCTCGGTCAATACCGCAACCGGGCTGCGGCTGTCTGCACGCGAGACACCCCAATCGGTCAGCGTGGTCACCCGCCAGCAGATTGAAGACCAGAACCTGAACGATGTTGCCCAGGTGCTTGAACAGACACCAGGCGTGGTCGTTGACAGCATGGGGCCCGCCGGAAGCGACGCCAACCATATCTACGTGCGCGGCTTCGAGGTCGGCAGCATCCAGGTGGACGGCATCAACCGCCCCGATACCTTTGGCTTCAGGGACGACCTCTCCGACATGGTGTCCTATGACCGGGTAGAGGTAGTGCGCGGTGCCACGGGCCTGATGTCCGGCACTGGCGACCCGGGCGCCACCGTCAACCTGATCCGCAAGAAGCCGACCCTGGAAACACAACGCAAGCTGACCTTGAAAGCGGGCTCGTGGGACAACTACCGCACCGAGCTGGACGTTTCTGGCAAGTTGACGCAAAGCGGCAATGTTCGCGGGCGCTTTGTCGCCTCCAATACCGACAGCCAGAGCTACGTCGACCGCCAATCGCTGGAGCGGCAGGTGGCCTATGGGGTGCTGGAGTGGGACATCACCGACAGCACGATGCTGACAGCAGGTGCGGAATATCAGGAGATGGACAACGACGGGGCAGGCAACCACGGCTTCCCGATGTTCAATTCAGATGGCAGTCACTTCAGCCCCTCCCGCGCGTTCAATTCGGCTTCGGACTGGAGCTATCACAAGCGTCGCACCAAGACGGTATTCACTACGCTGGAGCATCAACTGGACAACGGCTGGCAATTGAAACTGAATGCCGAACACAGCCGTCGCAGCTATGACGACGCCTTCGCCACCGCTGCCAGCGGCACCGTCAAGCCCGATGGCAGTGGCATCAGCACCTGGACGGGGCGTTGGGCCGGCGAGCCCCGGCAGACCTCATTCGACCTGTCGGCGTCGGGCCCGTTCGCGCTGTTGTCACGCGAGCACCAGGCCTACGTCGGGGCCAGTCACTACCGCGCCTACTACCGCAACGACGGTTACCCACTGTGGGCGATCCAGACCATCGACAACATTTACACCTGGGACGGTTCGCTGGCGATACCAGACGCCATCCATGCCAAGTCCTCGGAAGACGCGCTGGATGAAACCCAGGACGGCCTGGTGGCTTCGGTACGCTGGAGCCTGGCCGATGACCTGTCGCTGATTACCGGGGCGCGGCTGATCGACTGGAAACGCGACGAAACCTCTACCACCCTGTCGTCCGGCACGACAAGCCGCACCTCACGTAGCGAAACCGGGGTCGTCACGCCCTACCTTGGCCTGGTGTATGACCTCAACGAGCACTGGTCGGCCTATGCCAGTTACACCACCATTTTCAAGCCGCAGAGCAACAAGGATATCAACGGTACCTACCTGGACCCGCTGGAAGGCGTGAACTACGAGCTCGGTCTGAAGAGTGAGTTCTGGGACCAGCGCCTGACCACCGCTTTCAGCGTATTCGAGGTGCACCAGGACAACCTGGCGGTAGCCGACGGAAGCAACCTGGCGCCAGACGGCAACCAGGCCTACCGTGCCGAGTCGGGTACCAAGACACGTGGTTTCGAGATGGAAATGGCGGGCGAGATTTTGCCTGATTGGCAGGTCTCGGCCAGCTACACCTATGCGGTGAGCAAGGATTCGGATGGCGACCGCCTGAACACTGAAATACCGCGAGACACCTTGAAACTGTTCACCAGCTACCGCCTGCCGACCCTGCCACAGTTGAAGGTCGGGGGTGGTGTGCGCTGGCAGGGTACCGAATATTACAAGAGCGCCGGGCCCAACAACGAAACGTTCACCCAGGACCCCTACAGCGTGGTCGACCTGATGGCTCAATATGCCTTCACGCCGCAGACCAGCGTTTCACTGAACCTCAACAACGTGTTGGACAAAACCTACTACACGGCGATTGGCGCGCGCGGCTGGTATGGCAGCCCACGCAGCGCCACGGCCACGTTGGTGTACGCGTTCTGACCCGCCAAGGCGACGCCTGATGGCCCCTGAGTTCGCAGATCAGAACACCGACCATCCGATCCGCGAACTGAGCAGCTCAAGCGCCGCCATCCCGGCCAGGGAGTTGCCCGCCGCATTCAGCTCTGGCGACCACACGCATACGGTAAATTGCCCCGGTACGATCGCCACGATCCCGCCACCCACGCCACTCTTGCCAGGCAAACCCACCCTGAAGGCGAAATTCCCCGCCTCGTCATACAGCCCGCTGGTGGCCATGATCGAGTTCACTTGTTGGGTCTGGCGCCGCGTCAGGATCTGCTCACCGCTGTGCTTGCAGAACCCATCATTGGCCAGGAAGCAGAATGCCCGCGCCAGGTCCAGGCAGTTCATTTGCAGTGCGCAGTAACTGAAGTAACTGCGCAGCACCGTCTCGACCTCGTTATGGAAGTTGCCAAATGACTGCATCAGGTACGCCATGGCAGCGTTGCGCGCGCGAAACTGATATTCCGAATCAGCGACCCGGGTATTGATCGAGATGTGGGGGTTGCCTGAAAGCCGTCGGACAAAATCGCGCATCGACAACGTGGGGGCAGCGAAGCGCGACTGATTGATATCGCAGATCACCAATGCCCCTGCATTGATGAACGGGTTACGCGGCCGCCCGCGCTCGAACTCCAGCTGCACCAACGAGTTGAATGGCTGCCCCGAAGGCTCATGCCCCAGTCGCTCCCAAATGGCTTCCCCCGAATGGCCAATGGCCTGAACCAGGCTGAACACCTTGGAAATGCTTTGCACCGAGAATGGCACCCGCGCGTCGCCTGCGCAGTGATAACTGCCATCGTTGCCATAGACAGCGATGCCCAGCTGGTTCGCCGGCACGTCCGCCAGCGCAGGAATGTAGTCAGCGACTTTGCCCTTGCCGATCAAGGGACGTACTTCTTCGAGAATCTCGTTCAACAGCGTTTGCATGGAAGGCCCTGTATCAATCCCCAGACGACGGCGAGGGGCAGTCTTCTTGACGAAGACTGAGCGGGAGAGATCACACATTCAGAAACAAATCACCGTAAGCATCGTCATCGCCAGGAAGATCGTCGCGCGTTACGGCCGTGAAGGCAGCTGTAAAAAGCTGCGAGGGCCGGCCACGCGCCGCGCCGATGTTGTGGGAATTTCCCCAACGATCCGGCCATCACGCGGCTGGCTGGGTCGATGCTGTTGGAACAGAACGACGAGTGATGCCTGCTCAGACGCTACATGTAGTTGGAGGCTTACGAGGCGGTCAGCGATAATCCACAAGCCTCACATGCCTGTGGAAAGTGAAGAAAAAAACGGCATAATCGCGAATTCTGAAGATTTTGTGAGCCAACTAAAAAAAGGCACAGCGCTCACGTCCAAACTGAAGGAAAGATACATGCGGGCAGCGGGATAAAGGCCTGCTATCTCCGGGAAGCCTTCAACGGTGAAGACATTGGTCAGCCTTCACCTGTAAGCGGCGCCTTCGTGCAGCTATTCGACCCAGAACAGTACATTACTCGACCAGGTGAGCGGGTTTCGAAGTGGCGGGTGGAATTCAACGGACTCGGAGATATGACTTGCTACGCGACCGTACAGCGCACTGCGCAAGTTACAGAGCTTCCGAGGCGGTGTTCGACTATATCGAGCTGACCGCGCAACAAGTGCTTGCCGCCCAGCGCTCAGCCGCTCAAGCGCATCAGGGATGCAGAGACACAGACGGATGCATAGTGTTGAGTGGAAGAGCGTCTATTCATGGAACGAAAAGCAGCCGCGCAGCCCCCGACTGGGTTATCCGTAGCGCTCACCCTGGCAGGGTAGAACGGATCGAAGCGTGGATTGGGGTTTCAAAAATCAATGAATACAGCGAGTGCACTGACCAGCAAACAGAGGCTCGCTACAGCAGTGAGATGCACGCGCATCGGCAGATACCACCCAGGCATCGCTTGCGCCAGTTTGCGATCCTGCCAAAGATGGCCGACAAAACCAAAGGTCAACACCAGACACCCCAATGGCACAGGCAGCAACGTGCCAACCCAACCGATCAGGGCCGGTATAACGCTCCACACCAGTCGCTCTTGACGCTGCTTTGCGGGCAAACCCTGCAACGTCATGGCAAACCCCCAGTGCAGGGCACCGACGAAGCTCAATATCACCGCGCCATAGCCAACCAGCATCATCGAGAAAAACGCTCGATATTCAGCCCAAAAAAGGATGAGCAGCGTCAAACCAATAAACGGCAGCAGACCGCCGTAACCCAGGACAGCGAAGCGGCTTGGAGATAACGCAGTAGCATCGGTATTCATCTGGGCGCCCCTTCGCGACGGTTCAGGACCGGACGTCAACTGTGTCGTCCAATGAGGTTCAGGAATTCGTGCCGCGTCGAGGGGGCGTCGCGAAATGCACCTAACATCACGGATGAAATCATCACCGAGTTCTGCTTCTCTACACCGCGCATCATCATGCACATATGCTGGGCTTCGATCACGACCGCTACCCCTGCGGCATCCGTGACTTCCTGCACGGCATACGCAATTTGCCGCGTGAGGTTTTCCTGTATCTGTAAACGACGGGCGAACATATCCACCACGCGTGCAACCTTGGAAAGGCCTAACACGCGTCCTGTTGGCAGGTACGCAACATGCGCCTTGCCAATAAACGGCAGCATGTGGTGTTCGCACAATGAGTAGAGCTCAATGTCACGCACCACAATCATTTCATCGTTTTCACTCTCGAACAGAGCACCGTTCACGACCTCGTGAAGATCCTGGGCATACCCGTTGCACAAGTACTGCATCGCTTTTGCCGCACGCTGGGGTGTGTCCAGAAGCCCTTCGCGCTGCGGGTTTTCACCAATACCGACCAGGATTTCATGGTAGTGCTCGGCTAACGAATGTGACATTTGGACTCCTCACCGCTACAGCGGTGCCCGCCAGCGGGATGTGGTAGCCAGGCCAAGTGTGGCCTCAATCGACAGAACAGCCTGTAAAGCACCGAAAACAGGGGACGTAGCGGACGCCAAGCCAGTGGCGCGACCCACAGGCCCACATCGGCAGCACGCCAACTCCACAAGGTGGCGTCCAAGCCTGTAACCCAGTGCCCGCTCGCGAACCTTCCATGCAGGCATGACCTCAGTTGCTCAACCGTCAAGCCCAACGCCCCTGCATCGAAATCATCCGCACTGATGTCAATCAGGATGAGCTTTCCCCCGGTCGATTGCCTGCGCAGGAAGGCGATCTCCCGAGCGCACAACGGGCAGGCGCCGTCAAAGTACAGGGTGAAGGGCCACTCGCAATACATGTACAACCTCTCATGCTTGTACAGGTTTTTGTATAAGTTAGCTGAAACCAGGAAATTCGCAATGGGGGGCTGGGAGATGTTCGCCGGTGGGTTTGTATTGCCGGTGAGATCGAGCGCCGCCAAACCTCCCATGGCCGACACCTTCCACTCAAGGCCGCATGAGCGGCTCGATCCCGATCCATTTCTTAACGGGGTGATAGCAGAGCTTCAGCGGCGGAATCTGCACCTTGCGGCCCTGCACATCCAGTGCCCCCAGATGAATCGTCCACTTGGAATCTGCCTCGAACTTGTCCGTCTGAAAGATCACGTAAGTCGAGCCATAGCGCTTGTTGTTGGTCATCCTGGGAATCATCCGGTGCACTTCATCGCTGTTGATGTCGTATGGCGATGGCCGGGCGGTCTTCTCATTCACCAACGGAAAGTCGTAGGTCTCGTTGAGGCCCAAGTACACCTCGGGCCGCGCATTCAGGCGCGAGCCGTCTTCAAAGGTGATGTAAGCCCGACGGCTGTCGTACAGCACCGGTATCGGCGGCTCGCCACGCTTGGCATCGGTCGACGGGCGTTGGCGGTCTTTGTTGTAGGCGATCATTTGCACAAAGAATTCCTGCCGCGAGTACTTCTCGCCCGGGTACTGCACGTACAGGCTTTGCTCATAGCGCTTTTCGCCCCATAGGGCGGCGTGGTCGTAGAGGTAGGTTTCCAGGTAGAGGGTGGTCTCCCCCTGCGGGCCTTGCACTTTGAACTGGAACTCGGATTCGCAAAGGTCCGCGTAGGCGGCGCGTTCGCGTTTCCAGGGGACGCAGGCGGTCAATGAAGCGGCTGCCAGCAGCAGCATGAGAGAGAGTGTGCGTTGCAGGTTATTCATGACCGGCCCTGGTCCAGATGCGAATGGATCAGTTTCGAGGGCTGGGTCGCGCAAGTCCATACTGACCCTTTGCCATTATCGCGATACAGACAACACACCTTGCAACCGCTCTGGAAGTGACCACAACGCCGCAACCGGATTTGCTAAGATCGCGGCCTTTCCGCTGGGTGAACTGCATGTTCACCCGAGCCATCTGCAGCCTGCTGGAAGACCCGATGAACAAACTGATCCTGCCTTTCGCCATCTTCGTTAGCGTCATCATCACAGGGAAGATCGCCGAGCATTACGGCCTGGAGGGCAGCTGGAAAGTCGGCCTACTGTGCCTCGTTGCAGCTGCCGTCCAGATCGCGGTTACCCGCTTTCAGCGCCACCAGCGGCAGAAAGCCGAGCTTTAAAGGGCACGGGGCCCCGCTAACGTCACTGGATGATGACGTTATGGGGACCTTTCTTTCACCCCATTTTCACAGTGGCTTGGGCAGGATGAAGCTATCCCTACGTGATAGTACTTAGCCCGCCTCGGCGGGCTTTCTTTTGCCCGCATGTTTCCTGTCGACGTTTTGGGGAACGGGAGCGGGTCGAAAAATCAGAAATTACCCCTTCCTTGTAGGCCATTTCCCAAAGATACTCCTCGCGCCTGATTTTCGTTGCACATGGAAATAGTCAGCCCTAGTCTCGGCCTGTCGCCACCCATTGGCGGCACGGTTTTGACAGACCGTGGTTCACTGAGAGCATGTGCAATGCCAGTTATGGCAGCTGTGCGTGGGGCACCTTCGTGTGCGCCGGGATTCTCAGTGCCCCCGGTCTGTCAACCCACAAACAGCTGCCACCCTTCCGTTTGACAGCGGTACTGCGGCAGCCCTGTAAGGCACTGAGAGGGTTTATGCTGAAAATAGTACCTGATCCACCCCACAACGTTCTTTCCTTGGAAGACACCCTGGTTCAGGCTACGGACTACGCGTTATGCGCGGCGACCGTCGTGCATCAGGCAATGCTGCTGCAGCCCAAGTCCCCCGCGTCGATTTTGATGATGACCTCGATGCATGAACTGGAGACCTTGAGAGCTTTGCTCGAGTCCGCAATAGCCCAAGTGCAGATGCCCAGTGAGCCTCGGACTATGCATTGACGTGTCGCTGATGTACTGCCTGGGCCGGCCTCTTCGCGGTACCCTCCCCGGCACTCCCTCAGCCTTGAAGACTGCCGTGCTCCCGTAGGAGCGGGTTCACCCGCGAATAGGCCCGTACAGGCTGAAGCAATCTTGGGGAAACTGAACAATGTCCACAGAAGAAACCAAATTCACCGTCGGCAAAACCACCTTCTACCAAGGTGAAAACCAGACCCATCCCCTCTTCCGCATCGAAGCCGGCATCCCTTGCCAAAGCGCCCGTGAACAGGCGTCCGAGCTGATGGGCTATGCACGGGACATGACCCTGGATGGATTGATGGAAGATAAACCTCAGTTGATCTGGGCTTCGCACTACCTTTGCGCGTTAGCCAAGGCACTGATGGATGATGCTGAACTGGGCATGATGCGCTGAATGACTCATCATCGACTGGGTGCCTTCAAGACCTATGCGACTCCCGGTTTTGAAGGCGACTCAGCGACCTACCCCCTGCCCCTTTCTTGCTAGACGTGATCCAAGACTCAGTTCCATCGATTGCGACATCAAAGCCGAACCCTCACGCAAAGGCTCCAGTGATTTGGCGTCAGAAGCGCTCATCACCGATAGCCGGCAAGATCAGCTCCCGTACGAACGAAGCCCCGGACAAGCGCAACAGCGCGTCGACCATAGTGACCACATCATGCACCGGTACCTGGCGCCGCTCGCCACGTGCTGCGGCTTGCGCCAATGGCGTGTTCAGGGAGTCGTCGGTATTGAGATAACCCAGTTGAAGCACAGTCACCGCCAGGTTGTCATTCCTGAAACTTTCGCGCAGCGCATCAGCCATGCCGTTGAGGGCGAACTTTGAGGCGCCGAACGCTACCTCCGGGCGCCCACTCTGGCGAAGAGCTGAGGTCGAACCGGTGAGGATCAACTGCGGCCGGGACGCACCAAGCAACTTGGGCACCAGGCGCTTGAGCAGAAGCAGCGTGGCCGTGATGTTCACCTCGACCAGCCTGGTGATCGATTCGTCGCTGTCGTCAAGGAAGGCATAGTGCTCGCTGAAGGCGTGTTCTTCCCAGATGCCAACGTTGTAGATCAGGACATCCAGATCGGCAGGTGCCCGATCCGCGATCTGTGCCACAGCCGCCGCTGGCTTGGCAAGGTCGGCATCGACCCAGTGCAGATCGATGTCCGGGGCAAGGGCCAAGTCTGACGGTTGTTTGCGTGATACGCCAATCAGCGTGTCCCCTGGCTTGCCGAGCCCTTCGAGCAAAGCCCGGCCCAACCCTCTGCCGGCGCCTACGATCATCATCTTCATCTGTTGCTCCTTTTAACTGAAATGCTCCAAGCTTCCCTGAGCCGTTCAACTCCACCGGACATTCAGTACGACGAAGTGCAGCAGGATCCAGACCATCAACAGCAGATGGGTCAGTTGCAACCCTTCCTGGCGGATCCAGTAGCCGAACCATATCCCGCCCAGCAGCATCGCGAACAGGAACCCAAGCGTTGCGCTCAAGGCCAGGTTCAACCAGGGCAGCGCCACCTCCAAACCGGCGCCAAGCAGCAGTTCATAGCAGCCAACCCAAGCCGCGAGAACGGCGGCTGCCTGTGTCAGCACGATGATCGACAAGGCCAAGCGATGGATGGCGTGAGAGGTCATCGCTCGCACCAGCAAAGGGAGGCTGATTCCGGGAGGTTGGGCCAGCGGCGCCATCGACATGGTCTCCCCGATCGCCCCGGCTGAGCTGGCAAAGGCCTGCAGGTTGTTGATCAGGCTGATACTCAGCCACAGGCTCAAGCCAATGCAGCAGGTGATCTGGAAAATCAGCAGTGAAGTCGGAGTGTCCATTCCGGGTCCTTTGTGAGTTCGTTTCCGAAAGCAGCGAGAGCGTCCGGACGCCACTCTAAAACCTTGACTTAACTCGAGGTCAATACCGGTTTTCCAATAAGGCAGCCAGGGGCGACAACCTCAACCGTTTGTTCAAGCCGCCTGTAAGTCTGAGAAGTTTGTCGAGGACTTGGGCGACCGACCGAGCCGCGCCGATCAACGCCACAGGTATGACCCACTGGAGGATCCGGGATAGAGCCAACCGGTTTGCTATGCTCTCTACTTCGGCTGGCCTGAAGGCGCCGAGCGTGTGCGGCATTGGCCAAGATGCTTGAGATTTTTCTATCCGCGTTTGTGAAAAAACGAACCAAGGAGTGGAGTAACAGACATGCCAGCTTGTCCCCTACCCGCTGATGAAGCACTTCGTCAGCGCACACTTGATGACATGGACTTGGTCGATACGCCAGCCGAGCATTATCTTGATACCTTGGTACGACTCACCCAAGAACTAGCCCAGGTGGAGACCGTTCTGATCAGCCTAATCGATCAGGATCGGCAGTGGTTCAAGGCTCGAATCGGCATCGAGGTAAGCGAGACGAAGCGCAATGTGTCCTTTTGCGGCTACGCGATTCTCGGTGAAGATACCTTGATGGTTTCCGACGCCAGGTGCGATTCACGCTTCGAGGACAATCCCCTCGTGCTGAACCCACCCTATATCCGGTTCTATGCGGGCCACCCGTTACGTGCCTCAAATGGCAAAGCCATTGGCACCCTGTGCATGTTCGATCCTCGGCCGCGGAAGCTCAGCGAGGCGCAACAGGCTAATTTTCGGGACTTAGCCACGCTCACCGAGGGTTATTTGCAACTGCGGAGCCTAGCGCAGGTCAATCGCGCTCTGCGTGTTGAAATGGATCGCGGGCAGCGCAGGGCTTTGCTTGATCCTTTGACACAACTATGGAACCGCGGGGCGTTGGCAGCATTTCAGAACCGAGAGCTTCGTTTGGCTGAGGAGCGAGGTTTACAGCTAGGTGCCGTATACGCAGACCTCGACCGTTTCAAATCCGTCAATGACGAGCATGGCCACGATGCCGGCGATAAAGTGCTCTGCGAGTGTGCCCGCCGACTGCGGGCTACGCTGCGGCCAGATGACCTGCTGGTACGCCAGGGAGGAGAGGAGTTTGTGGCCCTGCTACGGGTTAAAGATAGCCAAGAATTAACGCAGATTGCGGAGCGCTTGCGTCAGTCAATCGGCAGCACGCCGTTTTTGATGCCCGGCGGCCCCCGGAAGATGACCATGAGCATTGGATGCACCCTGCTCACCCAGGGTGAGCAGATTGATGATGCAATAAAGCGCGCTGACGGCGGTCTCTATGCGGCCAAACATGGGGGGCGTGACCAAGTTGTCTATGTGCCAGCGTTATCCTGAGGACGTTAAGACTCGGTAACATGGAGCGATACTCCCCTATACGAGAGCGCCTCATCTGGACAGGCGCTCGCCAAGCGAACGTTCGATGTTCGAAAGCCGCAATCGTGCGCTTCATGAAACGAATTGAGTTAGCGCCTTGAGCTTCGGCATTGAGGGGGCGCTGAAACTCAGCGGGTCCCGGCGAGCCACGAGATTCACTGATGCCGCTTCGGTGAGGGAGTGTTGATAAAGGCGGCAAACAAAGTTTCAGCGACGGACTCGCGTGGGCCGGTGCTGACAATTTTGAAGAGGAGGCAAGCGTAAAATCCTGAGCAGTCACGCAAAAGTCACGCACATGAAAAAGGCCACTCCTTTCGGAAATGGCCTAAGTCATTGAAATATATGGTCGGGACGGAGTGATTCGAACACTCGACCCCTTGCACCCCATGCGCTTATACAAAGTATTTCCATGGAATGCTGTAGGCCGTCATGGATAGCCTACAGGCTAGTAAATACAAGGCCTATAGCCTATAGTTTGATCTATTCAGGTCCACCAGCGTCCACCTTTAGCCAAGCGATTCGGTGGGGCAAAAGTGGGGCAAAATTCCAAGGTGATCGACCTTGGCTAGGGGTAGAGATTGGCGAAGATCACATTGAAGCAACTCGAAGCACTTACCCCCGCCGATGATGGCAAAACGCTCCGTGAAGAGGGTGGCCTGACCGCCAAAGTTCGTGCAGGTGTGCGCGGCGTTACAGCGCTTTTCCGCTATGAGTTCAAAATGGGCGGAGCCAAACGCGATCAGCGCCTGGGCAGCTGGCCCAAAAAATCGCTAGCGCAGATTCGTGCTGAGCGAGACGAAGTGAGAGCAAGCGTTGCTAAAGGTATAGAACCCGCAATTGCACGAAAGGCAGCTAAGCTCGAGGCTCGAGCTGCGGTCGCCGCAACCATTGCTGAAGCGGAACGTCAGGCTGCAGAAAACAAAACGGTCACCGACCTTTTTGAAGAGTGGATGCGCGACGGGGTATCTCGCCAGGACGACAACGCAGAACTGCGCCGCAGCTTTTCCAAAGACGTGCTACCAGCTATTGGCGATAAACCACTGCGAACCATCACTGAAAAAGACCTGCTCGCCCTCCTGCGCTCGATCAAAGCCCGCGGTCTAAACCGTACCGTCGTTATTCGCAGCAAAGACATAGGTCAGATGCTGAGATGGGCCGAGAAACGCAAGCCGTGGCGCACCTTGATGGTCGACGGTAATCCCGCCGACCTGATTGACGTCAATAAGCTACTTGATCATGACTATCAGGAGCAGCGCGATCGCCTTCTATCCACTGACGAAATCCAAGAGCTGCAACAAATTTTCACTCGCCTGGTGTGTGAGTATGATGCCTTGCCCGCTGGTAAGAAATACTCCGGTATCCGACCTGTGAATTCCCGCGTGCAATGCGCAGTTTGGATCTGTCTTAGCACGCTCTGTCGCATTGGAGAGCTCCTAAAATCCGAATGGCGACATGTCGATCTAGAGAACGGCACCTGGTTCATTCCAGCAGAAGCCACCAAAGGCCATAAAGGTAAACGGCAGGCTCACCATGTATTCCTATCATCTTTCGCGCTGAACCAATTCAAACGCCTTAGAGAAGAAACAGGCCACACCCCATTCTGCTTTCCCAGCAATGACGAACGCAGTCATGTGGATACCAAAACAGTCAGCAAGCTGATCGGAGACCGGCAATGCCGCTTCAAAAATCGCAGCAAGCCTCTATCTGGCCGACATCACGACGACTCACTGGTACTAAGCCAAGGTAACAAAGGCGAATGGACTCCGCATGATTTGCGTCGCACAGGAGCGACCATGATGCAGGAGCTCGGAGTGACACTAGAAATCATTGATCGTTGCCAGAATCACCTGCTGGGAGGCTCAAAGGTACGCCGGCATTATCTGCATTATGACTATGCCAAGGAGAAGAATGAGGCATGGAACATACTGGGCGACCGTCTTGAAACAATCCTTCGAACTCCAACGGCCGAAATTTAATCAGAAACTGATTGGAGTGGGAAACGAGACTCGTATCGGGCCTGCGAGCCGTTGAAAGCTAAGGGCTTTCAGCAATCCCTGAAGCAGGGATTGCCTTGATTCTGGACTTAATTTTCATAACTAGCAAGCTTACCGCCGGCCAGCTGCTTGCAACCATGGTCTGCGTAGAAAGGTGGCAAAAAAGATGGCGAAGCGTTGTGGAGAGTAAACTCATCAGTCTCCCTAGAGTCACATGGTAGCGCTACTCAAGCTGCGACCATCGGCTAATGTCGGATAGCCTGAGATGACGGCGGGCTCACTGCCACCACTGGCCGGTGCAGCCGCCATCACCGCTTGATAGCCTCAATTTTGCTCCCGATCTTTCAGGTGAGTTGTACAGAAATTTTCAGTCATCCAGCCTATCAAGCTCGCAAGAGCAGTAATTGAGGCCTTCAGCACTCGCAACGTAACGATCCGCTCTTGTAATTATCAATGGGCAACCAGTTTGCTTACTTGTTCGATCGTATGAACAACATGTCTTAAATCCTAAGTGCGACTGATTGTCGCCCTTGGACCTTCCTCAGACACTAGCGTTACTTACTTGCCTGAGGGGACAACAATGAATCTGACACCTACCCCACCCTTGAAGCCCAGTCACTGGATGGCGGCGACGCGCTTGCTCGAGGATGCAACCTCGCCGCTGCAGGGCAGTCATGAAGCCGATGTCGTCATCGTGGGCGGTGGCTTCGTAGGCCTGTGGACCGCCCTCACCCTTAAAGAGCTAGAGCCCGATGTACGGGTGACTGTGTTGGAACAACATGTCTGTGGCGGCGGCGCATCGGGACGCAACGGCGGGTTCGTGATGTCATGGTGGCCGAAGGTGGGTACGCTGCGCGGCTTCTGCAACGATACCCAGGCCCGCTTTTTGGGCGAGCAGGCGGAAGCGGCCATCAGTGAACTGGGGGCATTCTGCGAGCGCCACGGTATCGATGCGCACTTCCATCAAGGCGGTTGGCTCTGGACCGCCACCACACTCCAACACGTGGAAAGCTGGAACACCACATTGCAAGCTTGCCAGCGCTTGGGCGTGCAGCCTTTCGAACGCCTTGATGCCAAGGAGGTTGCCCGCCGAACTGGCTCGGCGGTGCATATTGCCGGCGTTCTCGAGCGCAGCAATGCCACGGTTCAGCCAGCATTGCTGGTGGAGGGCATGCGCAGTGTTGCCTTGGGCAAAGGCATCCGGATCCATGAGCATACGCCGGTAACCGCCATCGAGCCCGGAGATCCCGCTTGCGTTCGCTCCGCCCACGGTAGTGTTCACGCACGTAACGTCGTGCTCGCCGTCAACGCCTGGGGTGCAGCGCTGCCCGCACTGGCCAAACTCATCGTCCCGGTCAACAGCTCCATCGTGGCGACCCAGGCCATGCCTGATCGCCTGGATCGCCTGGGTTGGACGGGTGGCGAGTCGATTACCGACTCGCAACTGATGGTCGACTACTACCGAACCACCCGCGACGGGCGCATTGCATTCGGCAAAGGCACTGGCGCAATCAGCTTCGGCTCGAAGATCAATGAAGTCTTCAGTGTGGACAGCGCCAGCCTCTCCCTGACCGAAGCAGACTTGCGTCGCACCTACCCGATGCTCGACGACGTCAAGGTCGAAGCCTCATGGTCGGGGCCCATCGATCGCACCTACGACAGCCTGCCTGTGTTTGGTCGCCTGAATGGACACAGCAATATTCACTATGGCATTGGCTGGAGTGGCAACGGCGTCGGCCCGAGCCGTCTGGGAGGGCGAATCCTTGCCAGCCTGGCGCTTGGTCGCAAAGACGCGTGGAGCCAATGCCCGCTGGTTGAGCGCAACTGCCGCAGCTTCCCGCCAGAACCCTTCCGTTACCTCGGCGGCTCGTTGGTACGCAACGCCGTCCTGCGTAAAGAGCGTTCAGAACTGGCTGGGCGCAAGCCCTCGCCTGTCGACCGTTATCTGGCCAGCTTCGCGCCGGCCGGCCTTGAAGACAAAGCCTGAGGAGGCACGATGTCTGTCATTCGCATCACGCTGGAAAACAACGACCAGTTCGGTGAGCCAGTCACGCTGGGGAGCGCGACCGATCCAACCCCACAAGCTCGGATCGCGGCAAACTTGGAACTGAACGACGGCCGAGGCAGTACGGGAATATGGGAATGCACGCCGGGGCGTTTTCGACGCCAGGTGGCGCAGGCCGAATACAGCTACATCGTCAGTGGCGCTGGCAGCTTTACACCTGACGGGGCCGAGCCCGTGCACTTCAGCGCCGGCGATGCCCTGTACTTCGAGGCCAACAGCCAAGGTACCTGGGACATCCTTGAAACCGTTCGCAAGACCTATTTGATTCTCAACTGACGGAATTCCGAAGCACCTCCCACAGATAATACGAGGTACAAGAAGTGGGTATACAACAACAAGTGCCCGAGGCGACTGGGCTCAAGGCGCATGCCCTGAGCCGCATGGAGACCATCGGCATCATCATCGGCACCAATATCGGCGCCGGTGTACTGGGTATGGCATTTGCCGCTCGCAAGGTCGGTTACGGGCCGCTTTTGATCTGCCTGATCGCCACCTGCGTATTCTGCATCATCACTATGCTTTACGTCGCCGAAACCTGCCTGAGGACGCGCCAGAACCTGCAGTTGAGCGGCTTGTCCCGCAAGTACCTGGGGCCACTCGGTGGATGGCTGATCTTCATCGCCGTAGCCGCCAACAGCTATGGTGCCCTGATCGCCTACATCAGTGGCAGCGGCAACATCCTCGCGGACTTCTTTGGCCAGTATGGCCTGACGCCCCAGCAAGGCAGCCTGCTGTTCTTCGTCCCTGCTGCACTGGTCCTGTACCTGGGCCTCAAAGCGCTCGGCGTCGCGGAGAAACTGATCAGCGCTGGCATGGTGCTTATCGTCTGCCTGCTGATCGGCGCCACGGCGATTCACCCGGATTCACATTGGGTGCACCTATGGCAAAGCCAGTGGCAGTACGTTGTGCCCATCTTCAACCTTGCCGTGTTCGTGTTCGGCGCTCAGTTCCTGGTGCCCGAACTGGTACGGGGCAACCTGGAGACGCCCCAACGAATTCCGCGGCTGATCATTGGCGGCATGATACTCACACTGGTCCTGGTCGCCGCCATTCCAGCGTCGGTGATCGCCTTGGTGGGCCTGGACAACCTCAGCGAAGTGGCGACCCTGAGCTGGGGCAGGTCACTGGGCCAATGGGCGTACTATGTGGCCAACACCTTTGCCCTGCTGGCCATGCTCACTTCCTACTGGGGCTTGGGGGGTTGCCTGTTCACCAACATCTTCGACCAATTCCGCCTTGGCGACGAAGACAACCGGCGCAATCGCCTGATCGTCCTGGCGGTGGTGACCTTGCCACCGATCGCCTTTGCTTACTCCGGCTTCAGCGGTTTCGTGAATGCACTGTACTTCGCAGGCACGTTCGGTGGCGTACTGATGGGGATCATTCCCATCTTGCTACTCAACGCCGCCCGCAAGTCCGGAGACCAGCAGCCAGCGTTCACCTGCGGCTGGTATGCGCACCCGTTCCTGCAAGCGTTCATTGTCATGGTATTCCTGTCCAGTGGCGTGTACGCGATACTTTCAGCGCTCGGAATGCTCCCTTCCAGTTGGTAATGAACTAGCTGCATAAAGCCCCCGCTTACCACAGGTAATCGGGGGTTTTTTGTCTTTAGGCTGGGTCGTTACAGATGTTGTCCTGAATGTACTAGCCGATGGGGTTCGTGCTTGAAGATTCTAGCGTGAGCTCCACCATCGACACCCATTGCATCAGCACTCACAACAATGACAACTAACGGAGATCTGAAGCATGCTATTTGCCGCGATGTACTGTTTTGCCCTTTCGTATCCGGAGGTCTGATGAAGCGTACCGATCTGGATATGCTCGATGGCCAGGTGTTTGACGTCATCGTGATCGGCGCCGGCGCTGTCGGATGCGCAGCCGCAAGGCAACTCGCCGCTCGAAACTTCCGTACCTTGCTGGTCGACCGCGCAGACATTGGTGCCGGAACCTCCTCGCGGTCCAGCAGGATGCTCTACTCCGGCCTAGGCTACCTGGCTGCGAGATACCCACTGTGGCAGGTGCCCCTGCGCCCCTTCGACATGTGGCAGCGACTACGGTACACCCGCCAAGTCATGCAGTGTCGTGCTGAATTGGTCAAGGAAATGCCTGGCCACCTGACCAAACACCGTTTCCATTACCCATTCCGCAAGCAAGACAGATATCCTGCCTGGCTGGTGGACGCGGGGTTTCGCCTGGTTGAAGCGTTGGGCAGCTGGAAAGTGCCGCTCTCTTACAAGCGCCTGCCGGTTGAACGTGCAAAAGGCCAAAGCGCGATGGCCGCAGCACTTGGCGGGGCAGTACATGATGTGGGGATGTTCGAAGAGTACATGTACGCCTGGCCAGAGCGCATTTGCGTGGACACCGCGCTCGACGCCCAGTGGCGCGGCGCGACAATACGAACCTACACCCGTGTCACCGATCTGGTGAGAACGGATGATGCTTGGCACGTATCACTGCAAGAACAAGCCCCAGAATGCACGGGTACAGCCAAGGTCAGAGCACGGATGGTCGTCAACGCTGCAGGGCCTTGGGTCGATCGTGTGCCTGGCGCGGGAGGTGAAAGCAGCAAGCGCGTGCTTGGCATCAAGGGGGTGAATGTCATGGTCCGCCTGCCCCCGGCTTTCCGCGACCAAGGCCTTGAAGCATTTTCGAGCAAAGGCGAGCCCTTCTATGTTTTCCCTTGGCGCGATCACCACTTCATCGGCCCTACAGAGACCGAGTTCACCGAGGACCCTGACTTGGTTCGGGTCGAGGAAAAGGAGATCGACTACATCCTCAATGAAGCGAACCTCCTCTTCCCTTCATTGCAACTGGGTCGTACAGATGTTCTGCATACCTGGTGCGGGGTGCGACCGACATCGACGCTGGGCGGACAATCTACTTCGTTGCCGGTGCGACTGAGCAGTACGCCTGGCAAACCCGATCTGCTGACCTTGACCGGCTCAACCATCATGCTCCATCGCCATGCAGCACGCATGATCGCCAAAGCCGTGGAGTCACGGCTGGGTAAACGAGGCATTGCACCGCAGGGCATGATCAAGCACAACATGCTCGAAAGTAACAGCGTACGCGATGTCATTCTCCATGAGCATGTGGTGAGGCTGTCCGACCTGATTCGAAGACGCTTGCCACATGGGCTGGATGAGTCGATGGGACGTGACCAGGCAGAGGATTTGTCCAAGGTCATGGCTGAAGTATTGGGCTGGAGTGAGAGCAGACGGTTGGAAGAGTTGAGCTACTTTGAAGCAGACACGCAACGTATCTACGGAACGGTGTAATCATACCAACGTTCAAAGCAGGGGCGATTTCGCCCCTGCCGTTTGCTCAGCACCGGAAAGCACAATCAGACGGTGAGTCCACCCGTAGACGTTCGCTCCATACGCGACTCGGCTATTGTCTACGCGCTTTCAAGCGAGCGAGCGACCAACGCCCTCGCTCATCCATGAGCTTGGCGCTGGCATTGATGACTCCGCCTAGTAATACACCCAGACAGACGGTCAAGAGTATGGCGGGCCATCTTTCGACGCCGATGAAGAACACGCAGGCAACCGCACCGAACATCAGGGGAATATGCGATAACAAGCCTTTCGGTGTCAGCAGTAGATGCGCGCCACACAGGATGCTGGTTAGCAGCGCGACTGAAAGCGCAGTGGCATTCGCGGGTTCGATACCGGTCCGGGTAAGTTGTGCACCGGCATAAACGAATACACCGCCCCACGCGACGCCCACTGCAACACTGGTGAGGGCGTCAGGCAGTCTTTGGGCGCTAGCATTGCTGCTCAGGAATATAGGTAGGACGACGAAAGTGCAAGGTAGGGTACCGAGTGCCGCTAAGGGACTAATCAAATAGAGCAGGACATAAATACCCACCACCGCCCCTGTCCAAAGGCTTGCGTTAATCATGTGTCTTTTCGTCATGGCATTACTCTTATTTTTGTTGGAGACAGCACGTATCTTGAGTAGCGGTGCTTCGTAAAGAGCAACTAGCTGGCAGTAGCATTCCGATGATGCCTGCGCGGGACCTTACAAATTGCTGTGTAGGGGCTCCACCGCCCCTACACGATGTGCCATGAGCTAGGCACAGTCTGACTTAGACGGTGAGTCCGCCATCGATCAGAATCTCCGATCCAGTAATGAAGCTACTTGCGTCGGAAAGCAGGTAGATCATGGCATCAGCACACTCATCCGGTCGCCCCAGACGTCCCAGCGGGGTCTGTTTAGCCCACTGTTGGAGGAGCTCGCTCGGATTTTCCCGAACCATCTGCGTATCGAATGCCCCAGGATGAATCGAGTTCACGCGAATGCCGTACTTACCAAGATCACGCGCAGCAATTTTGCTCATGCCGCGCACAGCCCATTTAGCGGCACCGTAGGCGATGGTTTTTTCGAAACCTTTCATACCAAAGATAGAGGACAGATTCACAATGGAGCCCCCACCCGTTTCTTTCATAGCCAATGCGGCATACTTCATGCCGAGGAAGGTTCCAAGCTGGTTGACTCGATATACCTTATCAAATGCCTCGGTGGAGGTTTCCTCCAAAGGCGAGGGCCAGTAAATGCCAGCATTGTTGACAAGGCCATCCAGGCGCCCGAAAACTTTAACTGCATGCGTGATCGCTTGCTGCCATTGGGCTTCTTGCGTCACATCGAGCACGCAGTAGCTCGCCTTATCACCGAGTTCTTCGGTCAGTTGCTTCAGCGGTTCTTCCTGCAAATCAGTCACAACGACGGAAGCGCCACTGGCCACCAGGCGTCGTGCGAGCGCAGCGCCCAAGCCGCCGGCGCTACCGGTGATCAGTACAACTTTAGAGTTAATGGACATATTGATTTCCTTGTTGTTGTAAAAAATAGTGTCAAGCCAAACTATTTTTGAAGGGTTGTTTCTCAAGCCCTGAACGGCACGTAGTTTCTGGTTCTATAAGATTCAACACTCCGGCCGTTGACTAGCAAAATGGGCTCGGATCGCTTGTACTGCCGCAGTGGTAAACTGAATTTTTTCCGCATCCATAGCGACACCGTGGCAGGACAACTTTGCGATAACGAGATCGTTAGTTTTGTCGATGAACACGTTCTGGCCATGAACCCCAACCGCGAAAACCAGCGGATCTTTACCATTGAGCACGTACCATTGGCTGCGGTAGTGCATAGGCAAATCGGGGAAGTAATCAAGAAAGGCGCCTTTATTCCACGCCTCCCTGTCACTCTGCGTTTCAATGTCCTGCAGCCACTGAGGTGGCACGACTTGGGTCTCACCCACTCGGCCATCATCCAGCATCATTTGACCGACTCGGGCCAGATCCCGAGTGGTCGTGCATATGCCCCCCGCACAACGTGGAGCGCCCAGTCGATCGACCGTTATGTAGGCGTTCGTTTCAGCACCGATCGGACGCCACAGCAACTCCGAGAGAAGATCCGCGTAGCGTCGGCCAGTTGCTCGTTCGATGATCCAGCCGAGCAGATCGGTGTTGGGGGACACGTAGTGAAACTTGTCGCGGTGGTTGCCCTGGCGGCCTGTGAGCAGGGAGAAGAACGAGCGCAAGTCATGTGCCTTGGTCGTCGCATCTACCGGATGCCAGCCCTGGGCTTGACGATAGGCAATCATCAAGCCTTCGCTTGCCTGGTAGTTTTCCTCAAAGTCGACGCCGACTTTCATGTCCAGCAGGTCACGCACAGTAGCATCGTCGAACGCCGTGCCAGCGAGTTCCGGAACGTAGTAAGTAACCAGCAATTCCTCACCAAGCCGCCGCTGATCGATCAGGATACCTGCCAGCAGCCCCAGAAACGATTTGGACACGGACATGATGATGTGAGGTGTTTCAGTAGTCAGACCCGGTCGGTTGTACTCGTTAACCAGCTTGCCTTTGTGCAGCACGACAAACCCATCGGTATTGGTCTCCTCCAAAAACGCCGAGAGGGAATAATCCACCCCTTTGAACGGGATCCGAACTGACTCTACGTCGGATGGCACTTGTTCCAGGGGTTTACTGTTTCGACATGCACCAGGGATATCCGCTGACGGCACAATCTCTCGCACATGCGTGAACGACCACTGGATATAAGGCGCGCTTCGCCAATTGGACAGCGTAACTTGCTCTTCAGTAAGCGGAGGAAACCCATTCATCAACTTTTTCGCCATTATTTCTAACCCCCTATATAGCTGTATTCGTAACAGGCCTTTCCTGTCCCTTGCCAGCCAGATCTAATCACCTGGCCATAAAATGCCTCAGGGACGCCTCTATGCGGCCGGGTTGAATACCGGTAACGATAAATACCAACGTACTGCCGGCGGGCAATTCATCATTTCCGTCCAGATTGTCGGGTGGATGGATGAAGGACCTCACCACGTTAATCAGCACTGGCTGACTCCCCCCCTGAACTCTTATCACACCCTTGATTCTCAGAACGCTATCTGCATAACAATGTACAAATGCAGACAGCCAAACCGAAAAGGCTACCCATTCAAACGTATCGTTCAGTTGAACGCTGACGGATTGGATATCATGCGCGAGGCCTGAACTATTAGTTCCTAAGCGCTTAAGTACCCGCCCCGCTTGCACCACGCCTTGAGCCGAAGCCTTGCGCTGAGTTTCTCCGCACATCAACGAATCAAAGATCGACCGCAACGGATCGACTCGGGCGTTGCGACAAATGACCCTAGCCGTCGCATTCAAGTCTTCGATCAATGCCCGTGCCTTGTTCACTGACTCGGGGCTGGCGAGGTCGATCTTCGTTATCATCGCCACGTCAGCGCTGGCAATCTGTTGCCGACAGAGCGCGAAATCACGCAGCTGCTCGACACATTGCAGAGCATCGACCGCGCACAGCACGCCGGCGAAACGGAGCTGTTGGCAAAGCAGCGGGTCTGTCGCAATGGATTTAGCGATGGGGCCCGGATCGGCGAGCCCGGTTGTCTCGATGATGACCCGATCAATCATTGCTCCGTCAGGTCCCGAGCACCTTTCCAACAGCTCGTGCAACGCATGAGTCAGGTCATCTCGAATCACGCAACAAATGCATCCGTTCTTGAGTACAGTGGTGTCCCCGACCACCGCTTCGACCATCAAATGGTCGATACTGGTTTCGCCGAACTCGTTGACAACCACTGCAACCCGAACGGATTCGTTACCTGTTTCGCTCAATAAACGATTGAGAATCGTCGACTTGCCCGCGCCGAGGAAACCACCCAGCACCACCACAGGAATGCGCTTGTCAGATCGTGTGTGCATTGAGTTGTCTCCTTTGCTACACCTCAAAAACCAGACAGGGGGTCGACGGGTCGAGTGCCCAGTTCTGCTGCGGCAATCCAGATATGTGCCAGATCGTCCACGACGCGGGTTCTGCCAGTGAAGTCATGCAGTACCATTTTGCTTCCAGCGTCATACAAGCGTGTGCCGGAAACGCTGAGCAACCGATTGACTATCGCGATGCGCCTGTGCCGCTGTGCCTGGAGGGGAATATCCAGAGCCAGCGCGTCGGCCCACTCGGTTGCGCCCAGTAAAACGCCACAAGCTCCGCACATAGCGACATCACCTGTTTTCAGCAGCCACTACGACCGCCTATTTCCACTTGCGCATTGAATGGATTGCGTTTGCGGAAGTCGTCCGCAATCTCGGCGTAAGTCACCATGCGAACGCCGGAGTGGGACAGCATGTGTTCGATGAGGCGCTCCAGCATCATGAGCACGTGCGGCTTACCCGCGCTGTCCGGATGAATGGTGATCGGGAAAATTGCGTAATCGTGATTGCGATAAACCCAGTCGAATTGCTCTTGCCAGATTTCGCCTAATTGCCTGCCTGTGACCCATCCGTGACTGTTGGTCATGGCCTTCACGAACATGGTCGGCGGGGCGTCGTCCAGGTGCCAGCTAGCAGGAATTTCCACCAGATCGACGATCTTGCCGGGCTGCCAAGGTTTCATCCATTCCTCGGCAGAACCGCTGTAATCAATTTTCGTCCAGCTATCGCCTTGGCGCAGGTAGTAGGGATGATAGTCATCTTCCATGAGGCTACTGTCGTAGCTGATGCCTCGTGAAAGCAGAAGGTCGATCGTGTTTGAACTCAACTCCCACCATGGCGCCATGTATCCCGTTGGGCTAATGCCACTGCTGGATTTGATCAGTTCAATGGTGCGATCGAGAACGTCCGCTTCCTGCTGGCGGGTCATCGCCAGAGGGTTCTCATGCATGTAACCGTGCACTGCCAGTTCGTGACCAGACGCCACCAGCATTTCAGCCGCCCGAGGGAAGCTTTCCATCGAATGTCCGGTGACACCCCAAGTGGTCCGGATGCCGTAGCGTTTGAACATGTCCAGCAGTCGTGGAACGCCCCGCTTGGCGGCAAACACACCACGGGAAATGTCACAGGGCGAGTCTGCGCCACCGAATGAACCAATCCACAGCGAGACGGCGTCGAAATGGGGGCAAATGCTGACTTGGATATCTTTGGTCGCCATGACCACTCCTCATTGAAAATAACGTTGTCGACTGAAATTCGGGCAAGACCTCACCGTCGGCGGCCGATGGGGCGCCGGTCATTCAGTTAGATGACGTAGCGGTTAGTGTGGGAGTTGCTGCAACGGACGGCTAACTAGGTGGACGCGCAAGGCGGGGATGGACAATTGACTTCTCCTGTTATTGTTTTTTTCACCGGCTTATTGCTTCGAGCAGTAGCGGGTATGGCGCAGATATTGGTGTCGATAGCCACTGAGGACAATACGCAAAAATACGTATTCTCTATGATTCGAAGCCTTTCTCGGCTTCTGATGTTTAGCCGAAAGCCTTCAACACCGGTCGAACCACCAAGGCGTTCGAAAATGCGCAACGGCATAAGGGGATGGCGCGAGGATGTTCTGCTGGCCATTCTGGACCTGGTAAATCAGGTGCGCATGGGACATGGACAAGTCGAGCGTATCGTCCGGGAATGACAGCCCCACCTGACCTGGGTTATCGAGGTAGCAGGCCCCCGTCACGCCACGATGTACCCTATGCCGCAGATCATCGCGTACCTGCGAGAAGCGTCTTGCATTCCCGACCCTGGCCCAACTGTTCGCCAGCATCTGCACGCGGTCATAGCCCAAACCCGCCTGAGACAACCCCGAAGCCTGATTGAACCTTTCGAAGTACTTCTGACGAAAGCGTACTCCCATCTGATCGGGGTAAACGCCTGCACTTGTTGCCCATACCACATCGTTGCCAAGTGCGCCCAGTTCAATGCCGTAGGCCGGTACCGATGGGCTATACAGCATGTACACCAACGCCCGTAATGGCGACTGCGAAAATGCTCGTTGGAACGATATACCATCCTCGATGAAGTAGGACGCCAGCACCACTACGCTGGGCTGCCGGACGTGCAGCTGCGTCACCACAAGGTCCCAATTAACAGGGTGCGCAGCGAGGTCTGACATGACCTCCACATCCCAGCCCTGCTCGCCCAGGCGACTTTCCAGCGCAGAAAGCCCGAGATTCAGCCCAGGCCAGAAAGGTTGAACGATGACAATCTTGCGGTTAGACGGCGCCCACAACTTTTCAGCGATGATCTGCTTGAGGAATCTCGCCAGCCCGACGCCATAGGTAATATCGCTGGCATTGACCTGAAAGAGATTGCCTAGCCTCAAGGGCTCCTGCCTCACAGGTTCCACCGCACACTCCATGGTCAATGAGTGCAACAGCGGCGCGCCGTAATCGCTCAACAGATCACTGAGTAATGCCTGTGGATGTGTATAAGCCGAAGTAATGCCGTCCACCTCACAATTCACCAATTGCTCAAGTGCCTGGCTCATAGATCTTGTATCGCTCGGGTCACAGGAGCTGGTCACTAGCGCCAACTCACGGCCAAGCACACCGCCGCGGCTGTTGATCTCCTCTATCGCCAACTGCGCCCCATTGAGCATTTCCTGTGAGTCCGCCGAGCCTCGGCCTTCTGCACTGTACGGAATGCCGATGTACAACGGCCGTCGTTGCAGCCTGACCGGAGGAATTACCTTCTGCGAATCCAGCTCGTCAATCAATCCTTCAAGCACTGCTGAGCCCAGCGCCAAGCCCTGGCAACCCCCTGGGGTCGGAAACCTCAAAAGCCCTTGATCCACAGCGAAGCTGGCGAGCCCTGCTCGGGTCCAGACCTGCAGCTTTTCAAACAGGTGTTCAACGTGCTTGGCAACGGTTCGCGGGCTCCGACCCAAGCGCTGTGCGACAACCTCGTTGCTCAATCCGGCGGCCAGCAACGTCAGCACATCCAGCTCGCGTAACGAAATGCCAGCCGTCGGTTCCAGCTTTTGCAGGCTCACCTCGGCAGTTGGCACTGTGGTGTAGGCATCGCACCGCTCAATCTTCACGGCCTGCCAGGTGCTGTCCTCTGCCACCCAAATGCATCTGACAGCATCTTTGCCGGACAACAGTAATGCCCTTGCGAGCTGAATCACCCTTTCAAGCGTGCGAAGCTGCCGTGCACCTCGTGCGCTGTCTGTTTCCTCCACGCGCCCGTGAAGGTCGACTGAAGCAGAAACAGACCACTGCGATGGAGAAACCAGTTCTTGCGATGGCAGTATCGGCATGCGTAATTCCTGTCTTTCAGCCTGTAGAGAGAGGCAAAACCTTCGTGCTTGCGCACAGCCATTTCAGCCTAAGCCGACGCTCACGCACATTTCAATACTTGTCCCAACCAAAGCGTTTCGCTACCTGATGCCATAACTTGGCAGTTGTGAGAAACAGTGGCATACCTGTTCTTTCGAACAAATACAAAATGAGTACCCGGTCAAAATGACGTACTGCGTTCAGGACATTCTCGACAACACTTCCTTGCAAACTCGCTTACTGGCAGGTGCTGCCGGTGTCGATCGAGCCGTTCGCTGGGCACATGTCTGTGAACTCATGGATCCCACGGAGTGGCTTGGCGAAGGCGATCTGCTGATGACAACCGGTATCGGCATTCCTGTGGAGCCCGAAGCGCAGAAACTGTATGTCCAGCGCTTGGCCAAGGCACGCCTGGCCGGCGTCATGATCGGTGAGAACATGCAAGCGCCGGCAGACCTGACAGCGTTGCAGGTGGAGGCCGAACGGCTCGGGTTGCCGGTGATGATGACCTTTTACTCGGTGCCGTTCTCGGCTGTTACACGTGCCATCCTGGACGCCAGTAAAGAGGCTGAATACCAACGGCGCCAAGCCGTTAGCAGGATGTACGAAAGCGCTCGTCTGGGGCTGCAAGGATTGGGGCTTGCGGACCTGCTGATACGACTGTCCAAAGACGTTCACGCCCAGTTGTATCTGTTCGATGCCAGGACATTGCAACCTTGGCAAGACGACCTCCCTGCCCTACCAGAAAGCTGGTGTGTGGCACTCGAAAAGCGTGAACTGCCTGCATCGGCATCACGTTGCAGCAATGGAGAGACAGAAGCGCTCACTATCGGCCTCCCATCGATGCAGCACTGCCACCTGTTGGGTATCGGTGGCGAATTCCTGGACTATGGACTTCTGCACCATCTCGTTGGGGTGCTGAGCATGGAACTGGAACGCCTCCAGGCCGAGCACCAACGCTTGTTGCGTCTAGGCTCGGAATTACTCGACGACCTGCTGCAGCAGCGCATTACCGAACGATCAGCGCAGGAGCGCCTGACTCATTTCGATTGCGCGGTTGAGCAGACTTTTATCGCAATCACCAAGGTAGGCGGTGACGAGCAAAGCGCTTGGCTACGGCGCCTGGCTCGGTTGAACACCAGAATCGCGATTCGCCTGCAGGGGGACGAGTTGATCACCCTGTTTTCCCTGGAAGATACAGCTAGGCAGATTCAAGCAGAACTGGGATGCAACCTTGGACAGAGCAATGCTTTGGGTCGCGCATTGAGAGCGCCTGAGGCCTTGCGTGAAGCCCGCTTGGCCCTGGCACACTGCGGGCCCACAAGGCCTTTGGTGGCCTACGCTCAAGCCCGCGACGAACAGTCATGGTTACCCAGCAGCCTTGACGAGGCCGCGCGTGTCCATCGTCTGGTTCTGGGCCACTTGGCCGACTACGACAAGCAACAGGGCGCTCGTTTCGAGCACACCTTGCGTGTTTTCCTGGAAGACAATCGCTCTTGGCAGAAAGCGGCTCAGCGTTTGAATATTCACAAGCAGACGCTGGTTTATCGAATTCGACGTATTGAGGAAATTACAGGACGCTCTCTCGAATCCACCGAAGACGTCACAGCGCTTTGGATAGCACTACGAAGCGCCCAAATTGCGGGAATCGAACAGTAGTTCTTGTATTCGAGCATGAACGCATCACCGGTTTTGCTAATTGAAAACGTTGCAGGAAATCCAGTCGCGCTGTAGTACGCAGGCTGCTTTTCCACCGACTCGCGATAACGTATCCAACTCACCTCATACGAACGTATGGGACGCCCTGCGATTTTATTGTTTCTGACTGATTGAGCCTGCGTTTGCGGAGGAAGAATCTAGGGATGTGGTTCTGAAGCATTCCAAAAACAACAAGCGCGGAGAAACATCGTATGTGGAGAGTAGGCGTAGACGTGGGTGGTACCTTTACCGACCTATTCGCCTGGGAGGAAATCTCGGGTAAACAGGTGACAGCCAAGGTGCTCACCACCAAGCAAGACCGCTCGATCGCGGTACTGGAAGCCATCGACAAGGCCGGCATAGCAATCGCCGACATCTCCCATCTGATGCATGGCACCACCACCGCGACCAATGCCTTGATCGAGCGTAGTTACCCCGATGCGGCCTTCATCACCACCGAAGGGTTCCGCGACACTCTGGAGATCGGTCGACAGCACCGTGAACATCTATACGATCCGTACCAGACCAAGCCCAAACCCATCATCAAGCGGCGCTTCCGCTATACCGTCCCCGAGCGCACCAACGTGCGCGGCGAGACCGAGCGCACACTGGATATCACCATAGCCCACGAGGTCGCGCAGAAGATCAAGGCATCGGGCATCAAGTCGGTCGGCATCGGCTTCATCAATTCCTATGCCAGCACCCGCCACGAAGAGCAGATGCGCGACATCCTGCTCGAGCATTGCCCTGACGTGCATGTGGTGCTTTCCGGGGAAACGCGCCCGGTGTTCCGCGAGCACGGGCGTTTTACCACTACCGCTGTGCGCGCAGCCTGCATGCCGGTGATGGTCAAGTACATGGACGACCTGGAGGCGCGCCTGCGCCAGCACCAGTTCACCGGCAAGCTGCTGATTCTCAAGAGCAGCGGCGGCGTGATGTCCGCCGAGCTGGCGCGGCTGCACCCGGAAGACATGCTCGAGTCCGGCCCGGCAGGCGGTGTCGCCTATGCGGCCTACCTCTGCGAACTCAGCGGCTTCGACAAGATCCTGCACACCGATGTCGGCGGTACCAGCTTCGACGTGTCCATCGTCGAGCATGGCAAGGGCCTAATCACCCGTGACCATGAACTGGAATGGGAAGTGCCGATCGTGGTGCCGATGCTCGACATCCACAGCGTCGGCTCCGGTGGCGGCTCGATCGGCTGGGTGGATCAGGGGGGCTCGCTACGCGTCGGCCCGAAAAGCGCCGGCTCCGAGCCTGGGCCTGTGTGCTACGGCCGTGGCGGCACGCAACCGACCATCACCGATGCCAACCTGCTACTGGGGCGCCTGGAACCAACCCTGGGTGGCAAGTTCGACCTCGACATCGAGGCCGCGGACAAGGCCATGACCCAACTGGCCAAGCAAATCGGTCTGTCGCCGCTGGAGACCGCCGAAGGCATGATCCGCATCGGCTGCGAATATATGGCCCAGGCCGTGAAGAAAATCCTCGTCGCCCGGGGCCGTGACCCACGCGACTTCGTATTCGCCAGCTTCGGTGGAGCGGGTGCGCTGCATGCTTGCATCGTGGCCAAGTCGATGAACATCCCCAAGGTCATAGTGCCACCCTATGCCGGTGTCGCTTCGGCCTTCGGCGCCACGGCAATGAACCTGCGTCAGGACCTCGAGCGGTTCTATTACTCGCCGGTGAAAGAAGCCGACCTCGGCAAGATCAACGAAATGATCGCCGAGCTGGAAACCAAGGCCAAGGCCGTGCTGCGCGAACAGGGCATCGACGACGACAACGATATCGAACTGATCCGCACCGCACAAATGCGCTATGTCGGCCAGTCCTATGAAGTGGACACGCCGATCCCCGCTGGCGAACTGACCGCCGCCTGCCTGCCGGGCATCGAGCAGGCGTTCCATGCCGCACACAAGCAGGAGTTCGGCGTCAGCTCCGACGACTTCGCCCCGGCGTTCGTCTCCTTCGGCGTCACCGCCATCGGCCGCATGGACTCGCCGCCCCCGGTCGACCTGGTCAACGCCACCGACGGCGATGCAGTCAAGACCGTGCGCGACGTGTACTTCGATGGCCAGTGGACGCAGTGCAAGGTCTACGACGGCGAAGCTTTGGGCACCCAGCACCGCATCCAGGGGCCGGCAATCATCGAGTACGAGCACGCCTGCACCGTGATGCCGCCGAACACCCAAGCGCATGTGAATGCGATGGGCGCCTTGGTCATCGACATCGAAAAATAAAAATAAGGAGCCCACTATGAGCAAGCAAATCATCGGTCATGACGTCGACAACGACATCGACCCGATCACCTTCGAGGTGATGCGCAGCATCTTCGAGTACGCAAGCGACCGCATGGCGACCGTGCTGCAACGTTCTTCGTTCTCGCCGATCCTGGCGGACATGCTGGACTTCTCCAACGCCATCTACGACGCCGACCTGCAACTGCTGAGCCAGGCGGCCAACTGCCCAGTGCACCTGGCGGCGATGAAGTTCAGTGCCGAGGAAGCGGTGAAGACCATTGGCCGCGAGAACGTGCATGAAGGCGACGTGATGGTGGTCAACGACCCCTATCGTGGCGGCACCCACATCAACGATATTTCCTTCATCAAGCCGATCTTCTACAAGCAGGAACTCATTGGCTACGGCGTCAGCCGCGGCCACTGGATGGACCTGGGCGGCGGCGGTGCCGGCGGCCAGGCGTTCAGCACCCACATCGCGGCCGAGGGCCTGCGCCTGCCACCGCTGAAGATCTACTCGGGCGGCAAGCTCAACGACGACCTGCTGGCGATCATCCTCAACAACTCACGCACTCCACACTTCATCAAGGGCGACCTGCAGGCGCACCTGGGCGCGCTGCTGGGCGCCGAACAGGAGCTGCAACGGGCCTGCGAGCGCTATGGCGCCGAAACGGTGAAGAAGGCCATGAAGAAGATCCAGGCCTACACCGAGCGCATGATCCGTGAGTCGATCCGCAAGATCCCCAACGGTGTCTACGAGGCCGAGGACTACGCCGACACCGATGGTATCAGCGACCAGCGGGTCAAGCTCAAGGTCACCCTGGAGATCCAGGACACCTCGATCAAGGTCGACTTCGCCGGTACCGACCCCATCTGTCAGGGCGCGATCAACTCGCCGCGAGCCAACACCATTTCTGCCGCGCTGTATTCACTGCAGTTCTTTCTGGCGCCCGATGCGCCGCAGAACCAAGGCATGTTCAACCCGATCGAGGTCGTGCTGCCTGAGGGCTGCTGGCTGAACGCACAATGGCCGGCGCCGACCATCGGCTGCACCACGCTGACCTCGTCGAAGATCACCAGCGCCATCTGGCAGGCCCTGGCCAAGGCCATCCCCGAGAAAATCACCGGTTCCACATGCTCGGAATGCAACTGGTTCGTCGCCAGCTGCACCTCGCCCGACGGTAAGACCGACGTGTTCTCCGACCTGCCGGCCGGTGGCTGGGGCGGCACCCCATATGCCGACGGCATGAGCGTCACCATGGACCCGCTGGGCAATTGCATGAACATGCCGGCCGAGACCGCCGAGCTGTTCTTCCCCATCGCCTACGAGGCCTTCGAGCTGCGAGGCGATTCGTCAGGTGCCGGTCGCCACCGTGGCGGCTTAGGGGCTACCTTCAAGGTACGCTTCCTTGGCGGCGGCGAACTGGGCATGGAAACCTCGCGTACCCTCGAAGGCAGCCCCGGCGCTTCGGGCGGCCTGCCCAGCGCTGTACAGCGTGCCAGTCATATCCATGCCAACGGCGACGTTCGGGTCATTGGTGGCCTGGCCAGCGACGGCTCGTGGTCCAGCCCACTACTGGCCTCGCACAAGTTCAAAGCAGGCGATGTGTTCATGTTCGAAAGCACAGGTGGCGGTGGCTGGGGCAATCCACGCCAGCGCACCGTGACTGAAGTGCTGGAAGACGTACTCGACGAATACATCAGCATCGAAGCCGCCAAGCGTGACTACGGCGTGGTCATCGACCCGCTCACGCTGCAGGTCGACGAGGCAGCCACCTCGGCCTTGAGAGGCTAAGCAGCGCTTGCCCTCACCTGCCCCGGGACGCATGGCCCCGGGGCAGGTCTCCAAATCAGTCCTATGCACAGTGGTAATGGGCTCGCCTGGCGCGTCGCCCGGGCGCCACTGTGTCCAGTCACGTCTGCAATTCTCTCCTCGTCGCCCTTAAAACAATAATTCCGGAGCGATTCATGAAGATTCAACGCTATGCGTTCGCGCTGATGTTGCTCGCCCTCCTAGATCAACCAAAACAGGCCGCGGCCGTGCCGGTGACCGAGCACCTGGACATCGGCGGTGCAATCCGCGGCCGGCTCGATATCGACCCGGACCGGGATATTTCCAGGTTCGATTTCGACACGCTTATCCTGCGTGCCGATTACGACTCGGAGCACTGGATCGGCTCGGTACAATATCGCTTCTACGGCAATGCCTACCCTTTTCAGTACACCAATGACATCGGTGATATCGCCTTCTTCGAGCATGCCTGGGTGGGCTACAGGTTTTCCCCTGCGCATCAGGTCCAGCTTGGCCTGACCGACATCCCCTTCGGCCTGGGCCGGTACTTTGGCAATACCTTCTTCGAGACCCTCGGCAACGTGGTCGGCCTGGAGGATACCCAGGACATCGGCATCAAGTACCTCGGCCAGTTCGATGATTGGGATCTGAGCGCGGCCTACTACCCGGTCACCGCGCAACAGGGTCACGGCACCAGCCGCGGCGGCCGCACCTACGGCACCAGCGTGGCCTCGGCCGACAGCTATGTGGCGCAAGGCAGCGACAACGAAGAGCGCGACATCCTCGTCGGGCGTATTGCCCGTCGCTACAGCGTTGGCGACTGGCAGGGTGAGCTCGGCGTGTCGATGCTGTCCTCGAACTTGCACAACAACGACACCAACCGCGACGGCCAGCGCCTGGCCACGGCACTGCACCTCAAAGCCCAAAGGGGCCCGCTCGGTTTCCAGGCAATGGCTGCGCGCCAGCGAATGACTCCGAAGAACATGGGGACCGACACATTGGTGAGTTTTGGCGGCTTCGATGCCACGTTCAATGTCGCCGCCAAGGGCAACCTGTACTTGGCGGACGTCAGCTATGAACTAGCCTCACGCTTCGGCTGGCTGTCGAAGGTCAAGGTATATGCCAACTACAGCCTGTTCGACAAGGACGAGGGGCAATTCAGCAATTCACAGCGAGCCATTCTCGGCAGTTCGTTCAACCTGGGGCGGCTCTTTGTGGCGCTGGAATGGCTGCATGGTCGCAATGACCCGTACATCGGCGGGAGTGATTTTACCCAGAGCCTGGGTAGCGGCGGCAGCAATCGGTGGGAAAATCAGGTCTACAGCAACGTGGGTTATTACTTCTGAAGAGTAATGCGACTGAAGCAGCGTATCGACGAGGTGATCTGCTGGAAAAACGAAAACAACTGATGGAGGAATGAGCTCGCTATGCACTGTCAGGTTGCAAAACAACCTGACAAAGGCAAGGTGCTGGCTGAACTGAGTTAAAGGATGGAAACGAGACTCGCATCCGCCTTCCGAGCCGTTGAAAACTAAGGCTTTTCAGCTATCCCTGAAACGGGGATAGCCTCAATTCTGGACTCATTTTGCAGGCCAAGGAAGTGACCGGATCTACGATTGGTATGCTGGGGCAAATACCCGGTCCGCCCCGATTGATCGCACAGCCCGTCCAATATGCCTGCGCATCTGGGTTAGGGCCACAGAAGGCGGGCTTGTCAGCCAGGGACTTATCCCGGCTGGCTTCAGCCACTAGCTGAACGATTCCTTGTCAAGCGATGCCCTTTCTCAAGCAGAGCCAAGCCGTGCACGGTGAGCTCTCGCCCCTCGACGGTATCGGGTGCATAACCGTGTAGGTAAGCGAGTCGTTCAACCACACGCCGGTTGAACCACGCTACCGGCTTTCCTGTCGCCTTCATGAAGGTCAAGTCGGCAGCCAACGCCTGGATTACCCGCCTCTGTAACGCAACGCCTTTGGGGGGTCCTGTGAGGGCGAACGCAATGAAGAGGACGCCGAGACCCGCTATGACACCGATGCCGGTCGTAACAGCTTGATCAACTGCAAACGTCATGTAGTTGCTAGGCTGGGTCGACACCGCCAGCGTCAGGCAAAAGCCCAGTCCATACGGCGTTAAGGCAGGCGACGTCATCGCCATCAGGCCAAGAAACAGGGGGCAAGCCAGAATCATGATTAAAGCTGCAAAATGATCAGGGCCTTGGGCAACCGTTCCCAGCACCAAAAAGGTTGCCACCGGTACCGCGAGGGCTACCCCTACTATCAGTTTACGAACCATCATCGCCGGTGCCGGTGCAGCGCCGAACATTTGCGAGAAAAGAGTGGGCAGTACCATCATCATGATCAACGCTGGGGCGCCATCGGACAGGATCCATACGTAAGCTACGGCAAGAAACACCACTGCATTGCGCAGCGCTGATGTTCCGGCGGTCCGCCAGTCCCTGTGCCTTTTCAGGCGTGGACCAGGCTCATGGAAATGTTCATTCTTCTCCAAGGTTTCATCTGCTGCAGACATCAACGCACTGGCCCTAGCCAACTCCTGAAACGCGGCGTCGAGGTCATCCACCTGGATCTTAGAGGATCTTTGGCTTAGCTCAGCCAGAAGCTGCAGCGGGGAATGCTGTACACCTTGATCTGTGTTGTGCGCAGCCAGCAAGCCTACCCAGCTCGCTTTGTTCTGCCTGAACCATCCCTCAACTGTCTGGCCACAGGCGATCACTGTCAGGGCAGCGTTCGCCATATACAGAGCAGCGCGAATGGTGTTGGCCCGCTCGTAGCGACCGGCGTTCGATTCATCGTTGATCGTGGTGACCAGGGCGATCATGCCCAGACGCTGCTGGTGAAGCGCTGCACGATCTGGCTCTGGCTGCAGCAGCAGTTCGATGTAACCCATGCTCAAAGCCTGCAGCCGTTTTGCATGACCTTTGACCAGCATCTCAACCCGCCAAGGAAACAGGAACAGGCTCGAAAGCGTTGCGCAACTTGCGCCTACGATCACCTCGGTCAGCCTCGCTCTGACCACCAGGAATATTGACCCGCTGCTAGTGGTCGCGGGATCGGCTATCGCGAACATGACGATCAGGATGGCCGTCACCGAAACAAGTGCGAGCCCAAAGATGAAATTGACATGACGCTCGGTTGAAGCCAGCGCTGAAGTGAAGGCAACGCAGACAGCCAACGCACCAATGGCCAGCGTCGGATAAGGCATGAAGTTATCCAGGATAAATATGGCCACAGCTGCGCCCAGTGTCGAGCCAAGGATCAAGCACAACGCCTTTTCGATCACGAGGCCGGTTTCGGGGCGCGCCTGTAGCATCATCGAGGCGACCATCGCCCAGAACGGCTTGTCCAGATCCAGGCCCATGGAGACAGCGAGCGCCAATGCGACCGCAGACACCCCTTTCAGCGCAAAGAGAACGCTGCGCAAGTTCGGCTGCAGGTAATGTATGAGCACGGTTCTCATCGGCCAGCGACCGCGCCATGAGCAGGTACGAGTCTCACTGAGACGTTCATGCCCGCACTCAAGCGTATTTCACGCGGCACGGTCTCGAGCCGGATATCCACGGGTATACGTTGCGCCAGCCGAACCCAGTTGAATGCCTGCTGCACTTGCGGCAGCAACATGGGGTCGGATTGGGTGTTCGTGTTGGCGACGCCCTTGGCGATGCTCGTGACCCGCCCTGACAAGATCGGCCCACCGCTCATCAGCGCGATATCAGCCATGTCCCCTTCGCTGATGCTGGGCAACTTGGTCTCTTCAAAGTACGCGGTCACGTAGAACGAGCCATCTTTGATCAAGGAGAATGCCGGGCCACCCTGCGTCACGTAATTGCCCTCCTGCAGCCGGATATTGGTGATGGTGCCATCTGCCGGGGCGGTGACTCGGGTGCGCGCGAGATTGATCCGAGCTTTGTCCCACTGCGCCTTGGTCATTTCATATTCGGATTTGGCGAGCAGTACCTGGGAGCGGGCATTGTCCAAATCCTCGGCGCTGATAGCGTTGATTCTGGCGAGCGGAACTCGCCTACGCTCCTGGCCGGCGGCTAGTTGCCAGGCATGTTTCGCATGCTCCATCTTCGCTTTTGCTTCGTTCAAGGCTGCCAGATACCGGGCAGGATCAATCACGAACAAGAGGTCGCCCTTCCTGACCGCCTGGTTATCCCGAACACTTAACCGGGTTACCCAGCCGGCAACGTCAGGGGCGACCACCACGATGTCTGCACGCACGCGCCCATCCCGAGTCCACGGCGAATATCGATAGTGGTTCCATACCCAGGAGCCAGCAACAATCGTAGCGGCGGCGATCAGCAAGGTCATCGAAACGCGTACCACACCGCTCATTTCAAACCCCCATCCAGAATGGATAAAGCCGCGGCGGTATAGCCTGTGAAAATCGCGAGCCCTAACCAGGCAGGTCTGACCTGGAACAGCATTTCCAGCCGCCCTGGGATCAGCCGAAGCGTCATGGCCGTGAGCAACGCCGCGATAAGCACACATACCACCATCGGGCTTACCAACAGCCCTGCAAATGAAAACTCCCGGAGCACACCCCACCTCATGATCTGTATCACAATGTGGTCACTGTATCGCGAAAAAATGCGTACCACAATGTGGTACAGTGACCGGAAACTGGGAGGTGAGCATGGAACCATCGAATCAGGCAGGCACCAGCGACGAACGTGGCGGCGGTATCCAAGTGATTGCGCGTGCAGCCAAGATATTAAATTTGCTAGGCAAAAGGCCCGACGGGCTGAGTCTTGGAGAAATCGCTCAGCAGGTTGGTTTCCCGCGCTCCACGGTGCAGCGGATTGTGGGCGCGCTGGAAGAGGAAGGCATGATCCGAAGCGAGGGCGCAGGCGGTATCCGCCTGGGTGCTGGCCTGCTGAGGCTCGTAACCCACGCGCATGCCGACCGCATCACGATTGTCCACCCGTGGCTTCAAAAGCTCAGCGGCAGCGTCCAGGAGACTGCTGTACTGTCTTGTGCGGACGGGCTTCGGCTGCTGGTGGAACATCGCGTGGTGGCTGATCGTGAACTGCAGGTCATGCCCAGGCTGGGGCTGCTCGATTTGCCACTGCATGGAACATCAGCGGGACGTGCGCTATTGGCACTTGAAGATGACGAGAAGATCCGGAGCATGATGGTCAGTGCAGATGCGGCAAGTGACCCGCTCGATGACCAGATATTTCAACAGCTGGATGGCATCCGCCAGCTGGGCTTTTCCTGTGATCATGGCGAATTGATGGAAGGCATCACCACCACTGCGGTCGCTCTGGATACGGTGCTTGGCTGCTTCGCCATCTCTATGCCGATCCCGACGTTCCGCTTTGAACGAGAGCCGAACCGGTACACCGATGCACTTTTGGCGTGCAAGGCAGGGCTGGCCAGCGAGATTGGACATGAGCGCTAGCCATGACGCTTGTGACTGAAGCACTCAGCTCATATCTGTAGGCACAAAAAAGCGAAGCCAACCCATGGCTTCGCTTTTTGCATTCACAGCGCTATGCCTACAGCGGCGTCCAAGCGGGGGCATACCCCAGCTCAGACAAAAAATTGCCCAGGGCGTGGGTAGAAAGCTGGACACTCATGGAGTTATCGAGCGGATGCAGCAAAAGCCCAGGGCTTAGCTGGAGCTCACTGTCGATAACCAGCTTGACTGCGCGCTGGGTGTCGTTGACCAATGCCAGAGGGCTCAACGCACCGGTCTTGACGCCGAGCGTCTCGAACATCTGATCGTGGCTCGCCATGGAAAGCCGAGCAGAGCCGAGTGACGCCCGAAGCGTCTTGAGATCTATGGCCTTGTCAGCAAGGGTCATGACCAGAAAAAGCTGCCCGGTTTTATCGCGCAACAGCAGATTCTTGCAGCGCTCCCCCTGAAGCATTAGCTCCAGTTCGCCTGATTCAGCCATGGTCAGGACGGCAGCATGTCTTTGGACAGCAAACGCCAACCCCATGGACTTCATTTCTGCCAGCAATTCAGCCGCATTCACCACATTTACTCTCATTAAAACCTGCAAGACACGTAGCACGTATCTTGCAAGTTGTCGTACCGTCAGACGTCGAAGACTGGTCGCGATGCTTTTTCAATGGCCGCGATTGCTTCCGCCTCGCTCATTACACCTGTCTCTTCCATGATTGCGAGCAACGACCGCCCTTCGCTCACCGATTGGCGGGCCAGTTTACTCACCTTCGCATACCCAAGTTTGGGCACCAAAGCAGTGGCGACAGCCATGGACTGGGTGAGGTGCGCTTTATTTCGCTCCGCATCCGCAGTCAAGCCAACAATGCACTTTTCCCGGAATTGCCGGATGCCCTTGGTCAGCAGCGTAATGCTGTCAAACACCCGAGAAGACACGACCGGCTCGAAGTGGTTGATCTCGAGCTCACCGTACTGAACTGCTTGAGCGACGGCGGTATCGTTGCCAATCACAGCAAAGCTCAGTTGGATCATGGACATCGGCAAGACCGGGTTGACCTTGCCAGGCATGATCGACGAGCCAGCCTGGGCTTCCGGCAACTTAACCTCACCCAATCCGGCAACCGGTCCCGAGGAGAGCACGGTGAGATCAGCCGCGATCTTGGCGATGGAAGCGGAACAAGTACGCAACTCACCCGATACCCGCGAGAAGACATCCATGTTCTGCATGGCATCAAAGGAGTTCGATGGCGCCTTGTAGGCCACACCAGTGATGGCGGCCAAATGTTGATACACCGAAGCTCGATAAGCGGCCGGCGCGCCGAAGCCCGTACCGATCGCGGTACCGCCCAGGGGCAGCGTATGCAGTTTGCTCCGAACCCCGGCCAGTTCGTCGGCCAGGCGGTGGGTCAGCGAAGCGTAGCCGGAAAACAGTTGACCCAGCCGCATCGGCTGGGCGTCCTGCAGACAGGTGCGACCCAGGTGCAGGATGTCAGCAAACTGCAGCGCCTTGCGATCGAACTCGGCAGCCAGCAGCCCGACTTCTGCGATCAGCCCACCCAGCATGGCGTGGGTGGCGATCTTCAAGGCCGCCGGGTACACGTCGTTGGTGGACTGCGAGCAGTTCACATGATCGTTGGGGTGCACGACTTCGTACGAGCCCGCTTCGTGTCCAAGCAACTGCTGGGCGCGGTTGGCGATTACTTCGTTGAAGTTCATGTTGGTGGACGTGCCGCCTGACCCTTCCAGCAAGTCAACGATAAGAGAGCTGTCACAATTGCCCGCAATCACATCCTGGCACGCCTGGGCGATCGCATCACATTGAGCGTTGGTCAATACTCCACAGTCCAGGTTGGCCAGGGCAGCTGCCCATTTGACTTGGGCAAACGCATTGCGGAACTCCGGGTAGTGGGCAACCGTCAGTGGCGAAACGGTCAAGTTCTCGTAGCCACGCAGCGAATTGACGCCATACAATTTGTCCCCAGGAATCTGGACTTCACCCACATAGTCACGTTCCAGACGTTCTTTCACGCTATCAAAGGTGTTCACGGCTATTTAACCTCGGCAATATTTATCAGTGTTTCAACACCACACCCCAGTGCGGTTAGGCGGGGCAAAAAGGTGTTGAGCACAACGTCATGAGCAATTTCACATGCATCAGCAAAAAAAGAGCTGTATTCATCGCGGCGGGCTACGAGGTACAGCGAGCGCTGCAGTCCCAGATCGGGTGTGAGATGAACTGCAACATCGTTCACCCAATGGGCGGCCTGCAAAAAACAGATCGGGCTGGTCACCGCCCAACCTATGCCTTCAGCGACCATCGAGGTCAGCGCATCGGCATTGTCGAGTTCCAGACGATTGGGCACGCGGATATCCAGGCCACGCAAATGCCGCTCAATCTGAAGACCCACCTGAGAGGCTCTGTTGAAACGTACTACGGGTAGAACATTGGCCAGCGCCCGGAGCTCTTCCATGGAGGTCATCGCTGGCCGGTTATCTTTAGGCGTGATCACGAAGTATCGCTCCGACAGGATTCGATACCGCTCCACGTTCGCATCCATGAGCGGGTCGCTGGTCACGATCAGATCCAGATCCCTGCGCAGTAGCGATTCACCCTGCTGAGGGCTCAAGCCGGTTCGAATCGACAGTTGAGACACCTTGCCCAAAAGCTGCTTGGTGAAAACCGAGCCGCAGGTGGCGGCGAAGGAATCCACCAAACCGATCCGAAGGTCCGGTTTCACACCGCGACCGGCATCCAGCACCTGTGCCTTGAGGTGAGAGAGCTCTTCGCTGAGCAAGGATCCTCTGTTCTTCAGCGCCATGCCAAAGGGGGTAAGCGTCATTGGCCGCGTCGTGCGGTTGATCAAGATGACGCCCAGCTCCTCTTCCAACTGCCTGACCATTTGCGAAACACCAGACTGGGAGATCCCGAGACGCACCGCCGCGCCCGACATGCTTCCCGTCTCTGCAACCGCAATGAAAACTTGCACGGCGTACATGTCGATAAGCTTGTCGGTCGGCATAGGCTCTACTCGTTCAGGATCGTGAGTCGGTCAAGCTGGTGTCAGCCGATCTTGCGCCCGGCAGGAGGCACTGCGCAGGCCTCAGGCGGCAACGCCCCATGGGTATCGGTCGTGACGGCAGACAACTGCTCTTTACTGGTCTCCGGCGCAAACAGATGGCACACCACACCACCGATCAGCAAGACAGCGACACACACACCCAGTGCGACGTGGATACCGAGGTCCTGTACGGCGATAGGCAACAGGAAGGTAGCAAAAGCAGAACCGAATCGGCTTGCCGCTACGGCCATGCCGATACCCGAGGCGCGCAGGTGAGTGGGGAACAGTTCCGGCGGGTAAACGAATTCCAGGTTGACGGCTGCAGCCAGTACACAGGCGAAGAAGCCGAAGGCGATAATGGTGCCAACCGGACCGAACCCGGCAAAGGCCAGGACGGCAAGGCCTATTGCACTCAGGTAGAAGGTACCAACCAGGAATGCGCGGCGGGAAATTCGGTCGATGATCATCAGGCCAAGCAATGCACCGATCATCAGCAACACGTTGTAGACCAGCCCACCGACGAACTTGTCCTGGACGTTGAGGGCCTCGAGAACACGCGGCGCGAAGGTCCCCAGCGCAAAGAACGGAATGACCTGGCAGGTGTAGAAGACGCAGCCGACAATGGTGTTTTTCCGCCACCGCTTGCTGAACAGCTCGGCCCAGGCACCCTCGGTTTTCTTGGGAGTCGCGCTCGGGACCGGCAGGTAAACGTTGGGGCCGAATTTATCGCGGATTATCGCCAGGGCTTCTTCTTTGCGACCACGGGCCATCAGCCAGATGGGAGATTCAGGCACGCCCATTCGCAGTGGCAGGATCAGCAATGCAGGGATGCCGCTGACAGCGAGCATGATGCGCCAGGCGTCTGGCCCAAGATCACGCAGGACGAAACCGATAAGATATGCGGCGACGTAACCTGCCGCCCATGCTGCGGCAAGAACGCTCAGCAGTCGTCCGCGGTAGCGCCGTGGAGCGAACTCCGTGACCAAGGACTTGCTGACCACGTAATCGAAACCGAGCACCAGCCCAAGCAACAGGCGTAGAACCAGCAATTGTTCGGGAGAGGTGACGAAAAATTGTGAGGCGGAGATGGCAGCGAACAGCAACATATCCCAGGCGAAGATTTTTCGGCGTCCGAATTTATCTGCCAGGGGGCCTGCAACCAGGCTACCAATAAAGAGACCTGCTAGGGAGGCTGCACCTAGCAAGCCCATCCAAAGCGCATTCAATTGGAGGGGGCCAGCTGCCATGCTGACGGCAATGCCGATAATCCCTAATACGAACCCGTCACTGAACTGTCCACCTGTCCCACTTAATACCGTTCTTACATGGAAGCGGCTAAGGGGCAGGTCTTCGACCGAAACTTGAGTGTTCATGCGTGACTCCAGATGACATTTTTGTACTTGTCTTTTGTGCCGGTTGTAATCCGGCGTGGCTCCGAGTCTACGCCTGTGAAATTACAGAAACAGCATATGCGTTCGCTCTATCAGGATTCCTGATACTGACTACCGGAATCTGTAATTGTGATGAAAGCGAAAACCGCGACAGGTTCTTTGGCGCACGTTGGAACTGCCGGGCGGTCCGCTTCACAGTTTGAATTTTTGCCGGATCGAGGCGATAAGCAGTTCGATCGCAGCCCGGTCAGCCATACGCGCTCTGGGGTTGTTGATCAGGCAAATATGATGGATGGGAAGTGCCGGAAGCTCATGCATGATGAACATGCCTGGCGTGAGCCGAGCGCGGTCGATTACGCTGACGCCAATCCCGCTCTCGACACACGCCTTGACTGCTGCACCTGACGGCGTATCCAGGACGGGCCGCCAGGACAAGCTGGCGCCATCCAGCGCATCTATCATGGCCTCTCGATAAGGACATGGGGAGGCATACAAAGCGACAGGTATCGGTTGCGCATAGAATTCCAGGCCTTCAAAGGCCCCCACCCAAACGGGACTGGTTGCCTGAAGCAGGTGGCCACCTGGAAGGCGTCCTGACGGGTGAGCAATGATCGCTACGTCCAGGCGGTCTTCGTTTACCGCTTGCAGAAGCGTGAAGCTGGGCGCCGTGCTGATCTCCAGCGTCACTTGAGGCCAGGCCGCGATAAAAGCCGGGAGTATGTCCTGCATGACATGCACGACGTACTCGTCGGGCACCCCAAGCTGAATTCTTCCAGCCGCTGGCGCCACCTTCAGCTCATTGACAGTCCGGTCATGCACAGAGAGCAATTCGCGAGTATTGGCCAGCAAGCGACGTCCCAACGGCGTCAATGCCACCCCTTGATTATCACGGTCAAGCAGCCGGCCTCCGACCGCCTGCTCAAGTCTCTGGATCTGCACGCTTATCGCGGCCGGGCTTTTGTGAAGCTGTTGGGCAGTGGACTTGAATTGCCTGAGGTGCGCAACGGTATGGAATGTTCTGAGTAGCGCGATATCCAGTGTCGAGCTCATGGTTGATCACCTTTAAACTACTGCATCACAAGAATTCGTTTTATTAAATGACCAGCACTGCGTAGGGTCAAGTTTTCATTCTGGAGATTCCCGCATGCTGGCCCGTGTCGCTTCACCCATGCTTCTCCCGCTTCCCCTGTTAGAAGCAGCCATGGTCGTCACCTGGAGCTCGGGATTCATCGGAGCGAGGTATTCCATCGATCACGCGCCGGCGTTTCTGGTCGTGTTCTGGCGCTGCCTGGTAGTGGCAGCCGTGCTGACGCCTTGGGTCTGGCGCGAATTACGGCGCACACCCCTGCCCCTCCTGGGAAAACAGGCCTCGATCGGTTTTCTGGCCATGACCGGCTATCTGGGCGGCGTGATTCAAGGGATCGCACTGGGTGTGCCTGCTGGGCTAGCCGCCCTGATAGCAGATCTGTTACCCATCGGGACGGCGGTCATAGCTATCGGTTTAGGGCAACAGCAACTCTCGGCCAGAGCCTGGGCCGGCTTGGGCATTGGTCTGGTGGGCGTGATCATTGTCACGCAAGAAGTGCTTGGGATCGGAAACGCGCCGCTATGGGCCTATGGGCTCCCGCTCCTGGGGATGCTTTCGTTAGCCGTGGCCAGCGTCTGGCAAAAAACCGCCCCGAAAGCAAAGCGGGTGAGCATGCTTGCGACCTTGTGGATACAGTGCTTCGTGGCCACGCTGTGCTTCGGGGTGGCATGTAGCTTTGATACAGGCGTTGCGCCCGTGGCCTCAACGGGTTTTGCGGCAAGTGTGATATGGACCGCACTGTTGTCGACCCTTGGCGGTTATGGGCTTTACTGGATATGCCTCCAGCGATCATCGCCGACCCGGGTCGCCAGCGTACTGTATTTCAGTCCTGCGGTGACGATCATCTGGGCATGGATCAGCTTTGGAGAGCCCTTTTCCTGGTCAATCATCCTCGGATTGTGTGTGTCGGCGGTAGGCGTGTCCATGGTGATTCGCAGTGAGCCCGAACGCAGGGGCCTGGGGCGGTCTTGAAGGCCGCTGCAGCTCCCGCATCAGGGCGTGAGGGCTCAACGGTGCAAGCTACGCACCGTCTGTGCGACAACAAGGTCCAGATGCGCACCGCCGGCGTTCTTGTAGACCGTGATCTCTTCTGCCGCTCGGAGCAAAGGTTCCGGGCGGCAAAGATCGTACAGATCACCCTCTATTCTTCGCAAAATGCCCGTTTTCCTCGGCCCGCAAATATCGCCGCTAACCTGCGCGGTCGTAAAATCGTCTACGTACACACGAGCATTGATGAACAGGTCATCATCGGCTTCCCGCATCTCCTCGCGAAAGCCTCCAACCAGGTCCACATGCGTGCCGGGACGAACCAAGGCGCCAGGAATTACCGGCTCCGAGGCGCTTGTGGCACAAGTAATGATGTCCGCCTTTGCGATCGCTGCCGGCAGGTCAGTCACTACCTCCACCAACACGTCATCGCCAAATGTGGGAACCGCCGCCCGCCACTTTTCGGGGGATCGATTCCAAAGCAGAACCTGTCTGATCGAGGGCCGCACATGCAAGTAGGCCTCGCACAGTGCCCGGGCGATAGGGCCAGCCCCGACCACAAGCAGCGTGCGGCTATCCACTCTGCTCAGGAAAGAAGCCGCAAGGGCGGAATCGCCGGCGGTCTTCCACCGGGTGATTTCAGGGCCATCCATTAACGCAACGATTGCTTTACTCTGCTCATCTATGACCAGAAAACGGGCTTGTTCCACCGGCAATGGCGGCTGCAGCTGGCTATTGGAAGGGGTGATGGAGCACACCTTCAACCCTGCACCGTAACCGGGAAGAACCACACCTCGACTCAACAGTCCGTAGCCGCTATTTCCGATGAAAAAACTTTCTCCCTGTGGACGCGGGCCCAGATGTGCATCGTGAAGTGCTTGTATCACCCTCCCCCAGTCCAAAAAGGAGGCGATGGTTTCAGCATCATAAATTCGCATCGTTCAAAATCTCATTGTCGGTACTAAACGGCTGCACAAATGTAAACGCCGCGGCCCAGTGGCCACGGCGTTCATTCGCTGCAATGCACCAACCTGTACAACGAACGCTGTGGCCTCGCTCTGCCACCGCGCTTCGATGCAGCGGTTAGCTCGCCTGCCTGATCAAGCCGCGCTGAACATCTTGTGGGGGTCGATTACAAATTTCTTGGGCACGCCCGCATCGAACTCACCGTAGCCTTCAGGTGCTTGATCCAGGCTGATCACCTGTACACCGACTACTTCGGCAATGTTGATGCGGTCCCACATGATCGCCTGCATCAGCTGGCGGTTGTACTTCATCGTAGGCGTCTGGCCGGTGTGGAAGCTGTGCGATTTTGCCCAGCCCAGGCCGAAGCGGATGCTCAAGGCACCCAACTTTGCAGCCGCATCGTGCGCGCCCGGGTCCTCTGTCACGTAGAGGCCCGGAATACCAATCTTGCCTGCTACACGGGTCACCTGCATGAGCGAGTTGAGCACGGTAGCTGGCGCTTCCTGTTTAGCGCCTTCGTGACCATGGCCGCGCGCTTCGAAACCTACCGCGTCGATCGCGCAGTCTACTTCTGGTTCGCCCAGAATGTCGGCGATCTGTTCGTGCAATGGGGTGTCCTTGGTCAGGTCGACCACTTCGAATCCTTGTGCCTTGGCATGCGCCAGGCGCAGCGGATTCAGGTCGCCAACGATCACACAGGCAGCGCCCAGCAGGCGCGCCGAAGCAGCTGCAGCCAGGCCGACCGGGCCGGCACCGGCAACGTAGACAGTGCTGCCTGGGCCGACGCCCGCTGTGACGGCGCCGTGGTAACCGGTCGGCAGAATGTCGGACAGACAGGTCAGGTCACGGATCTTTTCCATGGCCTTGTCGCGCTCTGGCAATTTGAGCAGGTTGAAGTCGGCGTACGGCACCAGCACATACTCAGCCTGGCCGCCCGTCCAGTCGCCCATGTCGACGTACCCATAAGCACCACCCGGGCGATCCGGGTTAACGGTGAGGCAGACACCGGTGTGCATTTCCTTGCAGGAGCGGCAACGGCCGCAGGCTACGTTGAACGGCACCGACACCAGGTCGCCGATCTGCATGCGCTCGACATCGCTGCCCTTTTCGACGATCTCACCGGTAATCTCGTGCCCCAGCACCAGGCCGATCTGGGCAGTGGTGCGGCCGCGGACCATGTGCTGGTCCGAGCCGCAGATGTTGGTCGACACCACTTTCAGAATGACGCCGTGTTCGATCTTCTTGCCGCGCGGGTCCTGCATTTTCGGATAGTCGATGTGCTGGACTTCAACTTTGCCTGCGCCCAGGTACACGACGCCTCTATTGTTTGCACTCATTACTGCTTCTCCTTTGTAAAACTACCAGCCCAACGAACTCAGTCTCTGAGGAAGCTGTCTTCGAAGGGGTATCGAGTCAGCACCTCACAGCCAGTCTCGGTGACCAGCAGCTGATTCTCGAGCTTGATGCCATCACGCCCGCCCACCTCACCGATGTAGGCCTCGACGCAGAGTGCCATCCCCGGCTCGAGCACGCCGGCGTAACCATGCGACTCAAAGTCCTCCGGGTAGCGTATGCACGGGTATTCGTCGCAAAGCCCAACCCCATGAAACATCACGCCGTAGCGCTGCTGGCGGCATGATTCAGGCAAACGATGCCCCTTGGCGGTAAGCTCCGCGAAGCTCATGCCTGGCCGGACCATCTGCGTGTTCGAGGTGATGTGCTCATGGGCAATGCGGTAAAGGCGCTTTTGTTCTGCCGTGGGCTCACTGTCTCCGCAGATCCAACTGCGGGACATGTCCACGCAGTAACCGTAGACACCAATCAGATCGGTATCGAATGAGAGCAGATCACCCTCACTCAGAACCCGGGGACCGGACTCTTGATACCAAGGGTTGGTACGTGGCCCTGAACTGAGGATGCGCGTTTCGATCCACTCCCCTCCTCGCCGGATATTCCCCGCGTGCAGCGCGGCCCAGACATCATTCTCGGTGACACCTGCGCGCATGACCTGACGCATTTCAGCAATAGAAGCTTCGCAAGAAGCCACTGCACAGCGCATGGCCAGAATCTCGTCGGGGCCCTTGATGACACGAGCGAATTCGGTCACCTCTTGCCCGCTCTGAACCTCGACGCCAAGTGCATCCAGAGCGCGCAGACCGGCGACCTCGATACGATCCACCGCAAGCCGACGATTCCCGCCCGCATGCTGGCGCAGCAGCTCGTCAATCTGGGCAGCGAAACGGCGAGCGTGATGTTCGGTATGCTCCCCGGTTTCAAAATAGAAAAATGACGCACCACTACGCAGCTCGCTCACCAGTGGCAGGTGGGCAGAGAGATGCGCACACCCGTGAAAATCCCATAGAACAACGTGGCCACTGGCTGCGACAAAGCAGGCACGCGCTGGGTTGTGCGTCGTCCATAACTGCATGTTCGTGGTGTCGGTGGCATAGCGGATATTGAGCGGGTCGAACAGAAGGACACCCGCAAGGTCGCGGGCCACCAACTGTGCCTGCAATCGACGCAAGCGATATTCACGCATGGCGGGCAGGTTCGGCGGTACAAGCCCGAGGGTTTCCCATTCTGAGAAAGCCAGCGGGGTGGGGCCGATTTCGACGCGATCGTTGTTATCTTCAGACCCATCGCGTTTCAACGCTGCTGCGCGCTGTCTTGCAGGATCGATCTTTCTGGCTGCCGAGGGGATTGAGAACGGCGAATTCATCATGAGTATCCAGCCTTAGCCGTGTTGCGCCGCGCTCTTCAGAGCGCAGCGCTGGGCGAATAAGTGGGATTGAATGATTGCGTAATCAGCGATCGGTTACGGTCGCAGCCTTGCGAGCATTCTCAAGCCAGCCATCGAACTCTTGTCGATGCGCAGCGATCCATTCCTTCGCATGGCGCTGGATGTCGGGAATCTTGTCTTCACCTTCGTGAAGCTTGAAATTCTCTGCCGAGATATCTTCCGAACTCACCCGCAACTGGGACAGAAACTTGACAAGTGCCGGGTTCTCCTCAGCAAACTCTTTGTTGATCGCGGCCTCCACTTTGTCTTTGGCAAAGCCAAGATTTTTGCCTTGGTAGGTGGTGTCGGCCTGGTTGTCGCCGTCTGGCAAATCAGTTTTGGGTACCTCCAGCCACACTACGTCACGGCCCTCTACGAGAATGCCGCCTACCCATTGCGGTAGCCAGGCGTAGTAGAAGACCGGCTGGCCTTCGTTGAAACGGGCAATGGTGTCGGCGATGAGCGCAGTGTAGGAACCGCGCACATGTGTGATCGACTTGTTGAGATCGTAAGCTTTGAGGTGATGTTCGATCACCAACTCGCATCCCCATCCAGGGTTGCAACCGGTGAGATCGGCCTTGCCGTCATTGTCGGTATCGAAAAGCTTGGCAATCTCAGGTTTCTTCATGTCCGTTATGTAACGGATGTTGTGAGCTTCTGCGGTTTTTTTGTCGATCATGTAGCCCTGAACGAGCCCGGGCACCATGTCACCGACACGGACCATGGTGTCGTCGCCGCCAGCCCGTTTGTAGAAGCTGGCATGCAGCTTCTCCCACAGGTTCACGGTGTAATCAGCGTCTCCGTAGCTGACGGCCAGCAACATCGTCGGGATTTCCGTTTCACTGGGCGTCTTGACGTCGTATCCCAGTTCCTTCAACCCGGCGATTGCAATCTCACCCAACACTCGCTCTTCCATCGCGATGGGATAGGAAGGGCGAACCTTGACCCCCTCGCCGGGCTTTTCATACGAAGCACTCGCGCAAAGTGAAGTAAGAGAAAGCACGCACGCTGCTGCGTAGCCGAACATCCTGCGAGGTGCGAAATGAGTCATGTCGTTTACCTTTTTATGGTTGTTGTTGCGGTTCAACACTACAAATCAATCAGCGTTACACGGCAGCGCGGCGACGCGAGGAGTGGCGCAAGCCGAACACTTTCAGCAAAAGCCCCAGCGGCCCAGTCTGATACCAGCGCAGGCTCGGGTCCGCACTGCTGCGGGCGCCCATGGCCTGGGTGAGGCGGTCGAGGAAAATCGCCAACAACACAAGCCCTACTCCACCAACGGTAGCCACACCCATGTCCAGTCGGCCAATACCGCGCAGCACCATTTGACCCAGCCCCCCCACCGAAATCATCGAGGCGATCACTACCATCGACAACGACAGCATCAGCGTCTGGTTGAGGCCCGCCATGATGGTCGAGGTGGCCAGCGGGAGCTGAACGCGGGTCAGCATCTGCCATGGGGTACAGCCGAAGGCACGGGCGGCTTCGATTTTGTCTTCCGGCACCTGGCGGATCCCCAGGTTGGTCAGACGTACCAGCGGCGGTAGAGCAAATACGATGGTCACCAGCACTCCAGGCACGTTGCCGATGCCGAAGAGCATCACCACAGGTACCAGGTAAACGAACGCCGGTAGGGTCTGCATGGCGTCGAGCAACGGTCGAATGACGCTCTCCAGGCGGTTGCTGCGAGCGCTGAGGATGCCTAGCGGAATACCAATGACCGCGCAGAAGAACACCGACGTCAGCACCAATGCCAGGGTGGTCATCGATTCGCTCCAGACTCCGATCAGCCCAAGCAAGGTCAGGGTGACGAAGCACAGGACAGCCATGCGTTTGCCAGCCAGCTGCCAGCCGAGCAACGACGACAGGATGATGCCGATGGTGGGTGGAATGCTTTGCAGGGTAAATTCGATGCCGTTCAGCACCTGGTCAATCGGCCAGCGTATGGCGCGGAAAACCTCGCGGAAGTTGTGCACAAGGAAGTTCAAGGCTGCGGTGACCCAGTCGCCCAACGGGATGGTAGCGGCCTGGAACGGGTCGAGAAGGCTGAATTCGGACATGAGGGCTTACCTCTTGTTGTGATTAGTGGCGGCTCAAGGTCTGCAACAGCTCGTTCTTCGATACCGTCCCCCGGAAGGCGCCCTGGCGGTCGAACACCGGAACCGGATACGGCAGGTCAGCCGCAATGCCCAGCACTTCATGCAATGGTGTGTCGATGAAGACAGGACGCTGCTCGTGAAGGCTGTAGCGATCACCCGCTGACGCACCGCTAGCATCGGTGTCGACCACACCCAGCAAATGCCCTTGGTCGTCGATCAAGTAACCAAACGGCACGCCGGCCTTGAAACTTGGCGCCTTGCCATTGACCTTGCACACCACCGCCGGATCCAGCTTGGCCAAATCACCAGCCTTGAGCACCCGCGAGCTGTCGAAGCTCTTGAAGAACGTGCGAACATAGTCGTTTGCCGGCTGGTTGATCAGTTCCTGCGGGGTGCCAATCTGCACCACGCGCCCACCCTCCATGATCGCGATGCGGTGACCGATGCGGATGGCTTCCTCGATGTCGTGGGAAATGAAGATGATGGTGCGCTGCTGCTCGGCTTGCAGGCGAATCAGTTCGCCCTGCATCTCGCTGCGAATCAGCGGGTCGAGGGCCGAAAATGCTTCATCCATCAACAGAATCGCCGGGTCGTTGGCCAGCGCCCGGGCCAGGCCTACACGCTGCTGCATGCCGCCCGATAGCTGATGCGGATAGCTATGCTCGTGGCCGGCCAGGCCGACCTGGCTCAGCGCTTCGCGTGCGCGATTGTGACGCTCGGTTTCGGGCACGCCGGCGATCTCCAGACCGAAGGCGGTGTTTTCCAGCACACTCATGTGCGGCATCAAGGCAAAGGATTGAAACACCATCCCCATTTCCTTGCGGCGCACATCGAGCAGGGCCTTGTCGGAAAGCCCGGTGATTTCCTTTCCGTTGAGATGGATGCTGCCGGAAGTGGGCTCGATCAGGCGGTTGAACAGCCGTACCATGGTCGACTTGCCTGAGCCGGACAGGCCCATGATGACGAAAATCTCACCTCGCTTGACGGAGAAACTGGCGTCAAATACGCCAACCACGTGCCCCGTGCTTTTGAAAATCTCATCTTTGTGCGCGCCCTTTCGCAGCATGTCCATGGCCAATTCAGGACGGGGCCCAAACACCTTGAAGATGTTCTTCACCGAAAGGATTTCGTTGCCTTCACTCATACGACCCTCTTTATTATATTTGTGACCAATTAGCCGACTCGTTAAAGGAGTCGCCATACAACTGGCAGGTCGCTCTGCAGGTGCGAGCGATAAGTTAGACGAGGCGCCCTGGGCGATAAGCACGGGCACTGATGTACATGACCTCCATGTACAAATTGCTTAGCTTGCGATCCATTTTTTATCTCGACTTAAACACACTGTAGGCCAGACTGCGCCGACCTCATTGTATGCCTCAGTCAAAAAATGTAATTTCCAGGCAGACGCGATAGAACATGCCAGCAAAGCGCCTTGCATAACTTCATCTCACGCCGCCATAACCTGAAATTGAAATGGTTTTTGCTATAGCCATGCACCGCACGCCGCCTTACCCTGTCCGGCGCACATGACCAAGCCCAAGCCTGTTTTGGCGGGACGTGCTGCCAAGCTGTTCTCGATCAGCTTTACTTTTTGACGCCCCCTTTCAGCACATCGCGCGGACCCCGTATGAAAAACCACGAGACGGATAACAAACATAAAGGCTACCGGCGCATCATCCCGTCCATGACCGCCTTACTCCAGTTCGAAGCCGTCGCGCGTCACAACAGCTTCACGCTCGCCGGGGCAGAGCTGGGTGTTTCCCAAGCCGCTGTCAGTAAGCAGATCAAGCTTCTGGAAGAAAATGTTGGCGCTCAGTTGTTTCAGCGCATGCACCGCAATATCTACCTGACCGAGGCAGGCCAGACCCTGTTCGCCATCATTTCAGAGGCGTTGCAGAAAATTGCCAGCGGGTTCGACCAGATACTGGAAGGTAATGAAAAGGAGGAAATCGTCCTGTCGTCCACCGCGCCCGTGTCCCAGTTCCGGATAATGCCGCGCCTGAATACGCTGGTAGATGCCCTACCCCACGTCAGGCTCAGGCTGTCGACCCAGATGTTTCTGGGAGACCTCAAGGCGCCGGATTTCGACATGGACATTCGTTTCGGCAACGGTCATTGGGATGACGGTGAGGCCATTCTTTTGTTCGAAGAAGAAGTTTTTCCGGTGTGCTCTCCGGCCTGGCTGGCTCGCAACCCCATGCCATCAACCCTTGAAGATCTGACTACCGCTGGGCTGTTGGACGCAGAAGCCACCTCGGAAGGCTGGATCACTTGGCCGGCCTGGTTCAAGGAGCTAGGCGCCAATTACTCGAAGCTGACCATCAACCTGCGTTGCAGCCTTTACACCGATGCCATTCATGCCGCAGTCAACGGTTACGGCATCGCACTGGGGTGGGGAAGGATGGTCGATCACCTGATTGACAGCGGTGAGCTGGTCAAACTTGAACCTTTCGTCGTCAGGCCCAAGAAGTCGTATTACCTCATCGTGCCAAAAGGTCGTCCCGTAACAGCGAACGTGACCGCCGTGGTCCAATGGCTGCAGAGTAAAGCGGTGCCACCCACCAAGAAAATCGTCACTGAATAACTTGGAGTTATGCAAGCGTAAGAATTGGTGCGTTGACGAGATATGGGCGTGCTCAAATAATCCACTGGCGTTCATGGCGAACTAAAAATAAGAGCCCGTGAGGATTACAATGAGCACTTCCCCTATCAAAACGCATCGCGAGTTGCTGGATTCTCGCAAGCCTGGTTTCGGTATGCCTGGCGAACTCTACAGTCGCCAAGACGTATTCGAAAACGATCTTGATGTGTTCTTCCACAAACATTGGATTCTGGTTGCCGTTACCGCTGACGTCGCTGAGCCTGGCGATGTGTACACGGTCGATATCGGCAAAGCGTCGATCATTGTCGTGCGTGACGACGACGAGCAGGTCCGCGCATTCCGCAACGTTTGCCGCCACCGCGGTGCACGCCTGAAAGAGGCTGGCAAATCCACAGTCGGCATGCTGGTCTGCCCTTACCACCAGTGGACCTATGACCTGGACGGCAGCCTCAAGCACGCCAAGCACATGGGTACCGATTTCGATCCTTCATGCCGCAGCCTGATCCCGGTCAACTGCGAAGTGATTGGCACCCACGTATTCGTTTGCCTGAGCGATACGCCGCCAGAGGACATCAAGGTCCTGGCGGACACCATGCGCCCGCGCTTCGAACCGTTTGACCTGACCAAGACCAAGATTGCCTACGAGCTCGACTATGTCGAGAACGGCAACTGGAAACTGGTCATGGAGAACAACCGCGAATGCTATCACTGCGAAGGGACTCACCCTGAGCTGATCGTTTCCTACCAGTCGGAAGACCTGGGTGTAAGCCTGGAGGAAATGACCGACGAGCAGCGGGCTTCCTACGATGCCTATCAGATTCGTAAAGCCGGCATCGAAGCCAACTGGGAAAGCGACGGCCTGCTCTATGCCACGGTGGAACACCTGGCAGACGATGCCCCGACCCAATTCCGCACCCAGCGCATGATCATCGCCGGTTCCGGCGAATCGCAAACCTTGGACACCAAGGTGGCATGCACCAAGCTGCTCGGCAACCTCACCCGCAAAGATCTCGGCGATACTCACATGTGGGGCAACAACGCCTGGACCCATGTAATGAGCGACCACGCCATGATCAGCTGGATCTTCCCGCTGTCGCCGGACAAAACCCTGGTCCGTACCAAGTGGCTGGTTCACCAGGATGCGGTGGAAGGCGTCGACTACGACCTGCAGCGTCTGACCGAAGTCTGGGTCGCCACGACTCAACAGGACGCAAGCCTCGTCGCGATCACCCATAGCGGCACCCAGGATCCGGCATTCGTACCCGGACCGTACTCTCAATTCACCGAGCCGTATGTTGATCAGTTTGCACGCTGGTACTCCACTCGCCTCGCAGCACACGGGATTTAATGGTGATGGGCATGATCGAGAATATTGCCAGCCTGCGGGCTGATCAGCGCTTCGCCGACACCGACCACTGGGCGACCTTTGGCGTGCAGTGGGCGAGCGGCGAAACCAAGCGAATCGAATGCCTGACCGTCGTGGACGAAACCCACGACGTCAAGACATTCGTGTTCCATTGCCCTGATTATCACGCGCTGGCATACGAACCAGGGCAGTTCCTCACCGTGTCGCCGGTGGTGAACGGCGAGAGCATCTCCCGCTGCTATACCCTGTCGTCGACGCCGACGCGCCCCTTCACCTTCAGCATTACGGTCAAGCGGGTGCCGGGCGGCGTCGTCTCCAACTGGCTGCACGACAACCTGCGTGCCGGTGATGCGCTCGTGGCTTCCGGCCCGGCCGGCATCTTCACCCCCGTAGCCGCACCGGCCAGAAAGTTGCTCTACCTCTCGGCGGGCTCGGGGGTAACGCCGGTGATGGCCATGACTCGCGCCGCTGCGGATCTGCATGCCGACCTGGACATCGTGTTCGTGCACAGCGCCCGCACCCCGAAAGACATCATTTTCCGCGATGAGTTGTCGCGCCTCGAACGCTCCATGCCACGCCTGAAGACCTTCTTCTTCTGCGAGAGCAACGGGGACGAACCGGACTGGCAGGGGCCAACCGGCCGGTTGTCCGTCGAGCAGCTTCAACAGCTGGTCCCTGACTTCCTCGAGCGGGAGGTGTTCACCTGCGGCCCGAAAGGCTACATGGACGCGGTGAAAGCCCTGCTGCAAAGCGGCGGCTTCGACATGCGCCACTACCATCAGGAAAGCTTCGATATCAACGCCGAAGCCGCAGTGGAAGTTGAAACGCCCGCCTCGGCCGACGCAGCACCCGCCGCCGACACCTTTACGGTGCGCCTGGCACGGTCAGGCAAGGAATTCACCATGAGCGGCGACCAGACCGTGCTCGCTGCTGCGAAAAAAGCGGGTGCAGTAGTGCCGTCGTCATGCAGTCAGGGCGTATGCGGCACGTGCAAGACCGCCGTACTGGAAGGCACTGTGGAAATGCACCACAACGGCGGTATCCGCCAGCGCGAAATTGACAAAGGCCTGCGCTTGCTCTGCTGCAGCCGACCGACATCCAACCTGGTTGTCGACCTCTGACATCGACCTGGTGCCCTACTCCCATGGAGCGGGCCCCTCTCTGGAGAACCTGAACATCACCCTTCCAGGTGGATACCTGGGTTGGCTGGTGCGCGGCTAGCGCCGCGCATCAGCTTTTTTTCGTTACGTTTCGATCATCGATATGCCGAGCTGATTTACAGCTTTCAAGAATAAAAAGGATATAGCCGATGCGTGCAAAACAAGGCCTTCTAAAGGGCCTGAACCCCACCGTGACCGTCTGGTCACTTGCCCTGGTCATGGCCTTCGTCATTTTCTGCGGCATCTATGGAGAATCAGCCACGGGCGTTTTCAAACTCGCCTCGGACGCCATTCTCGACAACTTCAAATGGTTCTATATCTCCCTGGTCAGCGGCGTGCTGCTGGTGCTGGCGGTGTTGGCCATGAGCCGCTACGGCACCCTGCGTCTCGGGCGGCCTGACGAAAAGCCCGAATACAGTTTCGCGGCATGGATCTCCATGTTGTTCAGCGCCGGCATGGGCGTGGGCCTGATCTTCTGGTCGGTTGCCGAACCTGTGCTGCATTATGCAAGCAACCCGTTCACTCCGGGGTTCACGGATGAATCCGCCAGCATGGCGATGCGCATCACCATGCTGCACTGGGGCCTGCACCCGTGGTCGATCTTCACCATCATCGGCTTGGGCCTGGCCTATTTTGCCTATCGCGAAGGCCTGCCCCTGGCGCTGCGCTCGATTCTCTATCCCCTAATTGGAAACCGGATCTACGGCCCGATTGGTCACACGGTCGATATCGTCGGCGCGGTCGTCACAGCTTTCGGCGTTTCCCAGGCACTCGGCCTCGGTGTCGAGCAAATCAACATGGGGCTGCACCACGTCTTCGGCTTTCCCGTCAGCCTGACTTTCAAGCTGTCGATTATCGTCGTGGTCACGATTATCGCCTCCATATCTCTGCTCGCCGGTGTGTCCAAAGGGATGAAACGTCTCTGCACATTGAACATGTGGATCTCTCTGGGACTGGTAGCCGTGGTGCTGGCGCTGGGGCCAACCAACTTCATCATGAACCTGTTGTTCGAAACGACCGGTGATTATATGCAGAACATCGTGGGCATGAGCTTCTGGACGGACGCCCAAGCGGGTAGCGAATGGCAGAAAACCTGGACCGCGTTCTATTGGCCATGGTGGATGACCTGGGGGCCGTTCGTAGGGCTGTTCATCGCCAAGATTTCGCGAGGCCGCACCGTCAGGGAACTGGTTTTCGGCGCGCTGCTGGTGCCCACCATCGTCACCTTGATCTGGATGTCGGTATTCGGTGGCACCGCCCTGAAAGATGAACAACAGGTGCGCCATGCCTACGCCAACCTGCCCGTGGCGGAGCAGTCCGCAGCCGGTGCGTTCAAAGGCGGTCCGATTCTTGAAGAAACCCGTCGCGAAACCACCACTGCCATGTTCACCTTCCTCGGCAGGCTGGACGGCCCGACCGTCGGCGGCATCCTGAGCCTGGTCGTATGCCTGCTGCTTGCCGTGCACTTCGTTACCGCTGCCGATGCCGGGACACAGGTGATATCGACGCTGAACTCCTCTGGGTCGCTACACCCGCCCAAGTGGATACGAATCATGTGGTGCGTACTCGAAGGTGCTATCGCGGGCAGCCTGATCATTGCGGGCGGGCTTCTGGCCATTCAAATGGCCAGCATCGTGGTCGGCCTGCCTATCGCTGTGTACATGCTGCTGACCGCCTACACCCTCTGCCGCAGCCTGCTCTCGAACAAGGACGTGATCGACGCCCCCACAGTTGTCGAGACCCACCGTCACCCTTCCCCGAAACGCGTTAGCCAATAACAAGGAATACTCATCATGTCTTTCAAGCGCACGATCCACGCAGTAGACACCCACGCCGGCACTCCGATGCGGGTGATCACCGGCGGCGTACCTCATGTGCCCGGCGACACCGTGTATGCAAAGATGAAGTGGCTGGAGGAAAATGACGACCAGCTGCGCAAACTGATGTTGCGTGAGCCTCGTGGCTACCCTGCGCACTGCTGCAACATCATCGTTCCACCTTGCCACCCGGAAGCCGACGCCGGCTATGTGATCATGGAGCAGATCGAGTACCCGGTGATGTCTGGCGGCAACACCATTTCTGTCGTTACCGTATTGCTGGAAATGGGCTTGCTGCCCATGAAAGAACCGTTGACCGAACTGGTGCTCGAAGCCCCAGCTGGGCTGATCCGTATCAAGGCAGAGTGCAAGGATGGCAAGGTCAAAGGCGTTACTTTCCAGAATGTGCCGGCCTTCGCTGCGCACCTGGACGCCGTCATCGACGTGCCGCACCTGGGCAAAGTCAAAGTCGATGTCGGCTGGGGTGGCATGTTCTACGTGATCGCGGATGTACGTCAGTTCAAGGGTCTTGAGCTGATTCCCCAGCACGGCGGCGAGATCGCGCGTATTTCTTCGATGATCCGGGAAGCGGCCATCGAGCAATTGCCGGTGGCGCATCCCGACTATCCAGGTGTCGGCATCACGATCTCGCAGCTGTCGGGGCCTACCGATGACCCTAAAGCCGATTGGAAGAATGTCGTGACCATGGCTTCGGGCGATTTCTCCTGGGATGACCCGGCCACCTGGACAGGCGCCCTCGATCGCTGCCCATGCGGAACCGGCACGAGCGCGAAGATGGCGACACTGCACGCCAAAGGCGAGCTGCCGCTGAACAAAGAATTCCGGCACCAGGGCATTGTCGGCAACATCTATACCGGCCGCCTGATCGACGAAACCACCATCGGCAGCCATAAGGCGGTGGTACCGACCATTACCGGCAAAAGCTGGATTTATGGTTTGAACACGTTCGTGCTGGATCATGACGATCCATTCACCGAAGGTTTCACCATCGGCGACATCTGGGCCTGATACCAGCCTTCAGTCCCATTGAAAAAAACCGCACGCCGCGGCTCCGATCGGACCGCGGCGTATGTCTTTCAAGGCGCAGCCAGAACCTTCCATGAGTCGTCCCGGCCGTTATATTTTCACGCGGCGATGGGTGCGATAGTGACTCAAACAACATTTAAAAGTAGATTCGCATGTACAGAAGCACTTCCACCCCTGCGGATGACAACGGCTGTGGCTGGTTCCACCTGAGCCCGGCCCGCACTCCAAAACCTGGTCACAAGGGCCGCAGCTCGGCACGCTGGGTTGTATTGGGTGCAGGCTTCACCGGCCTCGCTGCGGCACGCCAGCTCGCCTTCCATTTTCCAGCAGACGAAATCATTCTGATCGAGGCCCAAGTCGTGGGGTTTGGCGCATCCGGGCGCAACTCAGGCTTCGCCATCGACCTGCCTCATGACATTGGTGCTGCGGACTATATTGGCCCGCTGCCGACTGCCCGGATGAATCTGAAGCTCAATCTGCGGGCGCAGGGCATCCTTGAGCAATTGATCAAAGAGCACGGCATCGACTGCCAGATAAGGCCAGATGGCAAATATCAAGCTGCCGTGGAAGCCAAGGGGCTTGCGGTGTTGGAGGCATATCGCAGTGGCCTCGAAAAGCTTGACCAACCCTATGAAATGATTGATGCACAAGATCTTCCCGATCATCTGGGTACATCGTTCTACAAAAAGGCGTTGTATACCCCCGGTACCAAACTGCTACAGCCAGCGGCACTGGCCAAAGGGCTCGCAGAGACGCTGCCGGCCAACGTTACCCTCTACGAGGGCACGGTCATCACCTCTATCGAACAGGGCGACCGCGTCACGCTGAGGCACGACGCTGGCGAGATCATCGCCGACCAATTGCTGCTCACCAATAACGCCTTTGCTTCGCACTTCGGCTTCCTGCCGGGCCGTCTGCTGCCTATCTTCACCTACGCGAGCATGACTCGCCCCCTGACGGCAGAGGAACAGCAGCGACTCGGCGGCAAGGAAACCTGGGGCGTGATCCCCGCAGATCCGTTCGGTAGCACATTACGTCGTACCCCCGATCAACGCCTGCTCGTGCGCAACAGTTTCAGCTTCAATGCCGATGGTCGTGCCCACCAGCATTATCTGGATCGTGCCGGGCGCCAGCACAGGGACTCGTTCGAACGACGCTTCCCGATGCTTTCAGGCTTGCCGTTCGAGTACACCTGGGGTGGTTCCATGTGCTTGTCGCGCAACCACATGTCGCACTTCGGCTCACTCGCGCGCAATGTACATGGCGCGCTGTGTTGCAATGGCCTGGGCATCACCCGCGGCACCGTGACCGGCACTTTGCTGGCCAACTGGCTCGCCGGCGAACGCGATGAGCTGACTGATTTCCTGTTGAGTGCCGAAGGGCCGAATCGCAACCCTCCCGAACCGTTTCTGAGCGTTGGCGTGAACTTGAATCTGCGCTGGGGTCAGCACCGCGCCGGAATGGAAAGCTAAGGGGACGACATGCAGAGCCTGGGCATTATCGGTGTAGGTGAACTGACTGAAAGCATCGTTCGCGGATTGCGCAGCGGCGGGTTTACCGGCGTGATCATGCTGTCTCCGCGAAACACGGAACGCGCCCAGACCCTGGCTGAAGAATGCGCATGCCAGGTTCTGCAAGACAATCAGGCGGTCGTTGATTGCAGCGAAACCGTGCTGCTCGGCGTCCGGCCAGAACATATCACAAGCGTGGCAAATGAAGTTCACCTGAAGCCCGGCCAAAAGCTGATCTCGCTTGCGGCAGGCATAAGCCTGAAGCAACTGCGCACCGCATTCCCGCAAGCCGACTGCGTGCGGGCAATGCTCTCATGCGCAGCCAAGCTCAACCGCTCGACGGTTGTCGTCTGCCCGCCTGATGCGGCGACGGCGAACCTGCTCGAAACGTTGGGCCAGCTGGTGACCTTGAAAGACGAAGATTCGTTCGAGCTTGCAACCGTCGCAGCGTGCATGAACAGCTGGTTTTACTTCTTGCTGCACGATCTTGAGCAATGGTTGAGTGAAAAAGGATTGCCCGCTGACCAGGCCCGCGCCTTGGTGCTTGGCAATATCAAGGACTGTGTAGGCTCTGCGGAATCCAACCCCGACAAAAGTCTCCAGTCACTGGGCTGGGCAATTGCAACTCCGGGGACTTTCTCTGCCGAAGGGCTGTCCGTGTTGATGCACCAACCGGTAAGCGCCAACTGGGGAGCTGCCTGTGAAGTTGTACTGGACGCACTTCTTACCCGAACTCGACCACCGCAGTAAAGAATCGAAAAGCCCGATTACTGTTATGACTTGTCCTGTGCGTTATATGGCCTGTTAACAATCGATGCCATAGTGACGCAAGGCAGGATGCCAAGGTGCGCAAGTCACCCATTGGACAAGGCGCCTCCCCCGCTAGTTATAACCCGCATAGTTGACCCGCCATCGGGCCGATGACTGTGCGCGCAATAAAAACAAGAGGTCGTAAATGTCAGTTTCAAAACGTTCCGTCGAGGATGCTCCACTCAATGCGTTTCACCGCAAACTAGCGGTCTATTCGTCGGGGGGGCCGTTTCTTGACGGCTATGTATTAAGCATTATCGGCGTTGCCATGGTTCAGATTTCAGGCGCCCTTTCCCTTAGTGCTTTTTGGGAAGGCCTGATTGCAGCGTCCGCCTTGATTGGGGTCTTTCTAGGTGGATTTTTAGGCGGGTGGTTCACTGACAAGTACGGCCGAAAAATCCTGTACCTGGTTGATTTGATCGCCATCGTAGGCTTTTCGGTCGCGCAGTTCTGGGTGGAGTCAGCGTGGGCCCTGTTTGCCTGGCGCTTGCTGATCGGTATCGCTGTCGGCGCTGACTACCCGATCGCCACATCCCTGCTGGCCGAATTCTTGCCCCGCAAGCACAGAGGCCCCTTGCTGGCTGCAATGGTACTCATGTGGTTCGCAGGCGCCGCAGTCGCCTACCTGGTAGGTGAACTCTTGCTCCGCGCCATGGGTGATGACGGCTGGCGGTGGGTCTTGGCCAGTGCGGTGGTACCTGGCGCACTGTTCCTGATCGCCCGCTCTGGCACCCCGGAGTCGCCACGCTGGCTGCTGAACAAAGGGCGCGTGGCTGAAGCAGATGCGGTGATCAAGAAGGTATACGGGCCCTCGTATTCCATCAGTGATCTGCCAGAAGCGGTAAGCGAAAAGCCAACTTCCGTGTGGTCGCTGTTCCACTCCGGCTATGGCAAGCGCATGGCATTCATCACGCTGTTCTGGACTTGTGCCATTGTTCCACTGTTCGCCATCTATGCGTTTGCCCCCAAAGTCCTGCAAGCATTGAAACTGACCGGTGACTGGGCCAGCTACGGCTCCATCGCCATTACGTTCCTGTTTACCTTGGGCTGCCTCCTGGCGACCAAACTGATCAACCGCATGGGCCGGCGCAAGATGCTGATCCACAGCTTCCTGTGGTCAGGATTGTCCTTGCTGCTGCTGGGGATGTTCCCGGACGCGTCCCCTACCCTGGTGCTCATCCTGTTCGGCGGGTACGCGGTGATGATCGGCGGGGCCCAGGTACTGGAATATGTATACCCCAATGAACTCTTCCCGACCGAGATCCGCGCGTCCGCGGTGGGGCTTGCAACATCGCTCTCGCGCATTGGCGCTGCGGTCGGAACTTATCTGGTGCCTATTTCACTCGCGTCGCTGGGCATCGCCAACACCATGTTCGCAGCGGCTGTCATTTCGCTGTTTGGCGCACTCATCTCTTGGTGGCTGGCCCCAGAGACGAGCAAGCTTGACCTGCAGCAGGCTTCTTCACTGACTCCCGCTAAAGCAGGCAGTTACTAACCAACCTGAACGACCGAGACACCAAGGAGTACCTGATGACCCAAGTTCTTACCGTTGTACGAAACGCTGCCGAGTCGGCACTGGGTGAAACCTCCCCAGCCAAACTGCCAATCGGCGACATCGTCGCCGTGGCCGCCACCGGCCAGGCACAGACCGATGAAGCGGTCGGCGCCAGCATCGGCGTCTGGGAGAGCAGCGTCGGCGTTTTCCGTCGCCATTTGAAGAACCGCGAATTCAGCCACATCGTTAGCGGCTGGTGCACGTTTACCCCAGACGGTGGCGAGCCTGTCGAGCTGCGCGCTGGTGATGCCGTGCTGTTCCCGGAGAACTGTGAAGGCGTCTGGGACATTCGCGAGCCACTGCGCAAAACCTACGTGCTGTTCTAAGGAGGGTCTATGATCGAAAGGATCAAGCCTGGCGCCCGTGCGAGCCAGATGGTGCTGATAAACGGCCGTATCGAAACCTCTGGCATCGTCGCCGAAGCGCCCCAGGGCAGCATCGGCGAGCAGACCCAATGCGTGCTGACCCAGCTCGAGCGTTGGCTTTCAGAAGTGGGCGCGAGTAAGAAAAACATCTCGCGTATTCAGATCTGGCTGGCCAACATGGACGACTTCGCCGCCATGAACGCCGTCTACGACGCCTGGGTCGGAGACGAGCCGCCTGTACGCGCATGCGTGGGCGCACAACTGGCCGCGCCTGAGTACCTCATCGAGATCCAGGCCTTTGGTGAGTTGCCGTAGCCTTTGATCGCTGCCCCGCAAACGCCACAGGTCCGACCTGCGGCGTTTTTTTTTCGCCTGGCGGGCGACTGTCGGTTGAGGAATGCACAGTGCAGCTTTCGCTCATGTACACCCGCCGCCTCAGAGGTTGTACGCCCGCTCGTTATGCTCGGCCAAGTCCAGCCCCTGCTCCTCGTTCTCCTGCGAAGCGCGCAAGCCAATTGTCAATTTGATCGCGCCAAGGATCGCCCAGCTGACCACGAAGCAATAGACGAAGGTAAACGCCACCCCCTTCAGCTGAACCAGCGCCTGCCCGAACGGCGTCACGCCCTCCACGTAACCACCCAGCGCCGGCGCGGCGAAAACCCCGGTCAGCAGCGCCCCGACGATGCCCCCCACCCCATGCAGGCCGAACACATCCAGGCTGTCATCGTAGCCCAGGGCCTGCTTGAACTTGGTCACCGCGAAGAAACACACGCCGCCGGTCAGCAAGCCGATCACCAACGCACCCAGCGGTCCGACGAAGGCGCACGCCGGGGTAATGCCCACCAGCCCCGCCAATGCTCCGGATGCCGCACCCAGCGCGGTAGGCCGGCCATGGGTGACGGTTTCGGTGAGCAACCAGCCGACGATGCCGGCACAGGCGGCGACCATCGTCGCCAGCATTACCACTCCGGCACCTTGGTTGGCGGCAAGCCCGGAGCCCACGTTGAAACCGAACCAGCCCACCCACAAAAGGCCCGCCCCCACTAAGGTGAAGCCGAGGTTGTGCGGCGGCATGGCCATCTGCGGATAGCCCTTGCGCTTGCCGAGCATCAGTGCAGCAGCCAGGGCCGCCACGCCGGAATTGATATGCACGGCGGTACCGCCGGCAAAATCGAGCACGCCCCAGTTGACCATCAAAGCCCCCGGACCGCCCCAGACCATGTGCGCGATGGGCGCGTACACCAGCACGAACCAGGCGCCCATGAACAGCAGCGAGGCGCTGAATTTCATGCGCTCGGCAAAGCCGCCGGCGATCAGCGCCGGAGTGATGATGGCAAAGGTCAGCTGGAACACGGCGAAGACACCTTCGGGGATGGTCCCCACCAGGCTGTCGTGGCCGATGTTGAGCATCAGCGCCTTGCTCAGGCCGCCGATAAAGCTGTTGAGGGTCAGCTTGCCCTCTACCATGCCTTCGGTGCTGACCACCAGGCTGTAGCCGAACAGCACCCAGAGGATACCGATAACACCGGCCACGGCGAACAGCTGGGTGAACACCGACAGCAGGTTCTTGGCTCGCACCATGCCGCCGTAGAACAGCGCCAGGCCCGGGATGCACATCATCAGAACGAACATCGCCGCGCAGATCATCCAGGCGGTGTTGCCGGTATCGAGGCTGGGTTCGGCGGCACTGGCCTGGGTAGCGAGCAAGGACAACACAACAGCGAGAGACAGCTTCATGCGGGGCACTCCTGTGTGATCGGGACAAGATAGGAGCCGGCTTACCGGCGATGCGGGCCGGGCCTGCATTCCACGGCCCTCAAGCTGTGGCGCGGCCGGTGGCCCTATCGCCGGCAAGCCGGCTCCTACAGAGACGGGGCTGGGCTGTCAGTACTGCGCCTGACCTGGCACCCACGCGGTGCCCGCCAGCGGCACCCGAGCCATGGCCGCTGCCTCAACGGTCAACGCCACCAAATCCTCAGGATCGAGGTTGTGCAGGTGCGACTTGCCGCAGGCACGGGCCATGGTCTGCGCTTCCAGCACCAGCACTCGCAGGTAGTTGGCTAGGCGCCGACCAGCCTCTTCCGGGTTCAGGCGCTTGGCCAGCTCGGGGTCTTGGGTGGTGATGCCGGCCGGGTCGCGGCCGTTCTGCCAGTCGTCGTAGAACCCGGCGGCCGAGCCGATCTTCTTCAACTCAGCGTCCAGCCGCGGGTGGTTGTCGCCCAGGGCAATCAGCGCCGCCGTGCCGATGGCCACGGCATCAGCACCCAGGGCCATGGCCTTGGCCACATCGGCACCGTTGCGGATGCCACCGGAGACGATCAGCTGCACCTTGCGGTGCATGCCCATCTCCTGCAACGCCTGCACCGCCTGTGGAATGGCCGGCAGGATCGGGATGCCGACGTGTTCGATGAACACTTCCTGAGTCGCGGCAGTACCGCCCTGCATGCCGTCGAGGACAATCACGTCGGCACCCGCCTTCACCGCCAGCTTGACGTCGTAGTACGGGCGGCTGGCGCCGATCTTCACGTAGATCGGTTTCTCCCAGTCGGTGATCTCGCGGATCTCGGCAATCTTGATCGCCAGGTCATCCGGGCCGGTCCAGTCCGGGTGGCGGCAGGCGCTGCGCTGGTCGACGCCGATCGGCAAGGTGCGCATGCCGGCCACGCGCTCGGTGACCTTCATGCCCAGCAGCATGCCGCCACCGCCCGGCTTGGCGCCCTGGCCGAGGACGATTTCGATGGCGTCGGCCTTGCGCAGGTCATCGGGGTTCATGCCATAGCGCGACGGCAGGTACTGGTACACCAGGTGCTGCGACTGGCCGCGTTCTTCCGGGGTCATGCCGCCGTCGCCGGTGGTGGTGCTGGTGCCGGCAATGGTCGCGCCACGGCCCAGGGCCTCCTTGGCGTTGGCCGACAGCGCGCCGAAACTCATGCCGGCGATGGTCACCGGAATTTTCAGGTGGATCGGCTTCTTGGCGAAGCGGGTGCCAAGCAGCACATCGGTGCCGCATTTCTCGCGGTAGCCTTCCAGCGGGTAGCGCGACACGCTGGCACCGAGCAGCAGCAGGTCGTCGAAGTGCGGCACGCGGCGCTTGGTGCCACCGCCGCGGATGTCGTAGATGCCGGTTTCGGCGGCACGCTGGATTTCCTGGATGGTCAGGCGGTCGAAGGTGGCCGACTCACGCAGTACCGGGGGGAATTGCTCGCTCATGGGAATGCTCCTGGATCAGTACGCGCTGGCGTTGTCGACTTTGAAGTTGTACAGCTGGCGAGCCGAGCCGTAGCGTTTGAAATCGGCGGCCTTGTGGTCCAGGCCGGCCTTGTTCAGCAGTTCCTGCAGCTCTTGCAGGTGCTCGGCGCGCATCTCTTTCTCGATGCAGTCCGAGCCCAGCGACTGCACCGAACCCTTGACGTAGATACGCACCTCGTACAGCGAATCGCCCAGCGCATCGCCGGCATCACCACACACCACCAAACGCCCGGCCTGGCCCATGAAGCAGCTCATGTGGCCAATGCTGCCGCCGACGACGATATCCACGCCCTTCATGGAAATACCGCAACGCGCGCCGGCGTCGCCCTCGATCACCAGCAGCCCGCCATGGGCGGTGGCGCCGGCGGCCTGGGAGGCGCTGCCCTTGACCCGCACCGAGCCGGACATCATGTTTTCGGCCACGCCGACACCGACGTTGCCATGCACGGTGACACTGGCCTGCTGGTTCATGCCGGCGCAGTAGTAGCCGGCGTGGCCTTCGATATCCACGGCCACGGCGGCGTTGATGCCCACGGCCAGGTTGTGCTTGCCGTCGGGGTGGGTCACCCGCCATTCGTGGTCCTGCACCTCACCGTGCAAGGACTGATTGAGGACACGCACCGAGGTGCTGGAAAGGTCGATCGTCTTCATGTGGTTCTCCAGTGGTTCGGTGGCAGGTCAGGCGCTTTCGCGTTCCCAGACGTACAGGGTGGCCGGGGCCGGTTCCCAGACCTTGGCGTTCTCGATGCCCGGCAGGCTGGCCAGCGCCTGGTACTCCGAGGCCATGGCCACGTAGTCGTCGGTCTCGGCCAGCACGGCGGGCTTGCAGGCGATCGGGTCGCGGATCACGGCAAAGCCGTTGCGGGTGCCGATGGCGAAGGTGAAGAAGCCGTCCAGGTCTTCCAAGGCGCCATCCAGGGCCTGGGCCAGGCTGTCTCCCTGCTGCAGGCGCCAGGTAAGGTAGCCGGCGGCCACTTCGGTGTCGTTGTCGGTCTCGAAGCTGATGCCTTCGCGCTTGAGCTCCTGGCGCAGGCGGAAGTGGTTGGACAGCGAGCCGTTATGCACCAGGCACAGGTCGGCGCCGGTGGAGAACGGATGGCTGCCTTCCATGGTCACGGCGCTTTCGGTGGCCATGCGGGTATGGCCGATGATGTGGCTGCCTTTCATGCCGACCAGGCCGAAGCGGCTGGAGATTTCCGCCGGCAGGCCCATGCCCTTGAGGATCTCGATGCTCTGCCCGGCGCTCATGATGCGCACGTCAGGGGCCAGTTCGCTGAGGGCCTGGCGGGCCAACGCCTCGCGGGTGTGCACCTTGAGCACGGCGGCGCTGGCGTTCTGGAACCAATCCAGCGAGCAGCCCAGGCGCCCTTCCAGCTGGCCCATCAGGGTCACCCAGGGGTAGTTGATGTCAGTAGCCTGCAGGGTCAGCTTGACCCAGCCATCGGCCACTTCGTCGCCGTAGATGGCAAAGCCGGCGCTGTCCGGGCCACGGTCGGTCATGGCTTCGAGCATGGGTTCGAAGAGCTTGCCAAGCTGGGTTTCCAGCTCAGGTTTTTTAAGGTACAGACCTACGATTCCACACATGGTGATGCTCCTTACTAGGCAGTGGGCGACCGCCTTCGTGCTGGCCGCCCAAGGGATTGGGGGCGGTCAGAAAAATTCGGTGTAACGCTGGATTTCCCAGTCGGAGACATGGCGGCAGTACTCCACCCACTCCATGCGCTTGAGCTTGATGAACTCGTCGACGATCTCGGCGCCCAGCACTTCGCGGAACAGCGGGTCGGCCTCCAGGGCATCGGCGGCTTCCTTCAACGATTGCGGCAAGGTCTTGATGCCGCGTGCGGCAATCTCTTCCAGGCTCAGGTTGTAGAGGTTCTCGTTGCAGATCTCGCCCGGCTCCAGCTGACGGTCGATGCCATCGAGGCCGGCAGCGATGATCGCGGCGGTGACCAAGTACGGGTTGCAGCCAGCGTCCGGCAGGCGGAACTCCAGGCGGCCATAGGGGATGCGCACCATCGCCGAGCGGTTGTTGGCGCCGTAGGCGACAAACGCCGGGGCCCAGGTGGCGCCGGATAGCGAGCGGCCGACTACCAGGCGCTTGTACGAGTTGACCGTGGGCGCGGCGAAGGCGCACAGCGCCGGGCCATGGGCCAGCAGGCCTGCGGCAAAGTGGTAGGCCAGCTTCGACAGGCCCATGCCGCTGCTGTCGGACGGGTCATGGAACAGGTTCTTGTTGGTGCTGCTGGCCAGCGACAGGTGGAAGTGCATGCCATTGCCGGCGCGCTTGGGGTCGGGCTTGGGCATGAACGAGCAGATCATCCCCAGGTCGTTGGCGATCTCGCCGGCGGCCATGCGGAAGAAGGTGAAGCGGTCGGCCGACTCCATGGCGTCGCTGTAGGTGTAGTTGATCTCGAACTGGCCGTTGGCGTCCTCGTGGTCGATCTGGTAGATGTCGAAGCCCACCGGCTGCAACGCCTCAGTCAGGCGTTCGAGGAACAGCCGCGAGCGCGACAGGCCCTTGTAGTCGTAGCACGGCTTGTCGAGGTTGTCGGACGCGTCCACCAGTTGCAGCTTGCCATCCTCGTCGCGGCGGAACAGGCTGAATTCGGGCTCAAGGCCAGTGTTCAGGGTCCAGCCTTTGTCGGCCAGGCGCTGCACCTGCTGCTGCAACACGTAGCGGCTGTCGTAGGGCCAAGGCTGGCCATTTACGTGGCCTACACATACCACCCGGCCGTAACCCGGCTGCCACGGTACCGGGATCAAGGTGGAAAGGTCGCCACGAGCCATGAAGTCGGGGCCGTGCGGTTCCATGCCCATGCCGCAGATGGCGAACCCAGCAAAGCCGGCGCCCTCCTCGGCCACCATCTTCAGGCCCGAGACCGGCACCGATTTGGTCTTCGCCGAGCCATGGATATCGACGAACTGCGCCAGCACGTACTTGATGCCGTGCTGATCGAGGGTGCGCTGGGTTTCTGCTGGCAACATGGGTTGATCACTCCTGGGTTAGGGCACAGCAAGGTTGGCCTGGATAAATTTCAGATAAGGAAACTTACTTTCACCACAGGAATGCAACTGCCTTGCCAACTTTGCCACTGGATCGCCTTGATCGCCGTAAGCCGGCTCCTCCAGGTCACGCAAACCCCGTAGGAGCTGGCTTGCCGGCGATAGAACCATTGGCCCCCCAAGCATTTCCCGTTGAATTATGGGAAACTCCCTTTCACATAAGGAAACTCACGCACTTTCCAGGTGCGAAAATATTATTCTTGAACTGAAACCGTGCAGGACACCGAATGTCGACCGAGAACGAACCGCGCCTACGCCTGGAGCAGTACCTGGGCATGCAGATCAAGCGCCAGCGCCAGGCGCAATCCTTGAAGCTGGCCGACGTGGCCCGTATCGCCGGCATCAGCCAGGGCATGTTGAGCAAGATCGAAAACGCCCAGGTGTCCACCAGCCTCGACACCCTCAGCCGCCTGTGCGACGTGCTGGGCATGCCCATGGCCAAGCTGTTCAGTCAGTACGACCAACCCGACGGCAACGCCTTGCTGGTAAAGGCCGGTGAAGGGCTGGAAGTGGTGCGCCGCGGCACAGAGAAAGGCCATACCTACCAGCTGTTGAACCACACCCGAGGGCCGAAGAAAAACTTCGAGGCGTATATGGTGAGCATGGACGATGCGAGTGAAGAGTTTCCAACCTTTGCCCACCCCGGAACGGAGTTCCTGCACTTGCTGGAGGGCGAGCTGGTGTATCGACATGGCAACCAGTTGTACCCGATGAAAGCCGGCGACAGCCTGACGTTCGACGGTGAAACGCCCCACGGGCCGGAGAAGCTGGTGCAAGTGCCGATACGGTTGTTGTCGATCATGAATTACGGCAGCGACTGACGCGCAAATCTCCCGCCGCCCTCATCGCCGGCAATTAGGCCCCCGCAGGTACAGCACAACCGAAGCACAGGTGATTCTTTGGGAGCGGCCTTGAAGCCGCTGCCCAAGGGCCGTGCCAATAGTGAACTGACACCACCCTGCTCACCCTCCAACTTTCCTCTCAAGCAAAAAAATTTCACAAACCGCTAGACCCACGCCACCACTTCGCCTATAAATCCGCAAAAGGAAATTTATATTCCTACGAAGAAATAACATAGCATCATCCCCTTTCGCCCTTGTGCCAGACCTGCCCTACTCTCCCCGCCACGAGGACACTTTCATGCACCCCGCTCCCGACCATTTCATCCTGCGCGTCAGCTGCCCGGCCGTGTCCGGCATCGTCGCCGCGGTGACCACCTACCTGGCCGAGCACGGTTGCTACATCAGCGAAATGGCGCAGTTCGACGACGAGGACAACGGCCGCTTCTTCATGCGTGCGGTGTTCCGCTACAACACTGGCGTGAGCGGTGACACCCCGCAACTGGAAGCGGGTTTTGCCGATGTGGCCGGGCGTTTTGACATGGACTGGAGCTTGCACAGCAGCGCCAAGCCCATGCGCGTGCTGCTGATGGTGAGCAAGTTCGACCATTGCCTGAGCGACCTGCTGTACCGCCACGCCAAGGGCGAGCTGGACATGACAATCACCGCCGTGGTGTCCAACCACCTCGACCTGCGCGCCATGGCCGAGCGTCAGGGAATTCGCTTCGTCTACCTGCCGGTGACTAAAGAAACCAAGGCCGACCAGGAAGCGGCGCTGATGCGCATCGTCGAGGACACCGGCACGGAGCTCGTGGTACTGGCCCGCTACATGCAGATTTTGTCCGACGACCTGTGCCGCCAGCTCAGCGGCAAGGCGATCAACATCCACCACTCGTTCCTGCCCGGCTTCAAGGGCGCCAAGCCCTACCACCAGGCGTACCAGCGCGGGGTGAAGCTGATCGGCGCCACCGCACACTACGTCACCAGCGACCTCGACGAAGGCCCGATCATCGAACAGGAAGTACAACGCGTGGACCATGCCTACACGCCCGACGACCTGGTGGCGATCGGCCGGGACACCGAAACCATCGCCCTGTCCCGCGCGGTCAAGTACCACTTGGAGCACCGAGTGTTCCTCAACCACGACCGCACGGTGATCTTCAAATGAACGCCATTCCCGGTATCAAGCTGATCGACGGCAAGGCCACCGCGGCGCGGGTGCTGGCCGAGGTACGCGAGCAAGTGCAGGAACTGCGCCAGGGCGGCGTGCAGCCGGGCCTGGCGGTGGTGCTGGTGGGCGCCGACGCTGCCAGCCAGGTGTACGTGCGCAACAAGGTGCTGCGTGCCGAAGAGGTGGGCATCCGCTCGCTGGAGCATCGCCTGCCCGCCAACACCAGCCAGGCCGAGCTGCTGGCCTTGATCGACCGCCTCAACCGCGACGCCGAGGTCAACGGCATCCTCGTGCAATTGCCGTTGCCGGTCCATATCGACGAACACCGCATTCTCCAGGCGATCAGCCCACTGAAGGATGTGGACGGTTTCCACAGCGAGAACGTCGGCGGCCTGGCCCAGGGCCGCGATGTGCTCACCCCGTGCACGCCCAGCGGCTGCATGCGCCTGCTGCGCGATGCCTGTGGCGAGCTGCGCGGCAAGCATGCGGTGGTGGTCGGCCGCTCGAACATCGTCGGCAAGCCCATGGCCGCCCTGCTGCTGCAGGCCGACTGCACGGTGACCGTGGTGCACTCGCGCAGCCGCGACCTGCCGGCGTTGTGTCGCCAGGCCGACATCCTGGTGGCCGCAGTGGGCAAGCCGCGGCTGATTGGTGCCGACTGGCTCAAGCCCGGCGCGGTGGTGATCGATGTCGGTATCAACCGCATCGACGAAGGCGGCCACAGCCGCCTGGTCGGCGATGTCGACTTCGCCGCCGCACTGCCCCAGGTGGCCGGCATCACCCCGGTGCCCGGCGGGGTCGGCCCGATGACCATCGCCTACCTGATGAAAAACACCCTGCTCGCCCTCGACCTGCAACAACAGGCCGCCCACCAGGAGCGCACCCCATGCCTTTCGCCCTGCTGAAATACGGCCTGAGCGCCGACTACCCGGTGGAGGTCGACCTGCCACCACCGTGCGACCTCAAGCCACGCTATGACGTGGTGATCATCGGCGGCGGCGGCCACGGCGTGGCCATCGCCTACTACCTGGCCAAGTACCACGGCATCACCAATGTCGCCGTGCTGGAAAAGGCCTATCTCGGTGGCGGCAACACTGCACGCAACACTGCGGTGATCCGCTCCAACTACCTCACCAGTGAGGGTGTGCGCTTTTACGCAGAATCGGTGCGCATGTTCCAGAACCTGTCGAACGAGTTCGACTTCAACATCATGTATTCCGAGCGCGGCCAGCTCACCCTTGCGCATACCGACGCCACCGTGCGCGCCTTCCGCCAGCGCGCCGAGGTCAACAGGCACTTCGGTGGCCGCACGGAAATGATCGACCGCCAGCAGATCCGCGAACTGGTGCCAAGCCTGAACCTGGACCCGGGCCACCTGCCAGTGCTGGCCGGCCTGTGGCACATCGACGGCGCCACCGCGCGCCACGACGCAGTGGCCTGGGGCTACGCCAAGCAGGCGGCCAAGCGCGGCGTCGAGATCCACCATCTGACCGAAGTGCAGGACCTGCTGATCCGCAATGGCCGCATCGAGGCAGTGAAGACCAACCGTGGCACCGTGCAGTGCGGTTGCGTGGTGCAGGCCGTGGCCGGGGCCAGTTCGCTGCTGATGGCCAAGGCCGGCATCCGTGCGCCGATCCATACCTACCCGCTGCAGGCCATGGTCACCCAGCCGTTCAAGCCGTTCCTCGATCCGCTGGTCAGCTCGTCGGCGCTGCACTGCTACGTGCAGCAGACCAGCCGTGGCGAGATCGTCTTTGGCGGCGGCTCCGACCCCTACCCGCTGTACAACACCCGCTCCACCCTCGACCTCAAGGAAAGCCTGCTGGCCCACGCCATCGAGATGTTCCCGTTCATGGCCAACGCCAAGCTGATGCGCCAATGGGCCGGGATCACCGACATGACACCGGACTACAGCCCGATCATGGGCCTGTCGCCGGTGCACAACTATTACCTGGACGCCGGCTGGGGCACCTGGGGTTTCAAGGCCACGCCGATCTGCGGCAAGACCATGGCCGAGCTGGTCGCCAGTGGCGGCAAGGTACCGGAACTGATCGCACCCTTTGCCCTGGAGCGCTTCAGCCGCTTCCAGCAAGTCAACGAAATGGGCGCTACCGCGGCCAGCCACTAAGGAGCGACGACGATGAAGATCCTGACCTGCCCCTTGAACGGCCCGCGCAATATCAGCGAGTTCACCTACGGCGGCGAATTCAGGCACATGCCCGACCCGGCCAACTGCAGCGACGCCGAATGGGCCGACTATGTGTTCAACAGCGACAACCTGGCCGGGGTGGTGACCGAATGGTGGCTGCACAACGCCTCCAGCTACTGGTTCCTGGCCGAACGCCACACGGTGAGCGACCAGGTGCTGCGCACCTTCGACCCGAAAGAACTGTTCGACCGCCGCGTCGACTTCACCCCCGCCGCCACCCCGGAGATTGCCGGATGAACAGCCACACTCGCCTCCCCGCACCCATGGGCCTGCTGATCGACCGCGAGCGGCCCCTGCACTTCCAGTTCGACGGCCAGGCCTGCCAGGGCTTTGCCGGTGACAGCATCGCCAGCGCCCTGCTCGGCAGCGGCCGCTGGCTGCTGTCGCGCTCGTTCAAGTACCACCGCCCGCGCGGTCCGCTGAGCATGGCCGGGCAGGATGCCAACACCCTGGTGCAGCTGCCGGACGAGCCCAATGTGCTGGCCGACCTGGAAGCCGCCCGCGATGGCCTGGTGGTCGAAGGGCAGAACTTCAACGGTAGCCTGGCGCACGACCGCGATGCCTACCTGGGCAAGTTTTCGCGCTTCATGCCGGTGGGCTTCTATTACCGCTCGTTCTACAAGCCCAAGGGCATGTGGAAGGTGTGGGAGCCGCTGATCCGCAAGAAGGCCGGCCTGGGCGTGCTCGACCTCGGTTTCAGGCCGCAGTATTACGACAAGGCCTATCTGTTCGTCGATCTGGCCGTCATCGGCGCTGGCCCGGCGGGCCTGCGTGCGGCACTGGACGCGGCCAATGCCGGGGCCAAGGTGTTGCTGATCGAACAACAGCCGGTGCTTGGCGGCTCGCTCACCTACGCCCGCTTCGACATTGCCGGCACCCGCGCCACCGGCCTGCGCCAGGAATTGCTGGCAGCCGTCGAGGGCCACCCGAACATCCAGGTGCTGCTGGAAGCCACCTGCAACGGCTGGTTCACCGACAACTACCTGCCGGTGATCCAGCACAAACGCCTGTACAAGGTGCGCGCCAGCCGCTGCCTGGTGGCGGCCGGTGCGTTCGACCAGCCGGTGGTGTTCCGCAACAACGACCTGCCGGGGGTCATGCTGACCAGCGCCGCGCAGCGGCTGATGAAGCTGTACGCGGTCAAGCCGGGCCAGCGCGCGGTAATCCTCACCGGCCACGATGACGGCTACCTCGCCGCCCTCGACCTGCAGGAGCAAGGCGTGGCCGTGGCCGCGGTGGTCGACATGCGCGCCGCGCCAGCCGATGCCGCAATGGCCGCAGAACTGAAGCGCCGCGATATACCCGTGCACCTGGGCAGCACCGTGTACGAAGCCCTGCACGAAGCGGGCATGCGCCACGTGAGTGGCGTGGATATTCGCCCGATCACCGGCCAGGGCAAGGTCGGCCCGCATGGCCTGCGCCTGGCCTGCGACCTGCTGTGCATGTCGGCAGGCTACATGCCGGTGTACCAGTTGCTGTGCCAGGCTGGCGGCAAGCTGGCCTACGATGTGAACCGCGACGAATTCGCCATCAGCAACCTGCCGGCCGGGCTGGATATCGCCGGCTCGGTGAACGGCCGTCACGCACTGGGCAATGTGCTGGCTGACGCCACTCGCGGGGCTGCCGATGCGCTGGCAGCGCTGGGCCTGGAAGCGCCAGTGCAGCCAGTGTTCAGTGCCGAAGCCAAGGTCAACTTCCCCTGGCCAATCTTCCCCCACCCCAAGGGCAAGGATTTCGTCGATTTCGACGAAGACCTGCAAGTGCGCGACATCGTCAACGCCACCCGCAGCGGCTACCGCGACGTGCAGCTGGTCAAGCGCTTTTCCACGGTCGGCATGGGCCCGTCCCAGGGCCGCCACTCGGCGCTGCCGACCGCCCGCCTGGTGGCCCACGCCACCGGGCGCAGCATCAGCGAAACCGGGGTGACCACCGCCCGGCCACCGTTCCAGGCGGAAAAACTGGCCCACGTCGCCGGCCGCGCCTTCGACCCGTACCGGCAAACACCGATGCATCGCCGCCACCTGGAAGCCGGGGCGAAGATGATGCCGGCCGGCCTCTGGCAGCGCCCGGCCTATTATGGCAAGCCCGAGGAACGCGAACGCTGCATGCAGGAGGAAGCCCGCCATGTGCGCGAGAAGGTCGGCCTGATCGACGTTTCCACCCTCGGTGGCCTGGATGTGCGCGGCCCCGACGCCGCCGAACTGCTGGAGCGCCTTTACACCTTCGGCTTCGCCAAGCTGGCCATCGGCCGCACCCGCTACGCGCTGATGACCAACGAGCACGGCGTGGTGATCGATGATGGCGTGTGCGCCCGGCTGGGCGAGCAGCACTTCTACGTCACCGCCACCACCAGCGGCGTCGACCGCATCTACCAGCAGATGCTGAAGTGGAACGCGCAATGGCGCCTGGATGTGGACGTCACCAACGTCACCGCCGCCCTGGCCGCGGTCAACCTGGCCGGGCCGCTGTCACGCCAGGTGCTGGCCAAGGTATGTGACGATGTGGACCTGTCGGCCGAGGCCTTCCGTTACCTCGGCGTACGCCAGGGCAATGTGGCCGGTATTGCCGCGCGCATCCTGCGGGTCGGCTTTGTGGGTGAACTGGGCTACGAAGTGCACGTGCCGGCGCGCCACGCCGAGCGCCTGTGGGATGCCTTGATGCAGGCCGGCGCGGGGTTGGGCATTCGCCCGTTCGGCGTCGAGACCCAGCGCCTGCTGCGCCTGGAAAAAGGCCACGTGATCATCAGCCAGGACACCGACGGCATGACCCACCCGGCGGAGATCGACATGCAGTGGGCCATGGGCCGCAAGAAGCCATTCTTCGTCGGCAAGCGCTCGATCGAGATCCTCGAGGCGCAGCCGCTCAAGCGCAAACTGGTCGGCTTCACTCTGCCCAAGGGCAGCCCACAGCCGCTGGAGGGGCATCTGGTGCTGGACGGGGCGGACATCAGCGGCAACGTCACATCCTGCGAATACTCGCAAACCCTGGGGCAGATCATCGGCCTGGCTTACGCCGGTGCCCATCAGGCCAAGCCTGGCATGCACATCCCGATCCGCGTGGAGGGCGGCAAGATCGTCCAGGCGCAGGTGGTGAAATTGCCGTTTTACGACCCCGAGAATATCCGTCAGGAGGTGTAAGTGATGACCAGTCTGTTGAAAGCCGACAGCTTCGAAGAACGCAGCCCGCAGGCGGTGTTGGCTCAGCCTTGCACCCTCACCGACCTGACCGCCGTGGCTCGGGTGGGGTTTCGCGGCGCCGACAGCGCCGCCTGGTTGCAGACCCATGGCTATCGACTGCCGGCGCAGCCCAACAAGGCCGAACGCCAGGACGACGGCGCCTGGGTGGCGCGGCTGTCGCATACGGAGTATTTACTGCTGGGCGCCCTCGCCGACCACGGTGCGCCGGTGGCGGCGCTGGAAGCGCAGTGGATGCTGGACGACAACGCGCGCAATTACCTGCTGCCGCGCCAGGACAGCCATGCCTGGCTGCAACTAGCTGGAGATCAGGCCAGTGCGGTGATGGCCAAGCTGTGCGGGGTGGATTTGCGCGAAGGCGCGTTCGCCATGGGCAGCGTGGCGCAAACCTCGGCGGCGCGGACCAATGTGATCGTGGTGAATACAGGGAGGGCGTTGCAGTTGCTGTTCGATCGCCCGTCGCTGGACTATTTCCTGGGGGCGGTGAGTGATGCCATGGTGGAATTTGAAGAATAAGGCTGACCATGAGTAGCGAATAGGCTGAGCATTGCTGATCCATCAAGCCGCCTGCGGACCGGCGCAGCCGGCTTGACGCTCATAGCTCGGGATCCAAACCAACACGTTCGTTAGTCCATTCAAAGCGCTCCACCTCGTGCCGACGCTTGCGGAAGCTGTAGGGCGTTTCGCCGTACTGCTTCCGGAACCAGAGTATGAAATGGGAAGCGTCCGAGAAACCGCAGGCCAGCGCAATGGTAGTGATGTTCTGACTGGTATTGACCAGCAAGCGCCTGGCGTGATCGAGACGCAGCTTGCGCCAATAATTGGCGGGAGGTTCTTGCGTATTGGCTACGAACTCGCGGTGCAACTGTCGAGGATGCGTACCGACAGCACTGGCAACTGCCTGGATGGTAAGGGATGATCCGAGATTCTCGCGCATAAAAGCGATGGCTCGTTGAACGCGGTCGTTTTGATAGACCCCACCTTCAGATCCCGTCGCCTCCTCTTCGTTTCGCTCCTCGACCAGCAGGTACTCCAGGCCTTTCTGTGCCCGAACGGCCCCGCAGTGGCGGCGTATCAGACTGGCCGCCAGATCAATGGCCGTGCCACCAGGACAAGTGATGATTCCGCGATCATCGACATAGTTCTTGTCGATCACCGCAGTGGACAGCGGGAAGCGCTCCTTGAACTCCTCTCGCAGGGTGAAATGCAGCGCGCATCGCCGGCCATCAAGCAGCCCAGCCTTGCCCAGCACGAAAGAACCGGAGCACAACGCTATGATCGGAATGTTGGCAGCATGCACATCCCGTAGAGCGTCGAGCAGCCAGTCCGGCGGGTTGCGCGTCTCACCGAGCAACCCCCCGGCAATCACGATGTAGTCATACTGAGCCCAGAGGTTCAGGGGTTTGGTCGGTGAGATAGGCATGCCGCAGCTGGCCACAATGGGCTGGTCATTCAGCGTCATCCAATCCCACTGACAAAACACCTGCTGACTGCGAAAGGACTTGTCAGCCGCAAACCGCAAGGAGTCCACCAGCCCGGCAACCGGTACCAAGGTGAAGTGGTTCATCAAGACAAAGCCGACCCTCAACTCTGGCTTGATGGAGGCAGGAACGCTGCTTTGTTCTTCGGATTCCCGGACCACTGCGAATCACCTCGGCTTGTTGGACTGCCCAATTCTAAAGCACCCCCGCGGTCCTACATATCATATCAATCTCAGCTAATGGGAAGTTTAGGACATTCAGTGCGAATAGGCGCAAGCGTACGATCAATTGTCATGTGCGTAATATCTAGGCGGCCGTTTACTGAGCATCATGTTGACAAAAACCAACATGCTCAAAGGCACTCACTATGTACCGTGGATTCTGGTATGCCCAGGCACTCGACCTGGACAGCGATCTGGCCCCTGCTCTGCAGGATGCAATTCAAGCGGATGTCTGCATTGTCGGCGGCGGCTTCCTTGGCCTTTGGTCGGCCATCCGCCTGAAGCAGGCGCACCCGGAAAAAACCATCGTTATCGTCGAGCGCGATCGTTGCGGTTCTGGTGCCAGCGGGCGTAACGGTGGGGTCGCCACGAACTGGTGGGGCAAGTACCTGTCGGTGCGTACCATCTGCGGTGACGTCGAAGCCCGACGCATCTGTGAAGCAGCTGAATCGGCCATCGACGAAATTGGCAGCTTCTGCCAGGAGCACGGTATCGATGCCCAGTACCGTAAAGACGGTTGGTTGTGGACTGCCACCAACCAGCGGCAGATGGGCTCCTGGAAGGTGCTGACCGACGGTCTGCAGAAGCTCAATGTCAACCCGTTCCAGGAACTGGACCGTGAGACCATTCGCGGCCGCGTGGGCTCGCCGTTGGTTCTGGGCGGTATCTACGACCCTAACGCCGCGACTGTGCAGCCTGCCATGCTGGCGCGCGGCCTGCGCCGCGTCGCCCTCAAGCTTGGGGTGAAGATCTTCGAAAAATCGCCATTCACCCACCTTGAGCGCGGCAAGAATCCCGTGGTGCACACGGCTATGGGGCGTGTGAAGGCCAACCATGTTGTGCTCGCACTAAACGCCTGGGGTGCACAGTTCCCCGAGCTGCGTCGCATGATTGCCATCATGTCCAGCGACATGGTGGCAACCGCCCCGGTGAAAGCCAAGCTCGACGCCATCGGCTTCAGTGGCGGTGAGTGCATGACCGACTCGCGCACCGTGCTCAACTACTGGCGCAACACCCCGGATGGCCGCGTCGTGTTTGGTAAGCCCCTGGGCCAGTTCGCCTACGCCGGTCGCATCGGCAACCTTTACGAAAAACCATCGCCGGCCGCCGACAAGGTCGCTGCCGAACTGCGCCGTCTGTACCCACAACTGCAGGATGTGCCGGTTGTCAGCAGCTGGACCGGCCCGATCGACCGTGCCATGAAAGGCCTGCCGAACTTCGGCTACCTCGACCATCACGGGACTGTCAGCTACGGCATTGGCTTCTCGGGCAACGGCGTGGCCACCACAGTCTTCGCCAGCCGCATCATCAAATCGCTGGCCACCCATGCCAATGACGAGTGGGCCAACTGTGGCCTGGTCAACCAGAAGATGAAACTGCTGCCGCCAGAGCCCTTCCGCTTCTTCGGCGCGCACATGGTGCGCGATGCACTGGTGCGTAAAGAGTCCCTAGAAGACCACGATCAGGATGCTGGCTTCATCACCCGCCAGCTGGTTTCCATGGCGCCAGCCGGCTATGTCCCTGCCCAGAAGAAATAAGTATCAGGATCAGGATTATGAGTGAGCATATTGTTTTTCTCGACGACGACGGTCTTGCCGCATCGACGCGACTTAAACGCCCTGACTGCGAGCATAGTTGGCAGCAGTTTGCCTATACCCATCCCGACCAGGTGCTTGAGCACCTGAAGGACGCCACCGTAGCGCTGACGTGCAGCGTGCCGCTGCGTGAAGAGCACCTGCGTCAGTTGCCGAAACTGAAGATGATTTCGCTGGCACTGACCGGCCGCGACATCGTCGACGTCGATTACTGCGATGCACACGGCATCGAGGTAGCCAGCGTACCTGGCTATGCCGCGAACACCGTCGCCGAACACAGCATGGCGATGATGCTCGAGCTGTTCCGTCGCCCGGCCGCTTTCAGCCGCCTGATGCGCAAGGTGCATGCCGGGCAGGCTGAGTACAAGAATATCTACTTCGACCACCGCATCCGCGATGTGCGCGGCAAACAGATGGCGATCATCGGCAGCGGCCCGATTGCCGTCCGCTTGGCAGCGCTCGCTCGCGCGTTCGGTATGGAAGTCTTGTTCGAAGACCGTGGCGGCAAGCGCCCGGGGCCGGACAACCGCCCGCTGGACAGCCTGCTCAAGAGTTGCGATGTGCTGTCGATCAACGCGCCATTGACGCCTGAAACCTACAACATGATTGATGCCCAGAAGCTCGCGCTCATGAAAAGTGACGCCGTGGTCATCAACACCGGTCGCGGCGGCATCGTCAACGAAGCCGCCCTGATCGATGCCTTGCAAAATGGTCGCCTGGGTGGCGTTGCACTCGACGTGGTTGAAGTTGAACCGCTGCATCCAAGCAACCCGCTGTTCGCGCTTATCGATCGCGACGACTTCATCCTCAACCCGCACATCGCCTGGAGCAGTGAGGATGCCATGCAGCAGCTAATGGATCGCGCAGTCGACAACATCACTGATTTCGTAGCCCGCCACAATACTCAAACAAGGACTTGCACCGCATGACCATCGCCACCAAAAGCAGCTTCGTCGACGGCGCTTTCGTAGCCCTGGACAGCGGCACCGATATCCTCGAAAACCGCAACCCTTCCAACCCAGGTGAAGTGGTCGAGCGCTTCGTGCGTGCCGACCAGTTGCTGACCGAGCAGGCAATCACAGCCGCACGGCGCGCCCAGCCGGCATGGGCGCGCAGCAATCCGCAGCAGCGCGCCGATGCGCTGGACTTCATTGGCAGCGAGATTCTTGCACGCCGTCAAGAACTGGCCACCCTGCTCGCCCGCGAGGAAGGTAAGATCGTTCGCGAAGCGCTGGGTGAAGTCGACCGCGCCGGACGCTCGTTCAAGTTCTATGCCCAGGAGGCGCTGCGCGCCGAGGGCGAGAAATACCAGTCGGTGCGCCAGGACGTCGGCATCGACGTGTTCACTCAACCCCTGGGTGTGATTGGCATCATCGCGCCGTGGAACTTTCCGATTGCCATCCCCGCCTGGAAGATCGCGCCAGCGCTGTGCTTCGGCAACTGCGTGGTATTCAAACCTGCCGAACTGGTCCCCTCCTCGGCCTGGGCCTTGGCCGAAATCATCAGCCGCTCGGGTTTGCCTGCTGGCGTGTTCAACATGCTGATCGGCCCAGGTCGCAGCGTGGGCGACACCATCATTCGCTCGCCAGAGGTAGACGGCATCAGCTTTACCGGCTCGGAAAATACGGGTCGCCAGATCGCCAAGCTCGCTGCTGAAGGCATGAAGAAAGTGCAGCTGGAGATGGGCGGTAAGAACCCGCTGATCGTACTGGACGATGCCGACCTGGAGCAGGCGGTGGACGTGGCGCTCAATGGCTCGTTCTTCAGCACCGGTCAGCGTTGCACGGCCAGCTCTCGAGTTATTGTCACCGAGGGTATTCACGACAAATTCGTAGCGCGCCTGGCCGAGCGTACTCAAGCACTGAAAGTAGGCGATGCATTGCAGGCCTCTACCGATATCGGCCCAGTGGTGGATGGTCGGCAGCTGGAGCAGAACCTGTCCTACGTAATCAGCGGATGTGAACAGGGTGCCAAGCTGGTGTGTGGCGGTGAGCGCATCGAAAACCAGGCTGGCGCCTACCTCTTCACACCGGCTCTGTTCACCGAAGTGACGCCCGACATGCGCATCTATCGCGAAGAGATCTTCGGACCGGTATTGAGCGTGCTGAAGGTGCGGGATTACGACGAGGCCTTCGCTGCGGCAGAGGACACCGCTTTCGGTCTTTCGGCGGGCATTGTCACCACCTCGCTGCGCCACGCCGAGCATTTCAAGCGCAACAGTACGGCAGGCATGGTGATGGTTAACCTGCCTACGGCTGGGGTGGATTATCACGTGCCGTTTGGCGGCAATGGCGCATCGAGCCTGGGTTCGCGTGAGCAAGGCACCCACGCCCGTCAATTCTTCACCCGCGTCAAGACCACCTACCAGTTGGCCTGAAGTCACTGGTCCCAACGCAAGCTGTTCCTCGCGGGATCGACGCTGGAGTCGGTCTCGTGAAGCCTGGTGTAAGAACAATTATAGAGTTGAGGTAGTGAGCAAGATGGCCAAGGCCGCCGATGTCGTTGTGCAATGCCTGGAAAACGAAGGTGTCGAGTATGTGTTCGGCATTCCTGGTGAGGAAAACCTCGACCTGCTGGAATCCCTGCGCAAGTCGAAGATCAAGCTGGTACTGACCCGTCACGAGCAGTCTGCAGGTTTCATGGCTGCCACCTACGGTCGCCTGACCGGCAAGACCGGCGTCAGCCTGTCGACCCTCGGCCCGGGTGCCACCAACCTGGTCACTGCCAGCGCCTACGCGTATCTCGGCGGCATGCCGATGATGATGATCACCGGCCAGAAGCCGATCAAGAAGTCCAAGCAGGGCCGCTTCCAGATCATCGACGTGTGCGGCATGATGGACCCCATCACCAAGTACACCCACCAGTTCGCCTCGGCCGACAACATCCCGGCGCGCATGCGCGAAGCCTTCCGCCTGGCTGAGGAAGAAAAGCCGGGGGCCGTGCACCTGGAGCTGCCAGAAGACATCGCTGCCGAGCAAACCGACTCGCTACCCATTCCGCCAAGCCTGCACCGCCGTCCACTGGCAGAGCACAAGGCCATCGAAGCTGCCGTGGCGAAACTGCAGGCCGCTCGCAGCCCAATCCTGGTGATCGGCGCCGGTGCCAACCGCAAGATGACCGCCAAGGTCCTCAAGCAGCTGATCGACAAGACCGGCATCCCGTTCATCACCACCCAGATGGGTAAAGGTGTGGTCGACGAGCGTCACCCGCGCTTCCTGGGTAACGCTGCGCTGTCGTCCGGTGACTTCGTTCACCGCGCCATCGAAGCCGCCGACCTGATCATCAACATTGGCCACGACGTCATCGAGAAGCCACCGTTCTTCATGGTCCGCGGCGGTACCGAAGTCATCCACATCAGCTTCCGCTCCGCCGAAGTCGATGCCGTGTACTTCCCGCAGGTGGAAGTCATCGGCGACATCGCCAATGCCGTGTGGCAGATCAGCGAAGCACTGAACGAGACCGCGCACTGGGACTTCACCCGCCTGATGACCATTCGTGAGGCCAACGAAGCGCAGATCGTGGAAGGTGGCGACGATGATCGCTTCCCTGTCTACCCACAGCGCCTGGTCGCTGACATCCGTCGCGTACTGCCGTCCGAAGGCATCGTCGCCCTGGACAACGGTATCTACAAGATTTGGTTCGCTCGTAACTACAAGGCACACAAACCCAATACCGTGTTGCTGGACAACGCCCTGGCGACCATGGGCGCTGGCCTGCCATCAGCGATGGCGGCGCACCTGGTGCACCCGGATCGACCGGTGATCTCGGTGTGCGGCGACGGCGGCTTCATGATGAACAGCCAGGAGCTGGAAACCGCAGTGCGTCTGGGCATGCACATCACCGTGGTGATCCTGCGTGACGACGGTTACGGCATGATCCGCTGGAAACAGGCCAACATGGGCTTCACCGATTTCGGCCTGGACTACAGCAACCCGGATTTCGTGAAGTACGCCGAGTCTTACGGTGCCAACGGCTACCGCGTCGAGAGCGCCGATGCGTTGCTGCCCCTGCTGGACCACTGTGTTTCCAACCCCGGTGTGCACGTGATCGACTGCCCGGTGGATTACAGCGAAAACGATCGCATCCTGAATATAAACCTGCGCGAGCGTAGCGCGGCTGTCTGAGGAGAAACGATCCACCCAGTCACCTGAACTCTTGTGGTAACTAGTCCTTCTTGGGACGCGGGCGCTTTGCGCCCGTTTTTTGGAAACCCTTCATCAAAGGTTCAAATTAACCGTCCTTCTAATGCCTGTGGCCTGACAAGCCGCGCCATGGCTAATTCGTAAGCTGATCATGTGCCGCATGTTTCTTCACCGTGTCATGCCGCCAACAAGAAATAAAAGATCAGCCGTACTTGGAGACCCCATGACTCGTCCAACTCGTTCGATCGAAGATGTTCCACTCACCCGATTTCATCGGCTACTCACCTTGCGCTCCGCTGGCGGCTCCTTCGTCGACGGTTACATATTAAGCATCATCGGCATCGCATTGATGCCCACCTCTGCCGCACTCAATCTCAGCAGCTTCTGGGAGGGAATGATCGCGGCATCCGCCCTGATAGGCATTTTCTTCGGCGGTTTTCTCGGCGGCTCCCTGACCCAGCGCCTGGGCCGTAAACGGGTCTACTTTATTGGCCCAATCATATTTGTCGTCGCGTCACTGGCTCAATATTGGGTCAGCGACCCCCTCACCTTGTTTGCTCTTAGGCTGATATTGGGGATAGCGGTAGGCATCGAGTATCCGGTCGCCACCGCAATGCTTGTCGAATTCATGCCAAAAAAATATCGAGGCCCGCGCCTTGCCTGGTTCATGATCATCTGGTTTGCGGGCGCCGCCGTGGCCTATGGGCTGGGTGAGCTGATTTTGCGCATAGGGGGTGCTGATGCCTGGCGCCTGGTATTGGCAAGTGGCGCTGTGTTCGGCCTGGCGTTGATATGGGTTCGCGTAGGCTCACCCGAATCGCCGCGCTGGCTTTTGAGCAAAGGCCGCCCGAAAGAAGCCGAGCAAATCATCAAAGCCGTCTATGGCCCCGCATTTTCGCTGGAAAACCTTCCGGAAGAGCCGCAAACGCAATCGCTCTCCACCTGGTCGTTGCTCCGCGCGGGTTACGGGAAACGAATGTTTTTCGTGAGCGCATTCTGGACGTGCTCGATCATCCCGTTGTTTGGCGTTTATGCATTCGCCCCTAAAGTCATGTCGTCGTTGAACTTGGAAGGCGACCTCGCCTCCAGCGCCTCTTTCGGCATCACCTTGCTCTTCATTGCCGGATGCGCCGTGGCGGCCAAGCTGATCAATACATTGGGCCGGCGAAACCTGTTATTGCTCAGCCTTCTTCTTTCAGGCGTATCGCTGCTTGGCCTAGGAATCATGCACGCCAGCGGCCCTGTGGGAGTGCTGATGCTCTTCGGCCTCTATGCAGTGTCCATCGGCGGCGCGCAAGTGCTTGCGCTTGTATACCCCAATGAAATCTTTCCTACCGAGATTCGTACGCAGGCGGTCGGCCTTGGTACCTCGCTCTCCAGAATTGGGGCAGCCTTGGGCACCTATCTCGTGCCGATCTCACTTCAAGGTTACGGGATTGAATTTACGATGTACGCGGCAGCCGCCATCACCTTCGTCGGGCTGGCAATCAGCTGGATGCTGGCCCCCGAAACGCGCTCCATGAGCTTGCAGCAGGCCGCAGCACTGGGCTAACCAATCGCAAACGCCACCTGCTAATAGATGCAACAACAAGGCGAGCCCTGATACCTCAGAGCTCGCGTTGTTACACCAAGCGGACCAGAAATCAGCGCGCTTCGATGGCTGCTCCTACTGAGCGAACCTTGTTCAGTCGAACCCTTGGCCGGCGACAACGCCTTGAGATGGGCGGCCATGGCCTACAGGGCGGCATCGCTCCTGTCCGAGGACACTAGCGCGTGGATGTCGTGTGTCAGATCTTCAGATTAAGTGAAACGAAGGCGGTACGGCCAGGAGCCGGTGAAAACATGGGCCGGTCAGCACCGTCCCAGAAGAAATTGTCGTACCACACATACTCATACTCCCGGTCAGTCAGATTCTTGACCTGCAGGTCGACGCTCAGCGCGTCAGAATGGGTGTAACGCACACTGGCGTCGAGCAGCGCATATCCCCCATATTTACCCTGTTCATTCAGCGAATCCACGTAATAGTCACCTTGGGCGCGAGCCTGCAGACCAAAACGCCAGTGATCATCGAGCTGGTAGTCGGTACCCAGGTTGCTGATATGGCGCGGGGTCGAGAAGACTTCTTTGCCCGCCAGCGACTGACCGTCAGCGGCGTACGCGCTCACGACTTTCGCTTCCTGTATGGAGTGCGAGCCCCAAACGCTCCATTGCTCAGTCACGCTGGCATTGAATTGCAGGTCGATACCGCGGCGTCGTGTTTCGCCGAGACCAACCGAGGTACCCGTACTGGGCATGTTGGCCACCTCATCCGTCGCGTCTTGTTGCCATACCGCGATACGGGCTTCGGTCCCCATCACCGGGCTGAAGTTGACCCCCACTTCCTTGCCCGTGTTGATGGAGGGATCGAAACGCACCTGGCCCGGGGTCACATAGGCAGGCGCCGTTGAGCCGGTGAGAATCTGGAAGGTACGCCCCCAGTTGGCGTACACACTGATCTCAGGCGTGAGGCTATAAATGACGCTGAACTTAGGCTGACGGATCCAGCCGTAGTCCTGGAGATCTGCGTGCTCGCCGTTCAGCATATGAGTTTCGCCATAGAACCGATCCACGCGCATTGCGGGGATGATCTTCAACGCTTCGGTTGGCTGGATGACAGCCTGAACGTACCCGCCCACGTTATCCAAGGTGTAGGAGTCGTCGTTTTGAACGCGGGCGGGGGCCGCGTCGAAGTCGGTGGGAATGCTGTAGCGATAACGGTAGCGGCGGTACTCATTATTCTGGTGTTCGACATTCAACCCGCCATCCAAGGTCAGACCGTTGGAAGCAACCCAGGTCAGGTTACTCAACATACCGGTCTGTTGCTCGTCCCACTGACGGCGCTGCCGTGGCGCATCGCCAACGGGGATGCTACTGAAGGTGACTTTCCGGTCATCCTTGTAACTGTTGTAATAGACCTTGTTGCTCAGGCTAACGTCGTCGCGCATCTGCCAGTCGAAATGCACAGCCAGCTGCTTCATGTCACGGTCATCGCCGTCATTGGCGTTGCGCGGGTCGGAACTGCGGCGATCCGCGTCGAGCTCAGCCTTGGTCATGAAGCCCGCCTCGTCAGCCTCATGGTGGTAGAGACGCGCTACCAACCCAAGCTTCATCCTCGCCTCATCGTCGGTGTAGAACCATTTGCCGCTCAGCGAGTATTTTTCAGATGTATCGTGATCCCGATAGCCATCGGAGGTTTGACTGGCCAGGAAATAGTTCTGCGCAAAATTACCTGACTCCAGCCCAGTCGCCAGCTGAAGCTCCTGAGTATTGAAGCTGCCATAGGTCAGGCGGCTGTCGACGTAATTGCCCCCCTGCCGGGTAACCATATTGACGTTGCCGGCGATGTTATGCAGTCCATAACGCGGGTCGTTTGTCCCTCGAACCACCTCGATGTACTCAAGATCAAGGGGGAAGACCATCTCGATGAAACGCTGGTTCCCGCTATTGACGTTACTGGGAACGCCGTCGATCAATGTCTTGATCCCATTGATATAACCTTCACCATTGAATGCCCGGAAGCTGACTTTGCCCGACTCACCGCCTTGGCGAGTCTCCGTCATTTGGATGCCTGGCATCTGCCCAAGCAGCTCCCAGCTGTTCATGACAGCCTGGTCCTCGATTTTGTCAGCCCCGAGTACATCCACGGAAGTCATTACGCTACTTCCGGTCTGATAAACCTGTCCTCCACCAGAACCTCCTCCAATGTGGGTCTCGCCCAAAACAATGGTGGATTCTCCTGTTGACGCAGCGAGTGACTCACCAGCGGTGAAAGCTGCAAGGAGCGCAAAGGGAGCCAGATCGGTTTTCATCATTATCCTTAACGCGCGTGCTCACTGCCCTGTCTGAATCCCTCTCGCGGGATTACTGCCAAGGAGACGGCGGCGGTGGTCAGTCGTAAAACGGCCGGAGCCCTGAAGCTCCACCAGAAGAAGGGCGCAAATTTACGTTATATTATAACTTTTCACAAGCCATCCAACCGGCCTCTCAATGCGTGCTCAATGCCTCGATCCAAGGTGACTCTCTGCGCTCGTGCATGGCAAGCAACATTCAAGTTGCCACTCAGCCGAGCGGTTCAATAAAGCGTCCTGCACGTTATAGAACCGCATCCAGCCACCACGAAAAATGGAGCGGACCTGCCCCAACTACCGCCTTCACAATGAAAACAAGGAAGAACGCGTATGGATAAGCATTTGACCTCTCTCACCCTGGCGCTCGCGGTGTGCGCCCCAGTCAGCGCCGAGGAAATGACGGTTATTTCTTATGGAGGCGTCAGCAAAGATGTACAAACTGAAATCTTCTACAAACCTTTCGAAACAGCTCACCAAGCGAAAATCATCGCGGGTGAGTACAACGGTGAAATGGCCCGCATCAAGGCCATGGTGGACACCAAAAGTGTGAACTGGGACGTTGTACAAGTCGAGTCAGACAAGTTGGTCAGAGGGTGTGACGAGGGGCTGTTTGAACCACTTGATGAGAACCAGTTTGGCGATGCGCAGGCGTTTGTGCCTGAAACCCTGTCTGAATGCGGAGCCGGGTTACTGGTATGGTCGATGACTTTGTCCTACAACGCTAATGCACTCAAAGAAGCTCCGCAAGGCTGGGCTGATTTCTGGGATTTAGAGAAATTCCCGGGCAAGCGCGCGCTACAACGCGGTGCCAAGTTCACATTGGAAGCGGCGTTGATTGCCGACGGCGTTCCTCGCGAGAACGTCTATGAAGTGCTGGCTACATCAGAGGGAGTTGACCGCGCGCTTGCGAAGCTGGACAAGATCAAACCTGCTATCCAGTGGTGGGAAGCCGGCGCTCAACCGATGCAGTACCTGGCCGCAGGTGACGTTGTGATGACCACCGCATTCAATGGCCGAATCTTCGTCGCCCAGGCGTCTGGAGCGCCGATCAAACCCGTTTGGGGAGGCAGCATCCACGCGATTGATTATTGGGCCATTCCCAAGGGCAGCAAGCACAAGGCGCTTGCGCAAACGTTCATCGCCTCGACCTTGCAGCCACAGGCTCAAAAGCTCCACGCAGAAAAGCTGGGTTATGGGGCAGTGAATTTACAGGCTGCAGGGCTGCTGGATGCCAGTGTGGCTCCACGGCTCAATACCTTCCCCGCGAATATCAAGCAGTCGCTGGCGTTCAACAATGAATTCTGGGTCGATCATGGCGAAGATCTGGAAGTGCGCTTCAACGCGTGGCTGGCTAAAGGCAATTAAGGCCAGCTCGTACCTGTCTTGGAGGCCGTCTAGGCGACTCGCTGAGTGGCCTGCGGTACCGGGCCGTTAAACAAAGCTACCCAAGGCAAGCAGCATTAGTAGTACGAGAATTACCTTTCTCGCTACCGCTTCTTCTACATGCTGGGCAATCCGCGCCCCCAACCACACGCCCGCTACCAACACCGGCAAGCTCATCAATCCGAGATGTAGCGACTCGCGCCCGAACAGGCCAAGCGCCCAGAAAGCGGGAAGCGCCGCCACATCCATTGCCAAAAACGCAGCAACGATGGACGCCCGCCCCGCTTCCAAGGCCAGCGGAGACCCAAGGAAAAAGACGATGACGGGCGGACCACCCAGGCCCAGCGAACCATTGAGCACCCCTGCCCCTGCACCTGTTGCAGCGGTCTGCGTGGCCGAGGGCATCCTCTTTAGTTTATATCCAGTGATCATGACCAGACAGCACGCCATTATCAGGATGGCGAGCACAAACTTGACATACTCGGCAGGCAGGCTGACAAGCAGATACGCGCCCACCGGCGTCGCCATGATCGAACTGATGACCAATATTCGAATGGATCGCCAATGCACTTGCCCCCAGAGGGAGGGCAAAAGCTTCACACCGGCAGCAATTTCCAGAACAAACATGGCCGGCACAATCGTCGATAAGGGCAACACGAACGAAAGTGACATGATGGCCAGAAGGGTAAAGCCGAAACCGGAAAAACCCCGCGCAACCGCAGCGACGAAAACACAGCACAGGGCGTAAGCGGTAACTGACGGCGAGACAAGCACAACATCAGAAAGCATGTTTCTTTGAACCTGATCATTGATTGGACAACAATGTGGCGTTGAGGCTCGCTCTCAGCCGACGAGACTAAGCGGTAGCGGCACCTAGATTGTGTTATTGACGACACATACGGGATAGTAGCGAAAGGACTCAATGTATAAGGGGTAAGCGCGGTGAAGGTGACCGCATTTGTATGCAGATTACGCCTTGCTGTCAGTTCGGGGTTTGGGAAAGCTATATCTACGTACCTAGAGACCTGCTGACGATCGTTTAATCGAATCTAGCATGCATAGGCGAAGCGATTTTCAATTTACGACCCCAGATCATCAAGAGTCCTCAAGCGCTGATCACGACACATCGTGTCGTGACCGATATCCATCGCAGAACCAAATCCCTGGCGTATGGTCACCATCTCTTGATGCTATTGCTTTTTGAATTGGCTCGCTCGACAGGGGCCAGATCACAGCCCCCGCCAGCGCTTCCAGGATGAACGCAGCAGGAGGCTGTGTGCCATGATCTCAATAAGAAGCTCCTACCACCCCATCGACGCCGCGATTCTGTGGTGCGACCTCTCCGAGCACGAGGACGAGATTCTTCAAGTAGACCTTTCCCAGCCGGGCAGCTTGCGAAAGCATTTCCCGCAATGGCCAAGCCTGCACGAACACGTCGAGTATCTCTATGACGCCATTTTCAGCGGGGAATTGCCAGCGACTTACCTCGGCCAGCCTATTACTGCCGAGAAGCACGTTCACCGAGGCTTTTATTCCATTCGGCGCGCCGACCTCCTGCTCTGGTTCATACGGAGCCGCCCCGATCAGAAACCCGCCTTTCTGTTTCCCCAGAATGCTGATCACTCGAGATGCGTCAGTCTGAATGCGCATTTAGCCAAACAAGCCGAGCTCGAGTATGCCCTGAATACGCTTGAGCAGTTGCAGCAAAGCTACGATATCACCGCTGGTGAGATGGCCGCCCTTTCCACGCTCAACGAAAAGCTGAAAACGCGGCTCGAGTCACTTGGCATCCCATCCGAGACGTCCGAAGCCATGCACAACTGGCTGATCGGCGCCATGCTCGAAACCACGCTCGGGAAAAACCAAAACGGTAAGCAGCAATCGATCTATTCCAGCCAGGCAGCATTGGTACAAGCTATTCTGCTGCGCTTTCCCGGTGTGGATGGGTTGAGTAAAAGTACCATTGATCGCCGATTTGCCGACGCCCGCCGTCTTATAGCCCAGGCGAAACGGGGCTAACGCCGCATTGTCAGGCAATGCCCAGCATTGCCTGACAATGTTTTTTGCCCTCTTCAGACCTTCACTGACTGTCACTACCCACCACGCGCCACCCGGCGCTAAGGAGTGACATCATGCAACCGACCAGCCCTACCCCTCCTGCAGCTGACCGCCACATCATGCGCCGCGATGAAGTGGAGCAGAAAACCGGCTTCAAACGCTCGCACATCTACAACCTGATGAAGGCCGGTCAGTTTCCGCAATGTCGGCGTATCGGCACCCGTGCCGTCGGCTGGGATTCACTGGAGATCGAGCAGTGGGTCCAGGACCGACTGTCCATGGGGGGCTAACTCATGGAAGTCCTCTCGCTGATCTCGACCAAGGGCGGCGCGGGCAAGACTACCGTCGCCGCCAACCTCGGCGGCGTGCTCGCCGATGCCGGCCTTCGCGTTCTGCTACTGGACCTGGACAGCCAACCGACGCTGTCCAGCTATTACACCATGAGCGATGCATGTGAGGCCGGTAGCTACGAACTTATCGCGCAGCGGCTCACGGCGCCTGATCAGGTGATCTCTGCCACTGTCATTCAGCACCTGGATTTGATTGTCTCCAACGACCGCGCCGGGCACATCAACACCCTGCTGCTGCACGCGGCCGATGGCCGTCTGCGCCTGCGCAACCTGCTGCCTGCCTTCGAGGAGCATTACGATGTACTGATCATCGACACCCAAGGTGCACGCAGCGTGGTCGTGGAGATGGTCATTCTTGCCTCCTCTTGCGCCCTGTGTCCGGTCCCCCCGGAAATGCTCGCCGCACGAGAGCTGCGCCGGGGTACGCTGGGTCTGTTCGAAGAGTTGGAACCCTACCGCTACCTGGGCGTTGACTTGCCGTCGGTAAAGCTGCTGCTCAACCAGGTCAATGCCAACCGCCGCGATACGCGCTTGATCATGCAGAGCCTACAGGCCTCTTTTCAGACCGATCCGCATGTCAGCGTCTGCAGCACGGTGATCCCCGACCGTGTGGCTTATCCCAATGCCGCCTCGCTCGGCCTCCCCGTGCACCGAGTGGAAATAACTCCACCGTCCGGGAGCCGCAGCCCTTGCGCCGCAGAGGTCATGTGCGGCCTGGCCATCGAGCTATTCCCGCAATGGGCCCAGCAGGTCGATGCGCTCGCCGCCCGTGCGCCCGGCATGCTGACTGACGCTGGGCAGCAACTGCTCCGTCGCGTCTGATCGGAGGATGAGTGATGAAGCCACCAACCTCCGAAGACATCACGCGTCAGTTGCAACAGGCGCACTTTCCGCAAAACCACGACCGCGACCTCGCCGTGGCCCCCGTTGGCGATACACCGATTGTGGTTAGTCTCGAGCAACTGCGGCCATATGAGCTCAACCCGCGTGTGGTGCGCAACCCGCTCTATGACGACATCAAGGCCTCAATCCGCGAGCGTGGCCTGGATCAGCCACCTGCGATCACCCGCCGTCCCGATGAGCCGCACTTCATCATCCGCAACGGCGGTAACACGCGTCTAAGCATCCTCGGTGAACTGTGGCAGGAAACGCGCGAAGAGCGCTTCTTCCGTATCCATTGCCTGTTCCGTCCGTGGCAATCGGAGTCACATGCCTTGCTCGGGCACCTGGCCGAGAGTGACTTGCACGGCCAATTGACGTTTATCGAACGGGCTCTGGCCGTGGCAAAGCTCCAGGACATGTTCCAATACCCGGACACTCGCCTCACCCAACGCGAGCTCGCGACGCGCTTGAGTGAGGGTGGCTATCCCATCTCACAGTCACACATCAGCCGCATGTTCGACGCGCTCGAACATCTGCTCCCAGCCATCCCGCAGATGCTGTACGCGGGCCTGGGCAAATCTGGCATCGTGCGCCTCATCAGTTTGCGACGGCGAGCGGAGTCGATTTGGAATCGGTACTTAGGTGCTCCTGAGCAATTCCCGCTGTTGTGGTTCGAGGTTCTGTCAGCGTTCGACGGTGAAAAGCCGGAACTGAGTTCGAGTGAGCTGCAGGATGAATTGATTGCCAGGATGTCCGTGTCCTTGGAGCAGACACCTCGTCTGTTGGCTCTGGAGCTGCACCAGGAACAACGCCCCTCGCTGCCCCTAGCCGACAGCACTCATACCCCTCCGACCCCTTCAGCGGGTGAGCTTGCAAAGCCCTCGCCTTCATCTGTGCATCCGCCAGAAGCGCCGACTGCGGTACCCAGTCCCGAGCCGACAAAAGCTGATGCAGGCCTCTCGGCGCCGCAAGCACCACGCCTGCCCGATATACGCCAGGCGTTGGGGGACGAGCCATTACCGGAGAAGCTTCTGGAAGAGGTCGAGGAGGTTCCGACGCCGATCGTCACGGCGCCATCAGGCGCAGCGTCACTGGAAAAGATCAGCGCCTTGCGCGCGAGCTGCGCCGCCCTGGCCGCCGACCTTGCCGCTTACGCAGACGCCGGCGACATGGTCAGCCCCCTCGTGGACGGACTGGGCTTCACGCTTTCACCGGGGCATGGCGAGCGACTCAGCTCGCGGCACACCGGTATCCAGCTGCTGCTCTCGGCACTGCTGCGCCTGCAGGACGACGTGACCTGGAAGGAACGTCAGCAGTTGCCGGCTGCACTGTTTGGTCAGCTGATGATCGGCGTCTACGACCTGCCCTTCACCGACCGTCCAGCCCTGACGGTGGGCCTTGAACGACTTCCTGATGCCCAGCTGGAGCAGCTGTTCTCGCTGATCCGCCACGCCCGCCAGTTGATCGAACTGACGCTGTCGTCCACTCGATAACGTGAGGAGCCACCTCATGAGCACGACTTTCAATCTGTTGAACCATGCCATGCTAAACCAAGTGCTGCATGAGCTGCGCCATGGGCGTCTGCAGCGCTGTAAGGCCTTGGGCCTGGCCGACGAAGACATTGAGGTGCTGCAGTCGCTACCGCCGACCACCTTGTCCCACCTGGCACACTCATCGATCGCCTGGGTCGAGGTGAAGGTCGACATCACCGTATTGCGCCGCCTGATCGTTCAGGCCGAACGCGACGAACAGAACGAGCGGCTGATCAATCGTGCTCTCAAGTTGGGCGCGAGCTCCAACATCATGTACCGCTGCTTCGGCCTGGACCACTCTGAAACCGCGCTGCGCCGACGTGTGCTGAAGATCGAGACGCACCGCGGTCGGCCGGTCCAGCTCAGTGAAGCGCAAGAGCATGCGGTGTGGAATCGCTGGAGCCAGTTGCGCACGGAGGATCCGGACAACGATCCGCTGGACACCATGATGATGCTGGCCGAGGAACAACACATCAGCCTGACCCTGGTCTGGCAACAGATCGAACTGTATGGAGGCACACCATGCTGAGCTTTTACGAGGTCGACTGGCAGGACGTGGTGCGTCAGTGCTACGACGCCCTTAGGCGCCGAAATGAGTGGTATGTGGCGAACGGCAAACTGGCTGTTTCCACCCAGGAGCCGGCGGTGCGGACGATCTACTACGGCGACAACAATCCGCTGCCGCAGACCTTGCTGCTGGATCGGCGGCTGACGCCACTGGAGCGCAACACCTGGCAGGTACTGCGCTGGCTGATCACCGAACGTAGGGTCAAGACGCCACGCTATCAGGACCTGCAGCCCTACCTGGCGACCAGTCCCTGCGGCGCCCAGGCTTCGCGCGAAACCATCGCCCGCGCACTCAACGTTTTACGCACCACTCGCTGGCTCAGCCTGGTGGAACGCTCACGCGATGCCAACGGCTGCCTGCGCGGTTGCGTCTACGTGCTGCACGGCGATCCGTTGACCGCGGCCGAGCAGTTGGAACTGGATAGCGGCTACGCGGCGTTGCTGCAGCAGAACCTCTCTCATGCCACCAAAGGGGTCCGAGACGTGGCGCGGCATGTGATCGCCGAGATCCAGGCCGACCCGCAAGTCGCTCAAGTCGACAAGGACAAGATCGGCTCGCTGCCACCGGTCCAACAGCAAACGCTGCCGCTGATGAACGCTGAAACAAAGACAGAGGATTCCGAACCTGGCGCACACGGCCCCGTTCGGAATTCTCCGGCTGGCGCAACAGATCCCGAACCCTGCGGCAATACAGCGGATTTGGCTATGGTTCGGAATGCCGACGCTGGCCGTACAGTACAGAAAAACCAAAGCAAAAAAAGTACGGTACTGGGGCAGGTAGAGTTTGGTCGAGCACGGTGGCCCGAAGATTTACCGCTGAACCCGAACGAGCGGCGCATGGCCTCCCAGGCAATGCGTCAGCTCGAGCCGGAACAGCAACAAGCGGTAATCAACGAAGCGGCGGTGCGCTGCGCCCGCGGAGAGATCCGAAAACCCGTCGCCTATCTAATGGGTTTGATCAAGCGCGCTTGCCAGGGCAAGTTCACTCTCTGGGCCGCGCGTACCGAGCAAGAGAAATCCTCAAACCCTGCTTCACGCCCAGCCAAGCCAGCGTCGGAGGAGCCGTCCCGCGAACGAACGAAGCGCGGCGGTCAGCGCACCGCCTCGCCACTCGCCCTCTCCTGCCTGGAGGAACTGAAACAACGTTGTCGGGGGATCACTGCGGCGACATAGGGCTGGAACTCGGTGGATATAATGCCAATGCCATAGATTCCAACAACGTCCACCCTTCTGGAAATGTGACCGCACCACCTTCGCGATGATTCGCGTCGCCAGTCAGGGTTAGGCCCATCGTCGGCGTCATTCCGACGGCGAGGTACTGGCGATGGTCGATCACTACCAACTCAACCTGGGCTCCCTGCGCAGCAGCATCACCCTCACTCTGCACACCCACCATGCGGCACGGCTGTGGCAGGGGCGTAGCGGTCGCGACGGGGTACATCCGATCCTGGGCATGCCCGGTTACATCAGCGTCACCAACCTGCTCAAACACGCCAGCAGCCAAGGCGACCCGTACGCGGACTGGTTCATGTTGCAGCTGGAGGAAAAGCTACTGCAGGCCAGGCTCGACATGGCCACGCTGACGCAGCAAATGAGCCGCGTGGAACGGGCCCTGCCCACGCAAGTCGATGTCGGCGACAACCTCAATATCCACCCCGTCACCCTGCCGCTGTTCATCGGCAGCCAGTTGGGCTTTCTGGCGATCTACCTGCTTACCGACTACGACACCCTGGTCCGGCGGGTACTGCTCGCCCACCACACAGCGCTGATCGGCCGGGGCGACATGGAGTCCTGGATCGATGGCGGGGCGCATCTGCTGCGCAGCCTGTTTGGCCTGGCGCAGCGCTACCGCCTGGCGGGGGTGAGCCGCGACGACATGGCCGCCAACAACGCCCGCGCCCGCGAAGCCATCGACAAGTTCGGCGTCCTGCCGCAGGACATTCTCGAAGGGACGCGCCGCTCTCAGTTCGCCCCGCCGATCGCCCGCAGTAACGCGCACGCCGAGATCGAAAGCCCGAATCCGCCGGAAGCCGAAGAGCAGCCCACAGCCGACACCCCGAACGACGGGGGTGAGGCATGACCCTGGCGGAAGCCATTGCCCGGCGTTTGTCAGCCGATGCCTATCGCGAGTTCGCACAGGGTGCCTCCCTAAAAGGCCTTTTAAAGCCTTTTAAGGGTAAGGGGGAGCTGCAGCAGTTCGCCGAGACGATCCTGCGCCTGCGCACCCAGGTCGCCGAGTTGATGGCGGTGATGCTGGCGATCATGGCCCAGCCCCCCTTCTCGTTGCTGGACCTGCGCCTGGTCGTCCAGCACAGCGCGACGGGCACTGATTTCCTGCGCTGGCGCAGCCCGGATTTTCTGCGCATGGGCGTGGAGGTATGGCAGGAGGCGATGGTTCAGCCGCACCTGCACCCGGAACTGCGGCAGGCGTTGTATCAGCTGGAGACCAACCGTGTGGTGCTGAACCTGCAGATGAGCAGCCTGCAGTCGTTGTATCGCCAGGCCATCACTGGTGCCAGCAAGCTCGAGGCCGCCGAGCTCGCCCTGACCCGTTCCCCCACCGAGGAGTAACCCGCATGAGTACTTTGTTTGTTGGTGAAGGCAACATCGGCAGCGTTCCTGAGTATCAGGAGTTCAACACCAACCCGGATGAGCCGCGCCGCCTGCTGCGGCTGAATGTCTATTTCGACAACCCGGTACCACGCGAAGGCGGCTACGAGGACCGCGGTGGCTATTGGGCGCCCGTCGAGCTCTGGAACCGCGACGCCGAGCACTGGGCCACGCTGTACCAGAAAGGCATGCGCGTCCTGGTCGAGGGGCGCACGGTCAAGGAGGAATGGGAGGACAGCGAGGACAACGCCCGCGTGACGTTCAAGGTGGAGGCGCGGCGCATCGGTATCCTGCCGCACCGCGTGGCCTCGGTGACCATGCGCGAGAAAGCCAGCGACAACGCGAGCAATTCGCGCAAGGGGGGAGGCAAGAAAGCGTCACGCAAATCCGGATAAGTGCGTGGTACTCAGTGGAATCGCCGCCCGCAGCGCGATATCACTGGAGCCGTACAGGCAGCTCAGCGGGCAACACCGGCTGCTGCCGCTTGACTCACTCTCGCCGGGCGCTCTTGCGCCGCTCATGCTCCAGCATTTGCTTCACTTCCGCCAAGTACTGGTCCAGGGCAAGGAATGCCCGCCAGTGCAGCGGACTCTCCTGAACCCAGGCGACTAGCCGGGCCCGAGCCTGCTCCTTGTCCGGTTCCAGATGGGTGGCCATGAATAGCTCGTAGGCCTTGATCGCTAACGCATCTGCCTCACTCTGGTGGGATACGTGCAAGTTTGTTGCCTCCGTGATGACGGTCGAGACATCCATATTTTTTTCGGTGATACGCCTCATCGGGTTGTTAGTCAACCTTTTGAGTCGTTCATATCTTTGGGGTGCTGTTCGACCATATAGGTCGAATTGAAGAGCGCCCCCATTGCCCGTGAAAGAGCCTAGTCCACATCACATTGGTCGCCAGTTGGCGAAGTATCGCCGTGCCCGGCACTTGACCCAGACACAGGTCGGCGAGCATCTGCAGATTTCTGGCGAAGCGGTGTCGCGCTTGGAACGAGGCTTCGTTGAACTCTCGGTTTCCAAGCTGCTGCAATTGGCCGACTTGTATGGCTGCCCGGCCGATGAACTGCTGCTCGCGATCAGCCCTCGGCCGCAGGACTTAGGCGTGCAGATTAATTCGATCATCAAGGAGCTCGATGATGCGGATAAGCAATTCGCCCTGGAATCTCTGAAAGCGCTGGCGAGCCATCTCGCGCAACGCAAGTGATGCACCTCCGCCGATATGAACGCGGCACCTTCGGATTTACCCTGGCCTTCCGCGATAACACCCTCACCCTGTCGGTACCCACCGAGAGGGCCCGCGCATGCGCCTGTTCATCTGCGAAAAACCATCCCAAGCCCGCGACATCGCCCAGGTGCTGCAGGCCAGCCGCCGCGGTGATGGCTGCCTGAAAGGGCCGAATATTACCGTCACCTGGTGCGTCGGTCATCTGCTGGAGACCGCGCCGCCTGAGACCTATGGCGATTACAAGCGCTGGTCACTGGAAGACTTGCCGATCATCCCCAGCCGCTGGCAACTGGTAGCCAAGCCCAAGGTCGCTGGCCAGCTCAAGGTGATCAGCCAACTGCTGCGCACCTGCAGCGAGGTGGTCATCGCCACCGACGCCGACCGCGAAGGCGAGATGATCGCCCGGGAGATTCTCGAGCGCTGCCAGTACCAGGGGCCGATTTTGCGCCTGTGGCTGTCCGCGCTGGATGAAGCGTCGATCCGCCGGGCTTTGAGCGCCATGCGCCCGGGAGAGCAGACGTTGTCGCTGTACCACTGCGCCCTCGCTCGCTCCCGTGCCGACTGGCTGGTCGGCATCAACCTGAGCCGGCTGTTCACCCTGCTCGGCCGCCGCGCCGGTTTCGATGGCCTGCTGCCGGTGGGACGTGTGCAGACGCCCACCCTGCGCCTGGTGGTCGAGCGCGACCGGGCGATCGCCAGCTTTGCGCCACAGCCATTCTGGTCCGTCGATGCTCACATGGAGCAGGACGGGATCCGCTTTCAAGCGCGCTGGCAGCCCCCGGCCGCGGTCAGCGATGCGGTTGGACGCTGTATTGACGAAACCGCCGCACAGCAGGCGCTGAGACGCCTCATTCAAGCCGGCACCGCCGAGATCGACAATGTCAAAGTCGAGCACGTGCGCGAAGGCCCGCCGCTACCGTTCGACCTGGGCACGCTGCAGGAGATCTGCTCGGCCAAGCTCGGACTGGGTGCACAGGAGACCCTGGCCACTGCCCAGGCCCTGTACGAGACCCACAAGGTGACGACCTACCCGAGAAGCGATTGCGGCTACTTGCCGGAGAGCATGCTCGATGAAGTCCCACGCGTGCTCCACGCCCTCGCCGCTGCACCCTCGTTGGGGGCAGTTCTGAAAGAGGTTGACCCCAGCCGCCGCTCACGCGCCTGGAACAGCAGCAAGATCACCGCGCACCACGGCATCATTCCCACCGCCGTCACGCTGGATTTGGCGCAGCTCTCCGAGCGCGAGCGGGCGGTGTACACGCTGATTCGCGCACGCTACCTCGCGCAGTTCATGCCCGAGCACGAGTACCTGAAAACCCAGGCGCTGCTGCACAGCCAGGCAGATCAACTGGTGGCGCGCGGCAAGCAGATCCTGGTCCGCGGCTGGAAGGCAGTCATCAACGAGGCCGACGGCACCGAGCCGGCCGAACAGGCGCAGCGATTGCCCACATTGCGTGAATCCGCGACGGTGGCGCTGATCGACGCCATGCTCAACGCACAGCGCACGCAGCCGCCCAAGGCCTACACCGAGGGCACGCTGGTCAAAGCGATGAAAACCATCGCCAACCAGGTGGCCGATCCGCGCCTGAAGCAGAAGCTCAAGGACAGCTGCGGGCTCGGTACCGAGGCCACTCGCGCGGCTATCATTCAGGGGCTGATCGATCACGGTTACCTGACCAAGAAGAAACGCAGCCTAGCTGCCTCAGCTGCGGCGCATACCTTGATCGAAGCGGTGCCGCCGGAGGTGGCCGATCCGGTCATGACCGCGCTGTGGGAGCAGGCGCTGGACCGCATCGAATCGGGCCAGCTGAGCGTCGAGGCCTTTCTCGCCAAGCAGGCAGAGTGGCTGACCCGCTTGGTGCGCAGTAACGCCACACTCACCCTGCGCCCGCACCCCAGCAAGGGGCCGTTCTGCCCGGTTTGCCGCAGCACCATGCGCCAGCGCAAAGGCCGCACCGGCAGTTTCTGGTCTTGCAACCGCTACCCCGAATGCAAGGGCACCAAACCGGTGGCGAAGCCCAAGCGGGCGAAAAACGCATGACTTGACGGCACACCATAGCGCTGGTGTAGTGATCTGGCCTCTCGCCGCTTGGCGACCAAGACCGATTCGCTCCGGGCAGCTCGGTCAGACTCCTAGAGTTCGGAGCCACACTTCAGCGCATCTGCGGATGACTTCTCAGCGTTGCAAGTCTTCCAGGTGGATGACCCGTGCGGCTTGCATCAGGCCTCAGGGGTCATCCGCTTCGGCGACGATGCTCAGCTCCGGTGCCCGCCGGCGAAACACTGGGCACCTTTTGTACGCGGATGCGTGCCAGTTGATTCCGACCCAGGCCACGACAAGGGTCGGTTGATCCAGATGGATCGGCAGTGGAGGTCTGCGACGGACTCCGGTGCCACATCGCCGGGTCAAGGGTGGTCCAACTCCTCCTAGCCTGATGACCGTCGGGCTATTTTTTCGTCGCCGACAATCCACCGAAAGCCACCCGATTCCGCCCGCCCAGACCGCCTGCAGACCACGGTTGACGGGCCTTTTGCAGCGTTTTATAGATGAGCTGCACCTCGCTGTCGTTGACAGCACCCAGGTAGCCAGGACCTTCAAGGCTACGCCCATATCGGGTGGTTCTTACCCAAAGTGCGACTCGCGCTCGGCAGCTCGCACGGTCACCGTCCCATCGGTGATGAGCGCCTTCTCGACCGATCATGTGTTTGCACCTCCCCTTGCGGAACTCACCAGCCGCCAGGGCCGGTGGATGTCCGCGTTTCTGCTGAACAGGAGCTCCATCATGACGACTGCAAGCAATAACGCCCCCACCACCTACTTCAACCTGCACACCCAAGGCATCGGTTACCTGAACCGTGTTCGCGAAGTCCCGGTTCGCCGCGGCCAAGCGTTCATGGCCTGTGACATCGCTGCCTTGCACGGTGCCTCGGACGACGTTGAGTACACCCGCTTCGACTGCAAGGTCGCCAGCGGTGAAGCCGACCGGCTGATCCGTGAACACCTGGAAGACGTCCGCGCTGAACGCAAGGTCCTTATCGCGTTTCGCATCGGCGACCTCTGGGTCGATCCGTTCATGTACGAGAAAGGCGAACGCAAGGGGCAACCCGGCGCCAGCCTCAAAGGCCGACTGATCTTCATCGAGTGGATCAAAGTCGATGGCCAATTCAGCTACCGTGCGCCAGCGCGCACCGACGCCGCCGCCCCTGAGGCTGCTGAATCAGCAGAGTCGGAACAGGTGGACGGTGACACTGGCCAAGGCCAGCCAACTCCACCCGCTGCACGCAAATCCACCGCCGCACGCCAATCTGCTTGAGGCAGGTTGACCGCCCGCAGCAGGCGCTCTTATGAGCGCCTGTTGTTCATTCACGTCGGAGGTCGCCATGGAAAGCTTCTGGCTCTGCGAAGACTGCCTGCAGGCGGTCGCCTACGACGATTTCAGCGCGCTGTCGTTGTACTACAGCGAGGCTGAAGTCGAGCAACGCATCATCCACATGCCCGCCCAACTGCAAACCCTGCTACCGCTGAGCGCCGATTTCGACCCGCAGACCGGCGCCGGTATCGAGGCCTTCTCGATGCAACCGTGCGAGGGCTGCCAAAGCCCGCTGCATGGCACGCGACATCGCTTCACGCGCCTTTGATCACGCACTTAAACCAGCCTGGGGCACTCCCCCACGGGGCGCTCCATCTGCCACGAGGAATTGCCCATGAACACCGCCTTGAACCTGGTTGACCCGCTCGATTCGGTACTGGCCCAACGCGCCCGTGAGGATGCGCTGATCACCGAGGCCCTGCAGCTGCTGGACCAACGTCACTTCCAGCGCGGCGAGGTGCTGATAACCCCCGCCGATGCCGCAGCCTACTTGAAACTGCAACTCGCCCCTTACCACCACGAGGTGTTTGCCTTGCTCTGCCTCGACTCGCGCCACCGTGTGTTGAGCTTCGACATCCTCTTCACCGGCAGCATTGACGGTGCCTCCGTGTATCCACGCCAGGTGGTGATCAAGGCACTCGAACACAATGCCGCCGCCGTGATCTTCAGCCACAACCACCCCTCCGGCTGCTCTGAACCGAGCGGCGCCGATCGGGTACTCACCACCCGCCTGACCGAGGCTTTGGCCTTGGTCGAGGTGCGCGTCCTGGACCACATCATCGTCGGCGAAGGCACTCCGCTTTCGTTGGCCGAGTACGGCTGGATGTGACAGCCCACGTTGCCCATGAGGTCACCGCCCGTTCGGGGTGGCCTCGGCACTTTCGGAGAACCACCATGCATCCTTCCCATACCAATCCGTTTCTTCGCGGTTTCCAAGACTTGCGCTACGAGCGTGTCCTGCAGATCAGCTATGCCGACGATTGCCCTCCATGCTACCGCGCGCTGCACCCGGCTCAGAACGAGCTGCCCAATGAAGCCATCAACCTGCAGCCGTGCCTGTTCGATGACGACGTCGCGGTGATCACCGATGGTGTATGCGTACCCGAGTTTCTGCGCATGCGCTGCCCGGCCGACGGCCTGGTGAATACCGTGCTCTACCAGATACTGGGTAGTCAGCTCGGACGCTCGATGCATATCGGCGACCTCGTCAACGTGGAAGCTGCGCAAAACCTGATCGAACAACTGTCCTTTGCCACCGGGCACTACAGCCGCAGCTGGGAAATCAGCAGCGCCCACCTGCCCGCAGACGACTTCGAGTACCTGCAGGTGTGCGCTTGGTGCAATTCACCGGCGAGCTTCTTCGAGTGCTTCGAACTCAACGTCAGCCATGCCGTCGGCTGCAAGCTGTATTCGACGCCTTGGGTCGCAGACATTAAAGCCGGCGGCAGCAGCTGCAGCGCCGACGAGGTCAGTGCGCGGATGCTCGCTGACCGTGTCCCTCCGGTGTTACTCAAGCTGCTCCTACTGGCAGGCCAGGCGGACATCCGCCTGTTGATCTTTGATCCTGACGCGGCACCTCTCTGGGAACTACCGCTATTCACCGAAGAATGACCAAGGCGCCCTCCCGGGCGCCTTTTTTATGATGCCCGACAGAAAAGCTGGCTCGCCGGATTCGGTTTTCCAGTGGGGACTCGCCTCGTGTCTTCGCCATGGTATCGGCAACATTCGTCGAGACCCAGTCATGCAAACATCCCTACTTCCCACTATCGGCGTGATGGCCGTCCTGGCCGGCTGTAGCACACCGCCGCCGGCCCCGGCCCCCACGGCACCACCCGCCTTGCCGGCGGTATCGCCGCAGCCGAAAACCCCGCTTCCGGCCTGGGTCCGCCAAGACCGCTACACACTCGTCACCACCCGGCCCACGCTGGAGCAGCGCCAACCGCTGTATCAACTGGTCAACGTGCAGATCGCGCCAGCCCTGCATGCCACCGTCGGTGAAGCCCTGCGCCACGTGCTGCACCGCTCGGGCTTCGCGCTGTGTGCCGACAGCCCAGCGGTGGATCGCTTGTTCCGTCGCCCTCTGCCCGCGGTACAGCACCAGCTCGGACCTATCTCGCTGCTGGACGCCCTGACCATCATCGGCGGCCCGGCCTGGCAACTCGACATCGATCCAGTTGATCGGACCGTGTGCTACGCCCTGCGCGTGCCATCGCCCGCTGCCCCCTTTTCGACCCTGGAGCTCACGCCATGAAGGTCCTCCATTTTCAGGCCTTGGTGGTCGGTGCCCTGTGCCTGGGCGCTGCGGTGCTCGCCGCCGAAACGTACAACCATCACCAGCAGTTGGCCGAACTTCAAGCCGCGGCCCGTAATGCCCCGGCGGATCCAGCGCCAGCCCTGCGCCGCGATATCGATGCTTTGTCCTCCAAGCTCACGACGCTGCAGCCGCAGGTAGTCGCGCTGAGCGAGGCGCAAAGTCGACACACCGCGGCGCAGGTCACCCTCGGTCAGCAGCAGGATGAACTGGCCACCTCGCTCAAGACGCTCCAGGCAGCACCGCCAGGTCCGAGCAGCAGCGATCTGACGGCACTGGAACATCGGCTGGCCACGGCAGAAGCCAAGCTCGAGAAACTGTCGACCCTCCCTTCTGTGCCCGCGGCCACCAACGCACAGGTAAAGTCCTTCACCAGTGCAAAAGCCAAGGCCAAGCCTCTGGCCCCGCCCTTTACCCTGCTGGGTATCGAGACCCGAGGTGACGTCAGGTTCGTGGCAGCCCTGCCCAAAGGTGCGCATTCGCTGACGACCGTGCACTTGCTACAGCCTGGCGACAGCTTGAACAGCTGGCAGCTGCGCGCGATCCGCACGAACCAGGTGGTGTTCCATGTCCCCGGACAGGGCGACCACACACTGCCCCTGCCGTGACGAGGTGCTTATGGCTAGGTGCTCCCGCCTTTCGCTCATCCTGCTCCCCGCCTGTCTATTCGCAGGACTGGCGTGGACCGCGCCAAAACTGATCGACTCGGCTTCGCAGTTCAGCGAACAGATGCCACTGGGTCGGCAGGCATCCGACGCGGCTCGGGCCAAGGCCTGGGGGCTGACGGAGGATGAGTGGGCCGAGTTCGAGCGCTTGCAGGCTGGGCCCCGCCACTACTGGTCGCCGCAGCTCGACCCGCTCACCACCCTCGGCGTGGAAACCGACTCGGACCAGGAACGGCAACGCTACGCCGAGCTACAGGTCCGTCTCGAGGCCAAGCGCGCCGAGCGCGAGTTGGCCTACCAGAAGGCCTACACCGCCGCCTGGGCACGACTGTTCCCGGGCATGCTGCCCGTGCAGGGCATGGCCGACGATCCAGCGCCTACCCCCGCTGGCCGCTTTGCCCTGTTTGTGGAGGAACGCTGCCCGCCCTGTGTCGCCAACACTCAGCAATGGCTTCGTGGCGGCGCGCACCTCGATGTGTACCTGGTCGGCAGCCAAGGTGACGATACGCGTCTACGCCGGTGGGCTCGGGGCGCGGGCATTACCCCCGCCCAGGTCAGCAGTGGCCAGGTCACTCTCAACCATGACCGTGGCCGCTGGTTCGCCCTGGGCGCCAGCCGCCCCTTACCCACACGCTACCAGCAGGTGGACGGGAAATGGCAGCGCATCGACTGATCCTGGCGCTGGCCTTGACCTGCGCCACGGCCGTTCACGCCGACGCGCTGCCGCCGCCGGCGTATCAACTGGCTGCCGCACGCGCCGGCATCCCCGCCTCCGTGCTGTTCGCCATCGCCCTCCAAGAGAGCGGCACGCCGCTGCGAGGTCACCTCATGCCTTGGCCTTGGACCCTGAATGTTGCTGGTACGCCGCAGCGTTTCGCCCGCCGTGATGAGGCGTGTGCCGCACTCAAACAGGCGCTGATCCGTCACGATCCCAAGCGCATCGATGTCGGGCTGGGCCAGACCAATCTCGGCTACCACCCGGACCGCTACCACAGCGCCTGCGAGGCTCTCGATCCTCGCGCCAACCTGGCCGTGACGGCAGAGCTGCTGCGCGCCCACTACGCCGACAGCGGTGACTGGGTCATGGCGGCGGGCCGCTATCACCGCCCTACCGGCGGTAAACCTGCAGCGCGCTACCGCCGCAAGTTCAGCCAGCACTGGCAGCGTGTACAAGCGGTCGTGGCGTCTCCGAGAGGGCCGCAGCCATGAACTGTCGGTGCTGGGTAACGCTGTGTATTTGTCTCTGGTGGACGGTTGGCGCGCTCGCGGCCCCCAGCCAGTTGCCCGATCCCCGCGCGCTGACGTGGGCCCTGCCCGTACACAGCACACGCCTGTCACCCGGTGCCGTGTCGCCAAGGACATTGAAGCTGCCCGGGTTGACGCCGCTGTTCCTGGTCGGGCACGACGCCGCCTCTCTGGAATGGTTGGCCCAGCATGCACAGAAGCTGCAGGAGTTGGGCGCCAGCGGCCTGGCTGTTGAAGTGGCCAACACCCCGGCGTTGCGCCGCATCCAAGCGGCAGCCCCGGGGGTGGACATCTGGCCGGTGAGTGGCGACGACATCGCCGAGCGCCTGGAACTGCAGCACTACCCGGTGCTGATCACGCCCACCGGCCTGGAACAGTGAGGGTGGCTCATGGGCGAACATGCGATGGAGTCATTGCTGCGCCCTGCGGTGGAGTTGTACACCGTGGGCATCTGCGCCGGCGCCGGCGCCCTGTGCCTGCATTCGCCCTGGGCGGTAGCCCTGTCGCCCGAGGTAGGGGCAGGCATGGCCCTGGCCTATACCGCATTCGGCCTGAAGCGGCTCAACGAGGCGCGGATCGTCCTGCGCTATCGGCGCAATATCCGCCGCCTGCCGCGCTACTCGCTGACCAGTCGGCAGATTCCGGTAAGCGGCAAGCGCCTGTTCATGGGTCGTGGCTTTCGCTGGACTCGCCTGCACACCCAGCGCCTGCTCGAGGCGCAGGACCCGGCGCTGGCCCGCTATGTCAACCAATCGGCCGCTCACCAGTGGGCGCGGCGGATGGAACACTTGCTGGAGAAGGCCCCACCTTGGCTGTCACTGCTGCCCCGCCTGACCGCCTGGGACAGCCCATTCAACCCGGTGCGGCCACTGCCGCCGGTGGGCGGCTCGCCACTGCTGCACGGCGTCGAGCCAAAGGAGCAGGAAGCCAGCTTGCCGCTGGGCGAGCGCGTCGGGCATACCCTGGTGCTAGGCACCACGCGAGTCGGCAAGACACGCCTGGCCGAGGTGTACATCACTCAGGATATCCACCGGCCGAGCCAGGAAGTAGTCATCGTCTTCGACCCCAAGGGCGATGCTGACCTGCTCAAGCGCATATACGTCGAAGCGCGCCGCGCCGGCCGTGAGCACGAGTTCTACGTGTTCCACCTGGGCTGGCCGGAGATATCCGCCCGCTACAACGCCATCGGCCGCTTCGGCCGCATTTCCGAAGTCGCCACCCGCATCGCCGGCCAACTGAGCGGCGAAGGCAACTCGGCGGCGTTTCGCGAGTTCGCCTGGCGCTTCGTCAACATCATCGCCCGCGCGTTGATCGAGCTCGGCCGGCGCCCTGACTACCTGCAGATCCAGCGGCATGTGGTGAACATCGATGCGCTGTTCATCGAGTACGCTCAGCACTTCTTCGCCCGCCATGATCCGCAGGCCTGGGAAGCAATCGTGCTGATCGAAGGTCGCCTGAACGAAAAGAACATCCCGCGGCACATGATCGGCCGAGAAAAACGCGTGGTCGCCATCGAGCAGTACCTGACCGCCAAGCGCATCTTCGATCCGGTGATGGACGGCCTGCGCTCGGCGGTGCGCTACGACCGCACCTACTTCGACAAGATCGTGGCTTCGCTGCTGCCGCTGCTGGAAAAACTCACGAGCGGCAAGACCGCGCAACTGCTCGCCCCCAACTACTCCGACCTGGAGGATCCACGGCCGATCTTCGATTGGCTGCAGATCATCCGCAAACGCGGCATCGTGTATGTTGGCCTGGATGCGCTGTCCGATGCCGAGGTGGCGGCTGCCGTCGGCAACTCGATGTTTGCCGACCTGGTCTCCGTCGCCGGCCATATCTACAAGCACGGCATTGACCACGGGCTGCCAGGCTCCTCCAGCGCCGCGGACAAGGTGCCGATCAACTTGCACGCCGACGAATTCAACGAACTGATGGGCGACGAGTTCATTCCGCTGATCAACAAAGGTGGCGGCGCCGGTATCCAGGTCACTGCCTACACCCAGACCTTGAGCGACATCGAGGCTCGGATCGGCAACCGGGCCAAGGCCGGCCAGGTCATTGGCAACTTCAACACCCTGCAGATGCTGCGGGTACGGGAGACCGCCACCGCAGAACTGCTGACCAACCAACTGCCCAAGGTCAACGTGCAGACCCGCACCCTGGTCTCCGGCGCGACGGACACCGCCGATCCTGATGCCCACACTGACTTCACCTCGTCCTCGCAGGACCGGGTTACCACCGCCGCCGTACCACTGATCGAGCCGGCGCACATCATCGCCTTGCCCAAGGGGCAGATGTTCTCGTTCCAGGAAGGCGGACAGCTATGGAAAGTGCGTATGCCACTGCCCAAACCCGGCAGTGACGACCAAATGCCGGCAGACCTGCAGACCCTGGCCGCGCGCATGCGCGAGTCCTACAACGCCAATACGGGGAGTTGGTGGAGCAGCGCTGGCGGTGCGCCGACAGTCGATTTTGATCCCGAGATGCCTCCACCAGGGCGCAGGCACTCCTGATGAGCACGCCTTGTGCAACCGGATACTCTGGAGCCTATATGTCGACCACCCCAGCCAGCCCAACTCCCCCGCAGCGAAGTCCGGGGCTCATCTTCGGCATGCTCGAGCTGTGTCTGCGGCTACTCGGCCTGCTCTTCGCTTCGCTGATCTTCTCCATCGTGCTGGAGTTCGTGGGCATGCTCTGGTTCTGGCCCGAGCAGGGCTGGCATCACAGCCACGCCATGTGGCTGAGTGAGCTCGGCTGGCTAAGCAATCACTTCAAGAATTCGCTGCTCGTGCAAGAACCGGCGCAAGCGACCGCCAAGGTCCTCGAACACCTCAACAACTGGGTCGTAGTGCGCTCTGGATGGGCGCATTCCGACGCACAGCTGAAACTGCTCAGTCGAGAAGCGTCAATGCAGGGGCAGTTCGCGCAGGTCTACGTTGTGATGCAGGACTACCTGTTGGCGGCTCTGTTCACGGTCTTTACTTTCGTGGTGAGGCTAGCCGTTTTGACCCTGGCCACCCCGCTGTTTTTGCTGGCTGTAATCACCGGTGCGGTCGATGGGTTGATGCGCCGTGACCTGCGCAAGTTCGGAGCAGGCCGCGAAAGCAGCTTCGTGTACCACCGAGCGAAGCGGACACTCTTGCCGCTTATAGTCAGCCCTTGGGTGATCTACCTATCCCTACCATGCTCGCTGAATCCCAACTGGGTGTTACTGCCATGCGCGACTCTTCTGGGCTGTATGGTCGCCCTCACCTCAGCGACATTCAAAAAATACCTTTGAGGATGCACCTGATGCACAGATACAGGCATCTCCGCCGAATGGGGCTGAACACCGCGAGTTCTGTGAGTCAGGAACGGGTTCTCGGCATCGACACCTTCCTGCTACCAAACGAGGTGTTCACGATTTGGGAACACCCCATTGACGTACAACCAATGCTCAGATACCTTGTTCCCAAATTGGGAACAAAGCTACGATCATGAGATTGCTTGGTAGAGAAAAATTACCCATTCTGCTGGGAGAGAGCGAGCACATCCGCAAGTGGATTGGCGTGTGGGTGAGTGAAATCGACCATGCAAGCTGGAAAATCCCATCGGAACTGCTGGAGCAGTTCCCGAGTGCTCTTGCTACTACCGAAGATACTTTTCTGTTCTCTGTCTGCGACTCGGGCAAGTTTTTAGAGTTGAAGGTTGCTTTTGCCCAAGGAATTGCAATCATCACTGCTATAGTGAAAAAAATATGATTACGTTGAGCCCGAAAATTATCAAAACAGAGGAACAGTACCTCGAATACTTCAATGAAGTGCATTCGCTGATAATTTCCTCTCCAAAACTAGGCTCTGAGGAGAGTGATAGGCTCGAATTACTTTCGATGCTGATCGAAGATTACGAGAAGCAAAAATATCCGGTCGAGGCTCCAGACCCTATTGATGCAATTTTGTTTCGCATGACCGAGAAGGGGCTTAAGCAAGCCGATTTAGTACCCTACTTCGGCACTAGGAGCCGAGTTTCAGAGGTCTTGGCTAGGAAGCGCCCACTTACAGTCCCTATGATACGAGCTCTTGCTGTCGGTCTCGGCATCTCCGCTGACACATTGATTGGTCTTGACGAAGTCGAAGGCAATAATAAAAAACAAAATGTAGACTGGTCAAAATTTCCGATCAAAGAAATGGTCGCTAGAGGCTGGATTGACAACATAACCAGCAAGGCTAAGAAGACTGTAGAGGAAATAGTCCAAGGTTTCATTTCCGACATGGGACTACAAGAAAGCGGGGCCTCTTTTCGCCGCACACTTGCCGGAGACTCGCCTACGCCCACCACAACTTATGCCTTATACGCCTGGCTTGCTAGAGTAATCCAAAAAACGCGCGAAATAAAAAGCGAGCTGCCACCATATGACAGAGCTAAGATTGGCGATTCTTTAATCAAGCAAATCGTGCACCTCAGTCGTTTTGAGGACGGCCCTAAAATGGCAGTATCGCTACTTAAGGATCATGGCATAGCTGTGATTATTGAACCACAGTTAAAGGGCACTATGCTGGACGGCGCGGCCCTTAAAGAGATCGACGGAACTCCGATAATCGCACTTACCCTCAGGTACGACCGGATTGACAACTTCTGGTTTACCCTAGTGCATGAACTAGTCCACATCTGGAAGCACATTGACGACACAAACGAAGCAATCCTGGACGACTTAGAACACGCAAGCACCGACAAAAGAGAGTCAGAGGCCAATCGTATCGCACGTGACGCATTCATTCCGAGGTCATTATGGAAGCGAACCGATGCGTACTTGAAGCCAAGCAAAGAGACCATCAACGCATTGGCAAAGGAACTCAACATACATCCAGCAATAGTTGCTGGCCGACTTAGAAAAGAAGCTGGTAATTACAACCAATTCACTGATCTCATCGGCCAAGGAATGGTAAGAGCTCAACTCGAAAATCTATGAGGCGTTAAATATGAACACCCAGTATTTTCCTATCATTCGAGCCAAATCCGGTGAGCTGGAAGCCTTAACATTTCTGAGCAAGCTGGATAAAGCATCGCTGGCTCGCTGCACACCAATTTTCGAGATAACAAAGCTAGACGGAAAAGCTCTCGAGACGGCCAGAAAGAGGAGCGATACCCCTTTCGAAAAATACCTTGATGAACGTGCGCATAAAATTGCGCAGATATTCAGAGGCAAGCACGTAATTGTTGACGTTTCTCAATGGCCTCTTGATTTCACAACGGAGGGTGGGGAGCAGGTACTGAGCTTCATCTGCAATCGACTGAACGAATTGGGTGTATTGGTTTGTCCTATAATCGGCTATGACCGATGGGAGGTAGTCGAATATCGAGAAACGATTACCTCCATGACTTTGCCTGATCGTTCATTCTTTTGTATTCGTTTGGACAGCTTGGCCATCGAAGATCTTGGAGACCCAGACCACTTAGCAGAAGTTATTGAGGACATGATTGCCAGTACTGGACTGATCGAATCAACCACACCCGTCCTTATTGACATGGGCGATGTTACCAAATTTTCTATTCAGGAAGTCATGGAGCTCCTTGAGACTGCGTATGGCCAGATGAAGACTTTGGGATTCCAGGACATAATCATGAGCGGGAGCTCCATCCCTGACTCTATTGAGAAAGCCGTAAAGGACCGCGACTCGACTGGCTTGGTGCAACGAAAAGAAATGATTGCTTGGAAAGGCTTTCTTTCTGCGAACCCCACTGCAAAACTTTACTTCGGCGATTACGGCGTAAGAAACCCAAGGGCTTCAGACAACATCGCCCCAAACATGAACGTCAAGATAAGATACACGGTAAACAATGCTTACTTCGTTGCTCGCGGCCACTCCGTAAAAGGTGAGGATGGCTATGCCCAAAGCCAGAAACTCTCAAAGATAATTGTTAACTCAATTCACTACCGTCAACCCGAATTCAGCTGGGGCGACAACAAGATCATGCAATGCAGCCTTGGGAAAATTGTCGGCAGTTCTACAAACTGGATAGCCTACGACACCAACCACCACTTGAAGTCCGTAACCAGCGAAATTTACGAATTTGCTTTACAACTCGCTGCGATTACAGAGCGCGCATGACGCAACATTGGTACCCGCCAGTTTTCATGCAACCAAACTGGCGAAACACAAACAATGTATGCAGACGTCATCGACAACAAAATTCCGCCACTACACACTAACCACCTTAGTTAGACAAATGAGCATGCGCCACACCCGCAACTCGCCTCCATCAACTGATAGAGCATTAACAATGACAACATCTAATAACGCTACTTTTAGCGGCGCGGACCCCTCTTGGGCAAATGCCTGCGTCGGAAATAATGGCAACCCTGGATATATAGAGTATTCCAAAGGCTTCTCTGCTGCCGCTAATATTTTGATTGAGCAAGTCCTGGCGGGCCGCGGGTTAGATTTACCAGTGGACGACCTTGTATACCCAGTTTGTTTCAACATGCGCCACTCCGTCGAACTTAGACTTAAGGGTGCAATCCAAGAGTTGGCTGACATAGCTGAAATCCAAAGCCAGCCTTTCGTTTTCGACCTATCAGGATCTCACGACATTGGAAATATTTGGAACTTCTTTAAATCTCAATCGGAGCTTCTTGACGAGCGCTATATCGAAGTCAACAAATCGATCAACTCAACAATATCTGACATCGCAGCGGTAGATGCCACAGGCCAAACATTCCGCTACCCTGTGAGCAACGAAAGCCAAAAGCACCTAACTGAAATTGCGCTAATAAATTTCTTCCTTCTAAAAAATAAATTTGGCGAGCTAGAAAAAAACCTCGACACCCTTCACTCTCTCAACCTCTGGCTTAAACAGGAGTACCAACAAGGGACCTTTACAAGCAAACTGTCTCGCCCAAAAATTTATGAGTTAGCTCGTGCTCTACCTCCAAAGTCCGAGTGGTCTCACCCTCAGTTCACCGTTACAAAAAAAGAACTGATGAAGACATACAACCTCGGAAGCCGAGACCTTACAAAAGCCATTGATAAAATTAAAAATCACTACTTCTTATCATACCTGATCGGCGCACCACTACCAATCAAAGGAATTTCCGAAGACCAAATCTTAAGTTTCTTTGAAAACTGGACAAGTCAAAATAGTGATACTGAAGAAGAATCAAAACCAAGCCTCGGCATCGACTACTGGGAAAGAAAAGAATCCATTATTGATGACATAAAAAAACAAGCCGAATCACAACAGGCCACCTGGAGCAAATTTGAAAAACTAATGACCCCCGACTTTCTGGCAGGACTACATGCGCTATATTATTTCGCACGCGATAAAACATACACGGAGTACTACGACACAGCATATGAGCTAGCATCCAAAGAAATAGCTCATGAATTCAAATGTGGACCTGCCGCAGTTAGAGATAGCTTTATGCATATACACAACAAAACAAACGCAGCCTCCAACATCCTTATTTCTCTATTTGCCCTAGGCCACAAGGATCTCGCTGAGACCATTATTAGAAAACACACCCTTGACACCTCTCTACACTGGATTGAAAAAGCGAGAAGCGGCCAGCTTTTCTCCTACCCTGAATTCGCCAAATATTGAATTATTGATGCTGCGCACTCGCTTGAAACAAATCAGGAGCTAGACCGATCTTTGAATCGATCTTTTCTAACAAATTTTGAGATCGATACCATAAAAAATGCAGATCAGAGTCTCTCGTACATAAGCGATTATCTGCACATCCTTTTAACTCATGCCAAAGCCAGATTGTGCCATTAAGGTGAAAGAAAGACTCCTCGCTGGATTTCGCCATGACTATTTTTTCCTACCTGCTGCTGCTTGCCTACCTAGTATCGCTTTCCGCTGCTGCTGACATTCGCGAGCGCTCGGACCTGAAACTGGTGGAGCGGCAGATTTTCTACATCGAACAGTTGGCCCACCGCGCAAGTAGCAGCTCAATCGACGCCGCAGGAGCTCGCTACCGCTTTGATTATGCAAGGTTCGCTGCGGACCTCGAGCGTATGCGTCAAGGCATCCACAAATACCTTTCGCCCTCCCGCTCGCAGCCGGCTGACTTGGTCGATCTGACCGGTGATTACCGCACTGAAGCGCCCCTCGCGAAGGCATCCGATGAGCATGACTGACGCCCAACTCAACGCGTTCTCGGTCGTGGCCGGGTTCACCCCGCAGCTCAGCTCAGTGCTGTGGCGCTCATCAGTGCTGGTGCTCGCCTTGCTCTGGTGCACCTGGGCCCTGTGGACCGGCTATCGCGGTTGGGCGGCCGGCAACCTCAATTTCGGTGCGCTCGGCGGCAGCACGCTGCGCCTGGCCCTCGCCCTGATCGTGTTGATGTTTTTCATGCTGTCGTAATCAGGAGATCTTGCTATGAATCTCTCCCCTCGTTGCCATCGCCCGCTCGCCTTGTTGCGGGGATCCTCTACGCAAGTACTGTTCTGTGGCCTGGCGCTGCTGAGCTCGACGTTCGCCTGGGCTGACCTACCGACCATGGAAGCACCGTCTCGTGGCGAAGGCTCGGGGCTGATCGACACCATCAAGAACTACGCCTACGACGGCGGCATCCTGCTCGGTCTGTTGATTGCCACCCTCGCCTTCCTCGGCGTGGCCTGGCATTCGCTCACCGTCTACGCCGACGTGCAGAACCAGCGTAAGACCTGGAAGGATCTCGGCGCGGTGGTCGGCGTTGGCGCGCTGCTGGTGGTGGTGATCCTGTGGTTCCTCACCAAAGCCGCGACGATCCTGTGAGGTCACCATGTCCGACGTCCCTGCCACCCTGCCTGACGGCACTCTGACCTTCCTCCCGGAGCGCCTCAATCGTGACCCGGCCGTTCTCCGTGGGCTCACCAACGACGAGATGTGGGTCGCCCTAGTTGTCGGTGCCGGGCTGGGTGCAATTCTCGGTGCACCGCTGGCGGTGGCCACCGCCTCCATCGCCACCCTCCCCACTTGCATGTTCATCTGCATGGCGCTGGTGTTGCTGGGCGGCGGCAAGTTGATGCGAAGGCTCAAACGCGCCCGCCCCGAAACCTGGCTATACCGACGCCTACAGTGGCACCTGGCAGTGCACTGGGGTGTCGGCACTCATCACTTGATCCTGCACTCGGGGCCTTGGACAGTGCGCCGCACGCGTCGACATGCGAGGTCGACGCCATGAGCCGCTTCCGCAACAAGGTGGATGCGCAGCAGGCGCATATCTTCAGCCTGCGTCTGGCCGTTTCGATCCTGGCACTGCTGTGCTGCGGGCTGTGGTACGGCTGGCAGTCCTCGCCCTCCGAGCTGACCATTCACGTGCCGCCCGACCTGCGCTCCGGCAGCACACGCAAATGGTGGGATGTACCCCCGGAAAACATCTATGCCTTCGCGCTGTACATCTTCGGCCAGCTCAACCGCTGGCCCACCGACGGCGAAGTCGACTATCACCGCGCCATCTTTGCCCTGCAACCCTACCTTACCCCGGCGTGCAAGACTTTCTTCGACGGTGACTTCGAGTACCGCAAGGCTGCAGGCGAACTGCGCGGTCGGGTGCGCGGCGTATACGAGGTGCTGGGCCGCGGCTACAGCGACGACCCCGACCTGCGAGTGAAGCAGTTGGATAAGCACAGCTGGCTGGTCAAGCTTGACCTCAATGCCGACGAGTACTACGCCGCCGAGCCGGTGAAGCGTGTGGTCGTGCGCTATCCCCTGCGTGTGGTGCGCTTCGACGTCGACCCCGAGCACAACAAGTGGGGCCTGGCCCTGGACTGCTACGAAGGCACACCGCAAAAGCTGACGCTACCTGGAGGTGCAGGATGATGCGTGTCTTGATCATGATGCTGGCGATAGCCGCAGGCTGGTGTTCTGCAGTCGGTGCGGTCGAGGTCAAATACTGGGATCGCCTGCCGCTGGCCGTTCCACTTACGGTGGGCCAGGAGCGCGTCCTGATGCTGGATGAGGATGTGCGCGTCGGCCTGCCCAATGCGATCGCCGGAAAGCTGCGTGTGCAGTCCGTCGGCGGTACGGTGTATCTGCGCGCCGCTGACACCCTTCCCCCTACCCGGTTGCAACTGCAGTCGGTGAAATCAGGCGACATCATCCTGATCGACATCGAGGCGCTCGAGGGCAGCGAGGCACTGGAACCGGTCAAGATCGTGGCCCAGGCTCAGGCACCGGACGTGGAAGCTGCGAAGGACACGTCACTTGCAGAGACCCCGGTACCGGTGGTGCTCACCCGCTATGCGGCGCAGAACCTTTATGCGCCCCTGCGTACCGTGGCACCGCTACCCGGTGTGCGGCGGGTGCCGCTGAGCGACTCCACCGCGTTCAGCACCTTGCTGCCCACCGAACGGGTTTCGATCAAGGCCCTCGCGGCCTGGCGGCTGGGCGACTACTGGGTGACCGCGGTGAAGATCGTGAATCGCGGTCCTGGCAAGGTGGCGCTGGACCCGCGACACCTGCAGGCCACGCTGTACGCCGCGACATTCCAGCACGCCGACCTCGGTCTCGCCGGGACGCCTGAAGACACTACCGTGGCGTATCTCGTCACCCGTGGCGGTGACTTGAAGCATGCGCTGCTGTTGCCTCCGCCAAAACCGGAGGCTGTAGATCATGAAAGCTAACGGCCTGCTGAAATGGTTGGTGCCCGTAGTCCTACTGGGCATCGTGCTGATCATCATCAAGTCCTGGATGGCCGTTCCAGATGGCCAGCCCACTCACGATCCGGAAAACGCCTCACTCAGCGCGGAACAGGCCAAAGCCTTGGGCATCGCCGGCGACACTCCGCGCGACACCGTGGCCACGTTGATCGGCCAGGTCAAGGCGATGCGCAGTGAGATGCAGACGCTGAAGAAAGGCAACGATGCCCTGCAAACCGAGAACAACCGGCTGCGTACCCGCGAAGGCAACATCGACACACGCATCCAGAGCACGCTGAGCAGCGTCACCCAACAAGTCACTGAGCAGCGCCAGCAGGCCAACGATGCTCGGCAGAGAGCTGAGCAGCAACACCGCGAGACCCAGGGGCTGCTCTCCAGGCTCAAGGATCAGCTCACGGGCAAGCCAGCCGCGAAGTCAGATGTTCCCGCAGGCTTCGGTCTTGAACCGGGCGACGAGCAGCAATTCGCAGGAGCTCAACCGCCGGCAGATGCGGTGCAGTGGATCGAACCGTCGAATGCACGCGCCGGGCAAGTGGATACCGGCAAAGCCGACGGACCGCTGTCGTCGTTGACCTCAAAGTTCAAGGATCTGCGGGGTCTGGACGACAATGCAATCGACCGTGGCCAGGACCGCTTGCGTGCCGTCGCCAAAGGCGAACGTGACCTGGAGAGCGCCCAGGACCGTACCGAAGGTGCCCGCCCCGTCTATACCATCCCCGAGAATTCGACGCTGATGGGCTCGATCGCGATGACCGCCCTGATTGGCCGGGTGCCGGTGGACGGCACGGTGAACGATCCCTATCCGTTCAAAGTGCTGGTGGGACCGGACAACCTCACCGCCAACGGCATTGACCTGCCGGACGTAGTCGGCGCGGTCATGAGCGGCACCGCCGCCGGTGACTGGACGTTGTCCTGCGTGCGCGGCCAGGTCGAGTCGATCACTTTCGTCTTCAGCGACGGTACTGTCCGCACGGTGCCGCAGCCGCAGAAGGTCGTCAGCCGTAATCGCAGCAGTACGCAGACCTCGGACACCGAGAAGATCCGCGGCGGCCTGGGCTACATCTCCGACCCTTACGGCATCCCCTGCATTTCCGGCGAACGCCGCTCCAACGCCCAGCAGTACCTGGGCAGCCAGAGCTTGATCACTGCGGCCGGCGCCGGCTTCGCCGCGGCCTTGGGCAGCGAGCATACCAACACCTCGTTCATCAATTCGGCCAGCGGCAGTCTGGGCCTGTCCCAGAACAGCGGTAACAGCGCGGTGAACTCGGTGATCAGCGGTGGCATTGGCGATATCCGTGAATGGGTCAACAAGCTCTACGGCGAAGCCTTCGCCGCGATCTACGTACCGCCTGGGGCCAAAGTGGCCCTGCACCTGGACCACGAAATCAGCATCGACTACGAACCCAAAGGCCGGAGAGTGAACCATGAAAGCCCATCCGTCTCGGTACTGGATCTGGATTAGCTTGCTGCTCGGCCTGCATCTGGCCGGCTGCTCCACCAGCAAGGAGGAAATGCTGCCCCACGGCGATCACACCATGTTGGACATTTGGAACGGCAGTGGCTCGGTGGGCAGCCAGCAACAGCTACAGGAGGCGCGTGGCGAACTGCGTCGCCCGGTGCTGGATCCCGAGCGCCTGATCAACGCCCAGAGCGCCTACACGCGCACCGCCGCCAACGAGATCCGTGCCCAGTTCCCACGCCTGCCCAATCCAGACCTGGTCATGTACGTTTACCCGCATCTGGCTGGTACCCAACAAACGCCGGTGCCTGGCTACTCGACCGTGTTCCCGTTGTACGAGAAGGTCCAGTACGCGCTGCCCGGCGAGCGCCTGGACGATCTGTGATGGCTGATGACGCCAGTCGCGATCCGTCCCGCTGGAAGCCCTGGCGCGCGGCACAGCGCCGGCGCGCCACCCTGGCCGACGAAGCCGCCCAGTACGCGCACAACCCCAGCTTCGCCGACTACCTGCCCTGGGTCGAATACCTCGAAGATGAGCAGTGCTTTATGCTCGATGACAACCGTTCCGTGGGTGCCGTATTCGAGCTGCAACCGATCGGCACGGAGGGTCGCGAGCCCGAATGGCTGATGGCCGCACGCGACGCCCTGGAAGATGCGCTGCAGGACAGCTTCGACGAGTTCGACCAGGCGCCCTGGGTGGTGCAGTTCTTCTGCCAGGACGACAGTGACTTCGCCCCGTACCTTGAACGCCTGAATCGCTATATCGCGCCGCGCGCGCGAGGTACGCCGTTCACGGAGGCCTTCCTCACGTCGATGCAACGCCACCTCGACGCCGTCGGCAAGCCGGGCGGGTTGTTCGACGACCATGTGGTGTCTCACCTGCCGTGGCGCGGCAGCAATCGGCGGATTCGCATGGTGGTCTACCGCTGGCTCGGCGACCAGGCCGACGAGGATGGGCAGAACCCAGTCCAGCTGTTGAGCCGGACCTGCGATCGCTTGGTGGCCTCATTGCAGGCCTGCGGGGTCAGCCCTCGGCGACTGGCCGGGCGCGACTTCTACGCCTGGTTGCTGCGTTGGTTCAACCCCGCTCCTGCCCTCACCGACGAATCCCCCGCCGCGTTCTATCGGCGTGTGCTTTATCCGGAAGGGGATGACGGCGAGGAGCTGCCGCTGCCGTTCGACCACGATTTCGCCGAGCGGCTGTTCTTCCAAGAGCCGCGCTCCGACAGCGAGCAGGGTCTGTGGTACTTCGATCAGCAGCCCCACGCCGTGATGGTGGTCGACAAGCTGCGCAGGCCACCGCATATCGGCCAGCTGACCGGCGAAACGCGAAAGGGCGAGGCCTTGAACGCCTTGTTCGATCAATTGCCCGAACAGGCGGTCATGAGCCTGACTTTGGTGATCACGCCCCAGGATGTGCTCGAGGAGCAGCTCAACCGCCTGGCGCGAAAAGCCATCGGCGAGAACCTCGCTTCGACCCAAACCCGTCAGGACGTGGAAGAAGCCCGCGCGCTGATTGGTCGTCAGCACAAGCTGTACCGCGGCACGTTGGCGCTGTACTTGCGCGGCGCCGATGAACAGCAGTTGCGCCAGCGCTCGGTCCAGGCTGCCAACGTCCTGCTCGGCGCCGGCCTGCAGCCGGTGCGCGAGGGCGATGAAGTGGCCGCGTGCAACAGCTATCTGCGCTGGTTGCCGATGGTCTACAACCCGGCGCGGGACACACGCAACTGGTACACCCGTCTGCTGTTTGCTCAGCACGTCGCCAACCTGCTGCCCCTCTGGGGACGTAGCATCGGCACCGGCAACCCGGGCATCACTTTTTTCAACCGTGGCGGTGCGCCGCTGTCATTCGACCCGCTATCACGCTTCGATCGCTCAATGAATGGTCACCTGCTGCTGTTTGGCCCGACCGGTGCCGGCAAGTCGGCCACTCTGGTTTCAATCCTGATGCAAGTCATGGCCGTTTACCGGCCGCGGCTGTTCATCGTCGAAGCCGGAAACTCCTTTGGCCTGCAGGGCGACTATTTCGCCACCCTCGGGTTAACCGTCAACAAGGTTCAGCTCAAACCAGGCAGTGATGTGAGCCTGGCGCCGTTCGCACATGCCCGGCGCCTGATCGAACATCCGGACCAAGTCGCCAGCTTGTCGACCGAAGACCTGGATGAGGCCGCGCCGGACAGTGACGAGCAGCGCGATGTGCTGGGCGAGCTGGAGATCACCGCGCGGCTGATGATCACCGGCGGCGAAGCCAAGGAAGAAGCGCGCCTGACCCGAGCAGACCGCAGTCTGGTCCGCGAATGCATCCTCGATGCCGCCCGACACTGCGCGGCGACTGAGCAACAGGTGCTGACCCGGCATGTCCGCGATGCCCTGCGTAAGGTCGCCAGCGACACCCATCTGCCCGACAAACGCCGCGAGCGCGCGCAGGAGATGGCCGAGTCCATCGACCTGTTCTGCCAAGGTTTCGAAGGTGCCTTGTTCGACCGGCCCGGCACACCCTGGCCGGAGAGCGACGTGACGATCGTCGACCTCGCCACGTACGCCCGTGAGGGTTACGAGGCGCAGATGTCGATCAGCTACATCAGCCTGATGAACACGGTGAACAACATCGCCGAGCGCGATCAGTACCTGGGGCGACCGATCATCATGGTTACCGACGAAGGCCACATCATCACCAAGAATCCGCTGCTGGCCCCCTTTGTGGTCAAGGGCACGAAGATGTGGCGCAAGCTCGGCGCCTGGTTCTGGCTGGCAACGCAGAACATGGCCGACTTGCCCGACGCGGCGCAGACCATGCTCAACATGATTGAGTGGTGGATCTGCTTGAACATGCCGCCAGCGGAAATCGAGGAAATTGCTCGCTTCAAGAAGCTCACGCCGGCACAGAAAGCCTTGCTGCTCTCCGCGAGTAAGGCCTCGGGCAAATACACCGAGGGCGTGGTCCTGTCGAAGAACCTGGAAACGCTGTTCCGCGCAGTGCCGCCGAGCCTCTACCTCGCCCTGGCCATGACCGAGCCCGAGGAAAAAGCTCAGCGCTGGCGATTGATGGAAGAGCACCAGCAGTCCGAGCTGGAAGCCGCCCTGCAGGTCGCGGCGGAGATTGATCGCCTGCGCGGCATCTCGTGAACGACACCGTCAGGGCTATCCGAGCCCTTCTGCTTAGTAAAAATCGGAAAGAGCACATTTGTACCCCCCCTGGCAGTTTCCTCATCTCGCGCCGCTAAATCGAGCGCCCGACGAAACCGATCACCCCGGACTCGGTTTGTCCGCCCTCCTCCAGCACCGGATCCGGGATGCTGAAACTTGGCGCACGGATGCACACCGCTGCCACCTGCCGAGCGTTGCCCATGAACCTCACCGCCTTCACCCGAAGCAAAGCGCCGAAACCCAGAAAGGCTCGCCGTGGCAGTGCCTTCACCGCGGCTGCTCTGCTGGTGGCCGCCGAGCAGTGTCTGGCATTGACTACGCCAACCCTCATAGCCTCCGTCACTTCGCTGCAGTGTCTGGAGTATCGGGTCGTAGGAATCTGCTACTGGCTGCTGTGCACACCGTTCGGCTGCACGGTGCGGACCTCACCGAAGATCCGTCACTTCATTCCCGAGCTGGTGGTATCGAGCTATGCCGACACCGGCGCCAATCCCTGGAGCGAGATGTCGGCGCTGTCGACGCCGACGCTGGCGTCACAAGGGGGTGGCAACCTGATTACGCCCTCGCCGCAGCGCGACAACCTGCCCCGCTTCAAAAATGTCGACGGCATTGGCCATCCCGGCGGGGCAGCCCTCACAGCTCTCGCGCATGCATTCGGTTATGCGTGCCCAAGCGGAGCCGTGCCGTTTGCGCCCTACTACCTCAGCACGCTCGACCCGCTGGCGTGGCGCCAGGCGATCCCCGAGTCCGCCTACCCACAGGCAATGGTCCCGGGGATGCGCGAGATCGGCAACCAGGCTCTCGGGGACATGTGGGGCAGCGTGTATCCGCGCCACGGTTTTCTGGTGCAGCCAGATGACTTCAAGGCGGCTGCCGTGATGGCCCAGCGCGCCAGCGACTTCATCACCCGCGTCGGCCAGCCGCATGTCTATCTACCGCTGCAGCCGATGCCGGCTCCTGGCTATTGGCCGCCGCGGCCGGTGTTGGAGAACAACGTCAACAATCACCGCTGGCAGTTGCTGGTCCCGGTCATCCAGAACACCTGCGCCATCTTCCCCACCCCAACGATCCAGAGCTCCGACGGTGCCTATGCCTGGTCGCTGTGGCGGCCCTACCGCTGCTGCCAGCGTATGGGCCAGACGTTTCTGTTCAGCATCGACTTTGATGGAGGCCAATGATGAAAAACCTCGCGCTCGGGTTGGTGTGCTTCCTCGTGTGCGCCGCGAGCTTAGCCGCAGAGAACGGCTACCACCTCGGTGACCAGGCCCCGGTCCTGGACGACCGCGTGATGTACACCATAGGCGGTGGTTCGGCGGCGGGAGCGCCCTCCTCGCTTTACCGTCCCAATGGCCTTGGCGTCGGTATGTCATGGCGCGCCAACATGATGTGCGGAAACATGAACCTCTCGAACACCCTGCAGAACCAGCTCAACGGCGCCACCCAGGGCTTTCAGCAGATCATGGGCAACGTCATCCAGAGCGCCACGCAGGCAGTAATGTCGTTGCCGGCGATGATCATCCAGCGCGCCAATCCCGGGCTGTATGAGCTGCTGAGCAATGGCGTGCTGCAGGGGCGCATCGACTTTGATCGTTCCAAGCTCACCTGCCAGGCGATGGCGGCGAAAATGGCCGACAAAGTCGATCAAGCTGGCTGGGGCGCGCTGGCTCAGAATCAGGAAATGCAGCACAACCTCGAGCAGTCCGGCGGCGATGCCGTCATGGCGGTGAAGGATACCGAGTCGAACAACGGCAACAACGGCGTCAGTTGGGTCGGTGGGCAGAAAGCCGGTGGTAACGGACAGCAACCCATCCGGGTGACTTCGGATGTGGTCAAGGCCGGCTACAACCTGCTGCACAACCGGGCCGTCGAGGACACCTCGGCCGTCGGGTCGGCTTGCCAGAATGGCGCTATCTGTCAAGCCTGGTCGAGCCCCGAAGAGGCCTCGGAATGGGCGACACGAGTGCTCGGTGAAACCGAGGTGGAAACCTGCGATGACTGCGAGACGCTGCGTGTAACCGCAGGTACAGGCCTGTCGCCGCTGATCCAAGAAACCTACACGGAACACCTGGAAGGCCTGCAGCGCATGGTCTCGGACGCCGACCAGCCTACCCCAGAGAACCTCAGCAAGGTCTCCAGCCCCTTGCTGCAGGTCTCGCGCGGCGTCATTGAGGGGCTGCGCGATGACCCTGATCAGAACCTGCTGTCCCGGCGTCTGGCCAGTGAGACCGCACTGTCCAGCGTGATCTACAAGGCGATGCTGCTGCAACGCACGCTGTTCGCCGGCAGCCATGAGCCGAACGTGGCATCGGCGCAGCCCGCCACCACAGCCCTCAACAGCAACGTCGAAACCCTGGAACGGGAGATCCGCCTGCTGCAAACCGAGCTACAGGTACGCCAGTCGCTGGCCACCAATACCGCCAGCCTGGTTCTTGATCGCCACGCCGGCGGTGCCGACGCCTCGCGCAGCATCGATCAGCGCGACCCGGTGCCGGACCGAGTGCGCCGGGCTGAACAGGAAAGGAGTACGCCATGATCACGTTGTCTATGAGATCCCTGATCGTCCACGTGCTGCTGATTCTCGGCTTCATGCTGGTCATGTTGCTGATTGCCTGGATGGCGCTGCAACTGCCCGCCACCCAACTGGATTGGCTCAATCCGGCGGGGACGGCTGCCACCTACTTCGTATGGTGGCGCGCCCTGCTGTACACACTGATCATCGCCGGGTGGACCGCAGCGTTGCGCATACGGTCAGCGCCTGTGGACCAGAAAAGACTAAAGCGCCTGGGATTGATCGGCTTCAGCTCGATCATCCTGGTCGAACTATCTCGCGTGTGAGGTGCGGCCATGAACATGAGCACCAACAGCTACCTTGAGTACTACCTGTCGCTGCTGGCCTGGATCATCAACAACGGCATCTGGAATACGCTGGTGGACACCGGGCTGTTCGCCGCCCCATTCGGTGCGGTCATCCTGCAGGAATGGCTATCGGCCCGCCAACAGGGTGCTGACGAAGGCAACAAGGGTCTGCTGTCGATCCCTCGCGTCGAGAACCGGCTGTGGATGAGCTACGTGGTCATTCTGTTTGGCTGCATGCCGTTCTTTCCGCTCAACCTATCCTCCGTCACTTTCGACGATGCGGCGAGCCAGCGCTGTGGGGTGTCCATGGCCAAGCCTGCCGACACGGCCTGGGGCGCAACCTTTAATACCATCGGCGAGAAGTCAGCAAACGTGCCGGTGTGGTGGTTTCTCGTGCATGCCATGAGCAAAGGCATCACCGCGGCAGCGACTGCGGCGATTCCCTGCGCGCCCGACATCCGGGCAATGCGCATGGAGATCGACAGCTCGAGGATCAACGACCAGGTGCTGCTACAGGAGGTCGCCGACTTTACTCGAGACTGCTACGGCTTTTCGCGCTCGCGACTATTTACCAATCGTCCCGAGCTGGATGAATCGCAGAGCTACGACGCGTCCTGGATTGGCTCGACCTACCTGCTCAACACACCGGGTTACTACGATACCGATCGCTCGCGAGTACCCAGGGTCGATTGGCCGTACGACGAGACCCGGGACACCTCCCTTCCTCAGCTCGACAACGGCGCTGGCTACCCTACCTGCAAGCAATGGTGGAGCGACGGCGCGATCGGACTGCGCGATCGCTTGGTAGCCGAGGTCAATCCTTCACTGCTGTCGCAACTCAGGGGCTGGCTGACCGGGCGCACCGCTACGGAGGTCGAAGACGCCACCCTGCGCGAACTGGTGAGCCCACGGCAGCAGTCATTGAGCATGGCGCCTGGGCAGGTGTTCCAGGACTATGGCAGCAGTGCCCGGGGCGGCTCGTTGACGCAAGGGCTGAACAACCTGGCCACCAACACCGGCCTTGCGCTGGGCTCGTTCAGCAACTTCCCGGCAATGAATGCGCTACGCGCGGCCTTGCCGATGGTCCAGGCCTTTCTGATCATGGGCACCATCATTAGCCTACCGCTGGTGCTGCTGATTAGCACGTACCAGCTCAAGGCGCTCATGACGATCACATTCGCGCTGTTCACCCTGCACATGCTGACGTTCTGGTGGGAGCTCGCGCGCTGGATCGACTCGAGCATGCTGGAAACGCTGTACAACCAGGTGTCGGCCACAGACCAGGCACTGTTGTCGTTACCGACAGCAGGATTCATGGATGGGACAGTCACCGCTCAGGTGATCGAGTACGTCATGGGCGCAATGTTTGTTTTGCTACCGATGATCTTTATCGGCGCAATGAGTTGGGCGGGGTATAACGTGGGAAGTGCTATCCAGACTCTTCTTACTCGAGGAACGGAGGCCGCTCAGACACAAGCAGGAAGAGGCTCCACACAGCTAATGGCAGGTGTCCAGAAACTCAAATAAGACTCTACTTGAGCGACCCGTACTCGTCATACAGCTCTGGATACTTGTGTTGATGTTGAGGGTGACTGACCTGATGCACACCAGGTTCCTCATCACCGGATGCCGTAATGGGCAGTGCCGCCATGGCCCAGAGAGCCAACAAGCCGATCGCCAGGAACAGTGCAACTGACGCAACCGCAAGGACGAGGAGCAATTTGACAATCTGCAAGCCAAATCGCCGATACTTGCAAGGTACTGAAGCCAATATGCTGGAGTGCAGCACTTTCGTTTCGAGCCGCTGCATCATTCGACCAGCACCAGCCGCAGTGCGAATGAGAAACCTGCCGAGACCGGTCCGGCGGGACCTGGCAGAAGCTGGAGTCGACATTTGGTTGCCTCCTATACCCGTCACTGCGATCGCGGCCAAGCCGCTACCGCCAATTTGGATCCAAGCTCTAGCTTACTCCTCCGTCGCTAAATTCCATGACCGTTGATCACTTGGAATACGCGGGTTATCGCCGGTGGCGCTCATTGGATAGGGGACATTGCATCCACCGAAAAGCGCCATTGACGCTACATCGGTCGCTTGGTAAACCAATTATGCAATCGCTGGTTTTCCAGCACCCCAGGTAGCCATAACCTTTGAGGCTACGTCACGATGTGATGGTTACCCCAAAATGCGATTCGCGTTCGGCAGCTCGCATGGTCACCGCTCCCCGGTGATGAACGCTTTCTAATCCCCTGGGTTCGCTGAACCAGCGTCTTCGTTGCACCCTACTCACATCCATTCCAGTGCTGGGAACTCTCCCACACAGGGTGGCGTTCCTCCGCACTCTTTGGAGGATCTCATCATGCTGCGTTTCACAGGCACTGAACTTCACGCCGTGTTGGCCGAGGCCGGTATCAATGGTTGCAGATTGATACTGGTCAAGGACCACGGTGTTTACCTCATGTCCGAGATTGGCGAAAGCAAACCGGACGGTGGCGGCCGCAAACGCGTGGCCTATGCCACTGGCTGCAACCCCTACGTCGACGACTTCGATACCTGGTGGAATCGCGCCCGCGAAGAATTCGGCGGCGATGATTTTGCCGAGTACTTCGACATCGATGATCCTGTCCTCGCCAGCCTTCGCGGCACTGCAGGATCGTTGGTGGTAGAGGCCACCTCCACCCACCTGTACCTGGCCGCCGAGGTTGATCCGGCAGGCAAATCTTAAACGCCGAATCGATCTCCACGCGTACCCAGAGCGGCACCTTAACCGGGCCTCTCTGGGCGCCTCTCGCATCCATCTTCAGTCGCTTGAAGATCGCCGTTTGTCAGGTGTCCAAGGACGGAAGTCTTCGCTGGAACTCCCTGGATAGAGCCATCCATGTGAGGTGTAGATCGGAGATTGACCTCACGTCCAAGCGCGGTTTAATAGATGGACGCACCCTGCTCAGTGCCTTGTTCAGATTGAGCAGGTCCACGCACGAACCTCACATGAGGTGTCGCGGGATCAGCTACGCGGAGGTCCCAATGTCCAGGATGAAGCGCTTTTCCGATGCGGTGGTGCTGAGCCCAGGCGTTTGGCAGCAGTTCATTGAACCTGCCACAGGCGAGGAACCGATTGGACAGTCAGGCCTGCGCTTGGCGGACCTGCTCAACAGCGTGCTGACTTCGGCACCGCGTCCTTCACACTGCCCCATCGAGCTGCAACTCGACCGCTTGCGGCACAACGGCACTTCAGTATCTGCTCACCTGCCGCAGCTTCAGCTGGCTCGCATCACGCCACACAGGGGCCCGGCTTTTCTGCTCATCCGGCTACCCGGCGAGATCGTAGTAGATATCGCCGCCCTCTAACCATGCATCACCGCTACTGCCTGACTACCCCACCGGGAACCCTTCCCGGCCGGGCAGCGTTCCCCTTCTTTGACTGGAGAACGTCATGTCCGATATCTACCTGGACGTCACCAACAAGATTGTCAGTGCCCTGAGCCAAGGGGTCATCCCCTGGATCAAACCCTGGACCACTTCGGGCTCAAGTGCTGACGCACCTTTCCCCATTAACGCGATCACCCGGCGACCCTACGCCGGCATCAACATTCCACTGCTGTGGGCCGAAGCGCGTCTGCGCGGGTACCGCCAGGATCGCTGGCTCACCTACAACCAGGCGCGGAAAGCCGGTGGGCATGTGCGCAAGGGTGAACAATCGACCCTCGCGGTGCTGTACAAACCTATGAGCAAGGAAGCACACGACGAAGACGGTCAGGTCGTCCGTGATGAGCAAGGTAACGTCAAGATGGTGCAGTTCGCACTGCTACGGACGCATTGCCTGTTCAACATTGAGCAGACCGAGGGACTACCCAACGAAGAGCAGCCACGGAATCAGAGCATGGATTCGACAGCGTTCATCGATCATGCCCCTGCCGAGCAACTGCTGATCGCCAGCGGCGCAAGCATCGAACACCGCTATGGGGATGACGCGCTTTATCTACCAATACGGGATCTCATCCAACTACCTACCAAAGCCCAATTCGTGGACGTCGGCAGCTACTACGCGACCGCCCTACACGAGCTGACGCACTGGTCGGGTCACCACGCCCGCCTCAACCGGGAAGGCATCACTGGCGGGCATGGATTCGGCTCTGCGGCGTACGCCTTCGAGGAGTTAGTCGCGGAGATGGGCGCAGCGTTTCTCTGCGCCCTCACCGGCACCCAGGGCGAGTTGCGCCATGAGGAATACTTGGCATACTGGTTGAAAATTCTCAAGGAAGACAAGCGGGCCATCTTCCGCGCCAGCGGTCAGGCGCGAGAGGCGTCCGAGTACCTGTTGGCGCTGCTGCCAGATCAGGCTACCGAGGCAGCGGAACGGCTCACGGCGTGACTTTTCACCTTCAACAGAAAGGCCCCAACCGGGGCCTTTGTTTTACCTGCAACGCGAGCATCGGCCGCTGCAATTGAGCAAGCGATTACTGCAGCCAACTCTCGACGACATCCGAGCCGTGCTCCTGCTTCCACTGCTTGAGGATTTTGTGGTTGCCGCCCTTGGTTTCGACGATCTCGCCGCTGTGCGGGTGCTTGTAGCGTTTAACTTCACGCGGCTTGCGCTGAGCGCCAGTGGAGGCGCTGGAAGTAGTCACGCTCACGCCTTTGGACGGGTCAAGAATGGTGATGACCTGGCGCAGGTTCATGCCGTACTCATCCAGCAAGGCCTTGAGCTTTTGTTCGAACTCGATTTCCTGCTTCAGGCCGGAATCGTTTTTCATCGCGTCCAGTTGTTGAAGTTGAGCGGCCAGTTGAGCTTCCAGCGCTTTGAATTCGGCAAGTTTGGACATGTGAAATCTTTCCTAGGATTGGGGCATGTGCAGCGATATTACCTGAAGCAAAAGTACTAGCCGAGCGTTAATTCGCTATTCAGCTAACTTTTCATGTCTCAAGATGTGCACATATCTACGTGACTAATCAGTCCGGCAAGAACTGGCAAAGATGGCCTACTAGTTCACGAGGTGCAGCACTGTTGCCGATCTTGAACAACATATCGCGCTGACTGCGTGGCAGCTGTTTCGCACATCGCTTGGCTGCTGATCGAATGGCAGCATCGGTATCATGAATCCGGTCGGCCAACAGCACGATCAAAATGGCATCGCTCAACGTCATCAGGCTACCTTCCCCCAAATAATGCCGGACATTCTACCTCCCGAGAAAAGGACAGGCCATTCCGGTCCCACAGGTAACCCGATGCACCAGTCTTCGAATTTCCGCATTCGCGAAAAGGACCAAGGCGTTAAAGGGTAACGGCGGCAACGGTAAGGGGGCACAAGGGTAAGAGGCCTATCCGAAAAGGAAAAGGACCTTCTTAATGCAGAGCAGGTAACGCGATGAAGCGCTGGTGGTTCAAACATCAAAAAGGCAATGCCGCAGAGCCCACACCCGCCCTAGCGCCCGAGGGTTTTTTGCTCCCGCTCCCCGCTGAATCCCTGCTGTGTGCCGACCACCGGAAAAAGCTGCTGGAGCGCATCTGGCAATACACGGCGCTTTCGGAACCTCAGTTCAATCAGCTCTACCTTGATCCGATCCGCCGCTACGCCGTCTATGTACAGCAACTCCCCGCCAGCGAAAGCCACCACCATGCTTATCCGGGCGGCATGCTGGACCATGGACTGGAACTGGTGGCCTGCAGCTTGAAGTTACGCCAGTCGTACCTGCTACCCAGCGGCGCCGCACCGGAAGATCAGGCCGCGCAGGCGGACGCCTGGAGCGCGGCGATTGCCTACGGCGCCCTGCTCCATGACATTGGCAAAATTGCCGTTGACGTGCAGGTGGAGTATCAGAATGGTGAGGTGTGGCGCCCTTGGCACGGGCCACTGAACCAACCCTACCGTTTCCGCTACCACCCCGACCGGAATTACAAGCTACACGGCGCCGCCGCCGGGCTGCTTTATACACAGATTTTGACGTCCCGTCAGCTCGACTGGCTCAGCCACTACCCGGTCTTGTGGGGCCACCTGCTCTTCCTGCTCGCCAACCATTACGAGCACGCCGGCACCCTCGGCGAACTGGTGCTGCAAGCGGACCGGGTCTCCACCGCGCAGAACATCGGCGCCAATCCCACCAAGGCCCTGCAGGCACCCAAACACTCGCTGCAGCATCACCTGCTCACGGGCTTGCGACACCTGGTCAAGAACGAGTTCAAGCTCAATCAGCCCGGCGCCGCCGGTTGGCTCACAGAGGACGAACTGTGGCTGGTAAGCAAGACGGCCACCGACAAACTGCGCGCCTACCTGCTCGCTCAGGGCGTGGATGGCATCCCCTCCTCCAATATCGCCTTGTTCGATGAGCTGCAATCACATGGATTGGTGGACGGTACACCAGAAGGGAAAGCGGTATGGAGCGCGACCATTACAGACGATGACTGGCAACATCGCTTTACCTTTCTTCGTCTGCAGCCAAGCCTTATCTGGGCCGATGAACCTCGGCCACGGTGCTTTCGTGGCACGGTTGAACCGATGATGGACCATCCCCTACCAAACAGTGAACCCAGCGAATCGAGCACTGATGCGCCGCAGACTTCTGCGGATGAAGAGCGGCCGACCGCAGCGCACTTTGGTGAGGATTTCCCCTACCTCGACGATTTGGTGGATATGTTGGAAGATCCGGGCCAGCTTGAGGCTGAATCAAGCACTGGAAACTTGCAGTCCGCAACTGCCCCTTCCCAGGATGCCATCGGGCTGGCATTTCTAGGGTGGCTGCGCGACGGTGTCCGCAGTCATCGATTGGTTATTAACGACAGCAAAGCAAAGGTCCACACCGTGGAAGGTGCTTTTTTCGTGGTCACGCCGGGCATTTTCCAACGCTATGTCTCTGAGCAACCAGCGTCGGCCGAAGCGGATCCTCAAAACCAAGGATGGCAACGCGTCCAACGTGAATTTGAGAAACTGGGTGTTCATGTGAAAAAGCCCAACGGCCGGAACATTTGGATCTGCAAGGTAAGAGGACCACGAAAAGCAGGAACTCTTAATGGATACTTGCTTCGTGAGAGCTGTTACATTTCTGATCAGATGCCAGAGGACAACAAATTCCTTAAAATCTGGCCATAAACAGAAAATAATCATGAAGATAGCGTGCCGCTTGTTTCTGAACGTAGCTCACGTGAAAAGACGCAGCCGAATGCTTGATGTTCTCGTTAGCATGAGGCAATCTGCCACAACGGACTGAAGAAAAATTTGCACGCAGGGAGAATAGCATCTTGTCTAGGGCACTGGAAAAAATAATCTACAAAGATCTGGATGGCGCTGCTAAGAAAGATTATTCGACGTTCATTCAGATCGCTTCAAATTATCATGAGAGACTAAAGCCCGACCAGTACCCAGCATTCCTAGCTGTATACTTTGAAGTAGGGAAACGCTTCAAAAAACACGCATGGAGTGGAAAGAGAGAACTGAAGGATGTTGGATATTACGCACATTTTTCAGGCAAGAATTATTGCGACGACTTTTTCTTCGCAACAATTTGGCTAATAAAACACACTCAAGCGCTTAATCTCTTTATCGAAGTTTCAGAAACCATTCAAGAACTGATAATTTCAGAAAATTACGCTACCGCGCTTGCGGTGGCTCATGACTTCCAGAAGGCTCACGGATGGAGTTTCTGGGTGCTAGAGGCGGTAATATATCTAACAAACAAGGTACATGGTTCTGAAGAAACTATAAAACTAGCCAGGCAGATAAGAGAAAGCACAGACGGTAGAATAATTGGACTTGCCGCCAGCATATTCGCTGAGCGCGTGGACGACCGGTACTCCGTCGACAACTTTGTATCGAAATGGCATGAAATAATACCTAAATATATTGAAAAGCCAGAAATACGAAACCACTACTTATTCCATGTATTAGGCATTTCCGACTTAAAAGACTCGCTTGGAGACGTATTACTTCAAGATTTTTCGATATCAATATTTGACTGCTACAACTCATGTGTAGAATCAGTACACTCACTAATAGCCTCCAACCCAGGAATGCTGAAAGAAAGTGTAGCAAAATGTATTGAGGTATTGATATCTGGCGGAATCAAAGACCCTCGATTAAAAAAGCTTTCCCTCTTGCTTACCGGTGAGCCGACGACTATAAGTCAAAGCACACGACCTAATGCAAAGCTTGCATATCAGGCACTGATTAACCACTCCGCAAACAAATCCGATGTGCCATCAGCACTTGAGTTCATTTACGAACTCAATGAAAATGGCGCAATGGCATTTGAAGCGCTGGGAAAGTTAGAAAAAGAGAGTTTGGGGCTAAGATTTATCCCCCTAGGCGTATGTCTTTCTGGGTTCAGCGTAAACCTATTCAGTAAAGATCCTGAAAAATCAGTCTCTCAGCCATGGATTACGCTATTAAATTCCTCTATAGCGATTGAAGACTTTTTTGTTTTGCCATGCAACCACGCATGGGAACTTATTGAGAAAATCTCGAACTCACACACCAACGAGCAAGTGGTTAGGCAGGCAAAACTACTCTTAAATGCCCGCAACAACTCAGTCGACAAGGATTCATTCCAGTCAATCTCATGTAATTCGGCTTTATGGCTCGGTTATTATTTCATTGAAGAAGGGCGCCACACCGAAGTCGAAATCATTATCAAGCATTTATCCAGCAGACAACCCTTCTGGAAAAGGCAAGCAATCAAGTTAAAGCTCAATCTCCTAAGCCGAAACCATAACACCGAAGACGCATTAACTCTTGCCTATCAGTCAATTGAAAACAATCACGTACAAAGCTTCGAATACCCATTCGCAATTATATTCGAAGACAACACCTGGGGCGACTTCAAACATTTCAACCCGACAGAGACAGCGATTGTCGCCCATTTTACGAACGCCACACTCGAATCAAAAGACGAAGATATACTCTACATATGTAAAATGGCCTGTAAACGCATCCACCAGGAACTAGGCGGCAAAGAAATTCTTAAAGCAGTACTTTCAGAACAAGAAAAAAAGGCAGCAATTACACTTTTCTCCAAAGTTTGGACCGAGGAAAACCTCACATTCTTGAACTTCAAGACCAGTCGCGAGGCTATGAATGAGCGCCTTGATGTACTTCGCCTGCTAGTACAAACGCACCCAGAAGGTGAGCAAGAGTATGCAGCTGAAATCATGGATATTACTCTTCGGGAATCTCAGTGGGAGGGGTTAAGCCATGTAGACGAGACACGAATATTCGTCAATGAAGCCGGAATATCAAGATGGGCAGACAAAGAACTTCGCCCAGATTTCGAAACATGGAAAAAAGCACATGCAATAACGTTCACCGAGGATCTTGCAGAAGAAATTTTCCAGTTTGCAAACTCGCCTACAAAAGAACGACTAGATGAAATAGCGGGCAGCAGCATGTCGGACGAGCACAAAATATTGCTTACCATCATAGCTCGCCTGGAAAACAAATTCCTTAACGACCCTTTAGACGGCCTTCACTGCTATCTGAGCGCTAGAATTAGGCATGGGACTATTAAAAACACGGTACTCGGCCCGCTAGATGAAGCAGGCTTTCTAGCTGTTGGAGAGCGGTTAGACGACAGCATTGATAGATTGATGCATGAATTTTCTCACTACCATAAAGTAGAAATAGTTACTCCTGCACTATTGGAGCTATCAGCTGGACTAGTTAACCTGATTAATGACGCTCTCGCGAACAAGATCCGTATAAAAAGCGAAAAGCATCCGCATGGATTTATCTCAATAGGTAATAGTCAAGCCGGCTTCAGCAGAACGGCTCCGTTAATCGGCACGATGCTGGACTTCAACACATTTGTATCAGTGGTATTCACAACATTTTGGAAGCTCCTAGAACCTTCATTGCAGAGCCTTCACGATTACTTCAACGGAGACTTCCAGCAGCAAATTTATAATATGTTCGACCAAGCCATACACAAAATACAAGTCATTGGTGATGGTTCTAGAACCTTGGTTGCGGGTCTGACAAGAATAAAGAATTTGACATGCCAAAAATGTGTTGTTGCTGCGGGCTGGTTTCAACCTCATAGCAATCTGACCGATCGCGTTTTTTCATTCGATGAAGCGATTAGCATTGCAACCAAGGTGTCAAAAAATATCTACCCGCGTTTTAATGCAATAGTTGAAGTTGAGAAAAATGACTCGCTTGATTTAAAGCTTACAGCCATTGGGATGACCGCCATAGTTGAAGCGCTTACCACACTACTTGAAAATTGCTGGAAATACTCAGGATTGTATGACAAGGAATACACCATAGATATAATGTCCAGCATCAATAGCGCAAATGACATTCTCTCTGTAGCGATCTCAAACCCTCTATCTTCAAACCGATTGAATCAGTTGACACCAGAGTTCTTAGAGAGTATTCGCGCGCGATTTCAAAAAGAACTTGTCATTGAGAACATAGCTACAGAGGGAGGCACCGGACTGCCGAAGATCGCCAGACTGTCACACAAGATTGATCGAGGCATTTGCCCGCTCCCATTAGATATCAAAATTGAAGGCAGCAATTTTGTGGTAATGGCCTTTATCCCACTTCACAAGCGTGCCGAGGCTTACGATGTCTACAATTACTGACCTCAGGATCTTGATAGTAGAGGATGACAACCCAAAACTTAGCGCAATTAATCAATGCCTCAGCGAAGAGCTAATGATCAAAAGCATCATAAGCGCCAAGTCGCTAACTAGTGCCATGCAGTTATTGGAGTCAGAAAATTTTGATCTCTGCATAGTAGATATGTCAATCCCCACCTACGATTTTGATGCAGATACAACCGGGGGCGAACCTCAATCAAAAGGAGGCATCGATATACTTCGCTTCCTACAGAGTGAAAGAGAAAAAACCAAGGCAATAATTATCACACAATACAGTGAGTTCCCTGACGGTAACGGCGCTGCTTCCACCCTCGAGTGTTTAACCGACCAGCTTCTAAAAAAATTCAGAACAACATTAATAGCAGTTCTATTTTATGCCAGCCAGAAAAGCGACTGGCGCAACAAACTAAAACTGTCCATCTACGGTGAGTTCAATGGCTGTTAAAGTACTTATTTCTGAAGACACTCCCTACAAAGCACAGCTTCTTTCCGACGCTCTTTCAACCTTTGATATCTCCGGACTAGAACTCATCTTTGCAAAAAACGGATATGAAACTAGGTGCGCCCTGCGCGAGCACGCCGGAACAATAGACCTACTTCTGCTCGACCTTGTACTTCCAAATCGCGAGGGAGACACTCCAAGCGCATCGGTGGGAATTGAACTTTTACGCCAAATCTTAGATGACGAAGAGTACTTACCTCCTACAAGTATAGTTGGAACCACAGCAGACAACGAGGCCATGGGTAAATATGAGGAGTCTTTCAAGAACCTCACCACACAAATTTTATTAGTTACTCCAGAGCTAACAGCATGGCGATTCTCGCTTGAAAAATTAATCAGCCATATAGTCCGATCTCAACAACACCCTAAAGAAAGATTGGTGGATGTATGCTTCATAACTGCTCTTCGTTACCCTGAGCTAACCGCAGTACTGGGCTTACCTATAAGCTGGACACCGGAGCAGAGTCTTGGCAACGGTGTACTGATACAAGAGGGAACGGCAGAAATTGATGGAAAGTTGAGGAAGTTTGTCTGTGCGCACTCAAGTCAAATGGGCATGATTGCTGCATCCTTTATGACAAGAGTTCTTTGGGAAAAATATTACCCCAAATTGATCGTAATGACAGGCATATGCGGCGGAGTTAGAAATGTAAACCTTGGCGATGTTATTGTAGCAGATAGAAGTTGGGACTGGCAAAGTGGGAAATGGTTACATTCAGGTGAGTTTGACTCTGCGCCGGATCACAAAGAGGCCTCACCGGATATCGTGGCATTGGCCAGAGGAACAGAAGATATATCTTTGCAGTTCTGGAAAAGCCAAGATCAGCGCCCAGGAACTCAACCAAAGGTACACGTAGGACCGATGCTTTCTGGAAGTGCGGTAGTCGAAGACCCTAGCAAGCATGCCATATTTGTTAAGCAGCATCGCAAAGCTATTGCAGTGGATATGGAATGTTATGGAGTATATTTTGCTGCAGACATGTCGGTGGATCCTCAATCTAAATTTATCTGCATAAAATGCGTATCGGATTTAGCCGACCGAAACAAAACTGACAACTATCAGAATTATTGCGCGGAGCTAAGTGCTACTATTGGATTCGAAGTTGCGCTGAAGTTCCTACGTTCGGCTCAAAGATAAAGACTTTTACTTTGCTCGTGTTTGACCCGTTTGACAGGAAAGCTCCGAACCTAGTGGCTTCTCCATGAGAAGCCACCACCTACCACAAGGCGTATACAAGTTAGTTTCTCCCTCATCCAACACATCGACATGGGACGGTAGTTTTCCGATAGAGGTCAACGGGTATCATGCGTCGATGGGCCGCGAAGAAGCCCTGGTATACAATGTCTGCGCTGGGTCGCTGCGACCATCTCAGAGGATGTTTCAGGTACAACTGACGATCAGTGAGCGGTTCAACCCCCGCGGGCAAAAACTCGCATTTGATAGTCAGTGACTGACTGGAACAGAGACTCAGCTATCAGGCGTAATCTTCCCACCTCTATTGCAGGCGCGCCAGCATCCTGAGCTTCATGGTACCGGCGCATTGTCTCAATTGCCTGGGTGTAGGCTTGGTGGTCGGGCGGCAAATCTTGGCCTATCTGGGCATCAGTGCCTCGATGTCAGTGAATCGATTCAGACGGAATGCCGGCCTCCAGCAACTGGAAATTCACTACCCCGTGGTAGACGGAGTCGGCCAAGCTCTAAGCCGCTCGACCATATTCGGAGATGCTCCACTATCTTGGGTGTCCTGATGCGCCCTTATCGCATCAAGGGCTTCGCGTAGTAGCTGCTAGCCGGTTTTGGCCGCGCCTTCCACGCTTCGCTTCATGCCCTGCCGCTTTTGCTCTGTTAAGCCATTATAGGGCGATAGCGACGGTGTGATGATGGCATCATTCCAAGGCTTTGTGTTCCCCCAGTTCGGGCCTAATCGCTGCAAACCGGGCCCCACGAAAATATCAACAGCTTCCAGACCTGCGCCACACCGGTAGCAGCCACGCTTGTCGTCGATGGGTCGCGAAGCGGCCCCAATATCCAAGCGCCGGGTCGATAGATGCCGGGAAGAGCCAAGCGTATCTCCCACCTACGCTGCTTTCGAAAAATCGCTCCTCCTAACGTGAGTCATTAGGTCCCATGAAAACAGCATGCCCATCACAATCCGCTGTAAACCAGCAAAAGCCAAACTAATAATGGGGGACCAGGTGGGGGACCAAAAACACCTAGGCACAAAAAAGCCCCGAAAAATCAGGGCTTTGATGAAAAATAGTGGCGGAAGCGTAGACATTCGAACTCGAAAATCGCTTAGCGATACCTCCCCTGGCCCCACACCAACTAGACGGCATCGCTACGACGCTCCCTCGGAATACCGCAGAGACAGAGACTAAGGCGAAACGCATGCGTTGGTACCCAACGGGAGCGAATCGGGCTTCGATTCTCCGACCCGACAATTAACTCTAGATTCTCACGGGTTTGCGGCCAAGGCACGTGGTTAGCGATAGCACCACGGTAGGCCCAACAAAAAAACGCCAGAGACATCAAAAATCTTCGGTGGGGCAAAAAGTGGGGCAAAAATGCCCATCGCCGAAAAACGTACAGGCACAAAAAAATCCAGTCACCGCTAAGTGACTGGATTCTTTGGAGTTATTTGGTCGGGACGGAGTGATTCGAACACTCGACCCCTTGCACCCCATGCAAGTGCGCTACCGGGCTGCGCTACGCCCCGACTGGGCTTTGAAGCATGTTCTCAATCTTGCCGAGAACGTTGAAGAATGTACCCTAACCCTCTGATAAATGAAAGCTTTTTCTCAAAAAAATTTCCGCTCATCAGAAACCCGGTTTACTTCTTCAAAACCACCAACACATCCTCCAATTCAACAATCATCTGCCGAATCAGCTGCTTGTACTGGCTGGATTCATCTTTAGCCTCATCACTGGAGAGCCTCAACCGCGCCCCGCCAATGGTGAACCCCTGATCATACAGCAGCGCACGAATCTGGCGGATCATCAGCACATCCTGGCGCTGGTAATACCGCCGGTTCCCCCGCCGCTTCACAGGGTTCAGCTGGTCGAACTCCTGCTCCCAATACCGCAGCACGTGTGGCTTTACGGCACACAACTCGCTCACTTCACCAATGGTGAAGTAGCGTTTGCCCGGTATGGGGGGCAGTTCGTCGTTATGGCTTGGTTCCAGCATAGGCCTCAACCCGGGCCTTCAACTTCTGCCCTGGACGAAAGGTGACGACGCGCCGTGCGGTGATCGGGATTTCTTCCCCTGTCTTGGGGTTGCGGCCCGGCCGCTGGCGTTTGTCGCGAAGGTCGAAGTTGCCGAAACCGGACAGCTTGACCTGCTCGTTCTCTTCAAGTGCGTGCCGAATTTCTTCGAAAAACAGCTCGACCAGCTCCTTGGCCTCACGCTTGTTAAGCCCCAGCTCCTCGTACAGCCTTTCGGCCATCTCAGCTTTCGTCAGAGCACCCATGCCGTTATTTCCTTAACGTGGTGTTCAACCTTTGTTCGAGCGAGGTGAGGATGTTTTGCAGGGTAGTGTTCACCTCATCGTCGTTAAGAGTGCGCGATGGATGCTGCCAGGTCAAGCCGACGGCAAGGCTTTTTCTATCAGGATCAATGCCTTTACCTTGGTACACATCAAACAGCCTGAGGTCTGTGAGCCATTCGCCTGCATTGTCACGAATTAATTCAAGCACCGCGCTAGAAGCCACATCACGTCCTGCGATCAAAGCCAGGTCGCGACGGGTTTCCGGGAACTTGGACAGTTCGCTGAATTTCGGCAGGCGGCCTTCGACCACGTCGCCCAGCACCAGCTCGAACAGGAACACCGGGCGGTCCAGGCCCAGGGCTTTGGCCAGCTCCGGGTGAATGGCGCCGAGGTAGCCGACCAGCTTGCCGTCACGCTCGATGGCAGCGGTCTGGCCTGGGTGCAGGGCTGGGTGTTTGCCGGCGCTGAAGGTGAAGTCGCTCAGGGCGCCGGAGTAGCCCAGCAAGGCTTCCACGTCGGCTTTGACGTCGAAGAAGTCGACGCCGTCGCGGCCGTTGGCCCAGCCTTCTGGCAGGCGGCTGCCGGTGATGACGCCGGCAATCATTGGCTGCTGCTGCAGGTCACCCAGTTGGCCGACAAAGCGCAGGCCGCTTTCGAACAGGCGCACGCGGTCTTGCTGGCGGTTCAGGTTGTGCTGCAGTGCCTTGACCAGGCCCGGCCACAGCGAGGCGCGCATGGCGGCCATGTCGCTGGAGATGGGGTTGGCCAGCAGCAGCGGCTCTACGCCCGGGCTGAACAGTTCGAACAGTTTCGGGTCGATGAAGCTGTAGGTGATGGCTTCCTGGTAGCCGCGGGCAACCAGCAGGCGGCGCAGGGTCGGCAGGTCACCGCGGGTTTCCGGCTTGCCCTGTGGCGCCAGGCGCGCCTGAGGGTAGCGGACCGGCAGGTTGTTGTAGCCGTACAGGCGGGCCAGCTCTTCGATCAGGTCCACTTCCAGGCTGATGTCGAAGCGGTGGCTTGGAACGGTGACGGTCCACTGCCCTTCTGCACTTTTAACCGTGGTCAGTTCCAAGGCGTTGAGCAACTGCTCGACCTGGGCTGGGTCCATTTCCATGCCAAGCATCTGGGTGATGCGTTCGGCGCGCAGGGTGACCGGGGCTACTTGTGGCAGGTGCTGCTCGCTGACCGCTTCAACCACAGGGCCGGCTTCGCCGCCAACGATGTCCAGCAGCAACTGGGTGGCGCGCTCCATGGCTTCGCGGGCCAGTTGCGAGTCGACGCCGCGCTCGTAGCGGTGCGAGGCATCGGTGTGCAGGCCGTAGGAACGGGCTTTACCGGCGACGGAAATCGGCTCGAAGAAGGCGCTTTCCAGGAACAGGTCGCGGGTTTTTTCGGTGTTCACACCGCTGTGCTCGCCCCCCATGACGCCGGCGATGGCCAAGGCGCGGGTGTGGTCGGCGATGACCAGGGTGTCAGCACGCAGGGCCACTTCCTGGCCGTCGAGCAGGACGAGTTTTTCGCCCTCTTCGGCCATGCGCACGCGGATGCCGCCGTTGATTTCCGCCAGGTCGAAGGCGTGCATCGGCTGGCCGAGTTCGAGCATCACGTAGTTGGTGATGTCGACGGCGGCGTCGATGCTGCGAACGTCGCTGCGGCGCAGGCGCTCGACCATCCACAGTGGGGTTGGCTTGCTCAGGTCGACGTTACGGATAACGCGGCCCAGGTAGCGCGGGCAGGCAGCCGGGGCGCTGACTTCGACCGGGCGCACTTCGTCATGGGCGGCCGCTACGGCTGGCACCACCGGGCGGGTGACCGGGGTGTCGTACAGGGCGCTGACGTCGCGTGCCAGGCCGGCGATGGACAGGCAGTCGCCGCGGTTCGGGGTCAGGCCGATTTCGATGCTGGCATCATCCAGGCTCAGGTACGTGCGAATGTCTTCGCCAACCGGAGCGTCGGCAGCCAGTTCCAGCAGGCCGTCGTTTTCTTCGCTGATCTGCAGTTCGGCAGCCGAGCACAGCATGCCGAAGGACTCGACACCGCGCAGCTTGGCCTTCTTGATCTTGAAGTCGCCTGGCAGTTCGGCACCGATCATGGCGAACGGGATCTTGATGCCTGGGCGGGCGTTAGGGGCGCCGCACACAACCTGGAAGGTTTCCTGGCCGCTGCTTACCTGGCACACGCGCAACTTGTCGGCGTCCGGGTGTTGTTCGGTGGCGAGAATTTCGCCCACGACGATGCCGCTGAACTGGCCGGCAGCGGGGGTAACGCTGTCAACTTCGAGGCCGGCCATGGACAGGCGGGCGACCAGTTCGTCACGGGAGACTTGCGGGTTGACCCAACCGCGCAGCCACTGTTCACTGAATTTCATGCTGTTCTCCTGAAAGTTGCGTCGATTGGGCCTAGCGGAATTGGGCTAGGAACCGCAGGTCGTTGTCGAAGAACAGACGCAAATCGTTGACGCCATAGCGCAGCATGGCCAGGCGCTCGGCACCCATGCCGAAGGCGAAGCCCTGGAACTCTTCTGGGTCGATGCCGGACATGCGCAACACATTCGGGTGCACCATGCCGCAGCCCATCACTTCCAGCCAGCCGGTTTGCTTGCACACGCGGCAGCCGTTGCCGGAACACATCACGCACTGGATGTCGACTTCTGCAGACGGCTCGGTGAAGGGGAAGAACGATGGGCGGAAACGGACCGCCAGTTCTTTCTCGAAGAATACGCGCAGGAATTCTTCGATGGTGCCCTTGAGGTCGGCGAAGTTGATATCGCGATCGATCAGCAGGCCTTCGACCTGGTGGAACATCGGCGAGTGGGTGATATCCGAGTCGCAGCGGTATACGCGGCCCGGGCACACAATGCGGATGGGCGGCTGGGTGGACTCCATGGTCCGCACCTGCACCGGCGAGGTGTGGGTACGCAGCAGCATGTTGGCATTGAAGTAGAAGGTGTCGTGCATCGCCCGCGCCGGGTGGTGGCCAGGGATGTTGAGCGCTTCGAAGTTGTGGTAGTCGTCTTCCACCTCTGGGCCTTCGGCGATGCCGTAACCAATGTGGGTGAAGAACTGCTCGATGCGCTCGAGTGTACGGGTGATCGGGTGCAGGCCACCGGTGGCCTGGCCGCGGCCTGGCAGGGTGACGTCAATGCATTCGGCAGCCAGGCGAGCGCTGAGCTCGGCTTCTTCAAAGGCAGCCTTGCGGGCATTGAGCACAACGGTGACGCGCTCTTTGGCGTCGTTGATCAGCGCGCCGACTTTCGGTCGCTCTTCGGCTGGCAGGTTGCCCAGGGTCTTCATCACCTGGGTCAGCTCGCCCTTCTTGCCGAGATAATTAACCCGGATCTGTTCCAGGGCGTTGATGTCTTCAGCGCGTTCCACGGCCTCTAGGGCTTGGGAGACCAGCGCATCCAGGTTTTCCATGTACAGACTCCAGATACGAAAATAGGGGAAGAGCTTTGAAGGCTCTTCCCCTATCGATGACGTTCAATGCCCGGCAGCGCTAGCACCGCCGGGTGATTGTCGCGGGTACTTAAGCCAGAACGGCTTTAGCTTTCTCGACAATCGCAGCAAACGCCGCTTTTTCGTTCACTGCCAGATCAGCCAGAACCTTACGGTCGATTTCGATCGAAGCCTTTTTCAGGCCAGCAATCAGACGGCTGTAGGACAGACCGTTGGTGCGGGCACCGGCGTTGATACGAGCGATCCACAGTGCGCGGAACTGACGCTTCTTCTGGCGACGGTCGCGGTAGGCGTATTGGCCTGCCTTGATGACCGCTTGCTTGGCTACACGGAATACGCGCGAACGTGCACCGTAGTAACCTTTAGCCAGTTTCAGAATTTTTTTGTGACGCTTACGAGCGATAACGCCGCGCTTAACACGAGCCATGAGTAACTTCCTCTATCTTAACCAGAATTAACGAACGCGCAGCATGCGCTCGACTTTTGCGACGTCGGACGGGTGCAGCAAGCTGGCACCGCGCAGTTGACGCTTACGCTTGGTCGACATTTTGGTCAGGATGTGGCTCTTGAAAGCGTGCTTGTGCTTGAAGCCCGAAGCTGTCTTCAGGAAGCGCTTCGCAGCACCGCTCTTGGTTTTCATTTTTGGCATGTTGGAACTCCGCATTCGATAAAATTACACATAATCATCAGGCCTGCCGTGCCCGGGAGATTACTTCTTTTTCTTGGGGGCGATGACCATCATAAGCTGGCGTCCTTCCATCTTCGGATGCTGCTCAACGGTGCCGTATTCGGCGAGGTCGGCTTCGACCCGCTTCAACAGCTCCATGCCCAGCTCCTGGTGGGCCATCTCACGACCACGGAATCTCAGAGAGATCTTGGCCTTGTCCCCATCGGTAAGGAAACGTACCAGGTTGCGTAGTTTTACCTGGTAATCCCCATCCTCCGTCCCTGGACGAAACTTGATTTCTTTGATCTGGATCTGCTTCTGGTTTTTCTTGGCTTCGTTAGCCTGCTTCTTCTTCTCGAAGAGGTGCTTGCCGTAGTCCATGACCTTGCAGACGGGTGGTACCGCGTCTGCAGAGATTTCTACCAGGTCCAGCTTCGCTTCATCAGCGATACGCAGCGCTTCATCAATCGAGACGATGCCAACCTGCTCGCCGTCTGCGCCAATTAACCGAACCTCGCGGGCCGAGATATTCTCGTTGATCGGGGCCTTCGGTACAGCACGCTTATCGTTTCTCATTTCACGCTTAATAGTCATTACTCCGATTCTTGGCGACCACGCCGGGAAACCGCTTGTGTCAGCAGCTCAACGAATTGGGCGACGGGCATGGAGCCCAGGTCTGCGCCTTCGCGAGTACGCACAGCGACGGTTTGCGTTTCGACTTCGCGGTCCCCTATAACCAAAAGGTACGGGACCTTGAGCAAAGTATGCTCGCGGATTTTAAAGCCGATCTTCTCATTTCTCAAGTCCGACTTGGCACGGAAACCGCTTCCGTTCAGAGATTTCTCAACCTCGAGGGCGAAATCGGTCTGCTTGTCGGTGATATTCATGATCACCGCCTGGGTTGGGGCCAGCCACGCCGGGAACACACCAGCATAGTGCTCGATCAGCATGCCGATGAAGCGCTCGAACGAACCGAGGATGGCACGGTGCAGCATGACCGGGCGAACTCGGCTGTTATCTTCGGCGATATAGCTGGCATCCAGACGCTCTGGCAGGTTCGGGTCGTACTGCAGGGTACCGCACTGCCAGTTACGGCCGAGGCAGTCGCGCAGGGTAAACTCGATTTTCGGGCCGTAGAAGGCACCCTCGCCCGGCTGGTATTCCCACTCAAGGCCGGATTCGTTCAGGGCGTCGGCCAGCGCTGTTTCAGCACGGTCCCACAACTCTTCAGAACCGACACGCTTGGCCGGACGAGTGGACAGTTTCATGGCGATGTCGCTGAAACCGAAGTCCTTGTACACGTCCAGGGTCAGCTTGATGAAGTCGGCGGCTTCTTTCTTCACCTGTTCTTCGGTGCAGAAAATGTGCGCATCGTCCTGTACGAAGCCACGCACGCGCATGATGCCGTGCAGGGCGCCCGACGGCTCGTTACGGTGGCAGGCACCGAACTCGGCCAGACGCAGCGGCAGGTCGCGGTAGCTTTTCAGGCCCTGGTTGAACACCTGCACGTGGCACGGGCAGTTCATCGGTTTTACCGCGTAGTCACGGCTTTCCGACGAAGTGGTGAACATGTTTTCGGCATAGTTGGACCAGTGGCCGGAACGCTCCCACAGGATGCGGTCGACAACCTGCGGGGTCTTGATTTCCTGGTAGCCGTTTTCGCGCTGCACGCCACGCATGTACTGCTCGAGTACCTGGTAGACGGTCCAGCCGTTGGCGTGCCAGAACACCATGCCCGGGGCTTCTTCCTGCAGGTGGAACAGGTCGAGCTGCTTGCCGATCTTGCGGTGGTCGCGTTTTTCGGCTTCTTCGATGCGCTGGATGTACGCAGCCAGCTGCTTCTTGTCAGCCCAGGCCGTGCCGTACACGCGCTGCAGCTGCTCGTTCTTGGCATCGCCACGCCAGTAGGCGCCGGACAGCTTGGTCAGCTTGAATGCCTTGAGGAAGCGGGTGTTCGGCACGTGCGGGCCACGGCACATGTCGACGTATTCTTCGTGGTAGTACAGGCCCATGGCCTGTTCATCCGGCATGTCTTCGACCAGACGCAGCTTGTAGTCTTCGCCACGGGCCGTGAACACATCGATGACTTCGGCGCGCGGGGTCATTTTCTTGACCACGTCGTAGTCTTTTTCGATCAGCTCCATCATGCGCTTTTCGATGGCGGCCATGTCTTCTGGGGTGAAGGGGCGCTCGTAGGCGATGTCGTAATAGAAGCCTTCGTCAATGACCGGGCCGATCACCATCTTGGCGGTCGGGTACAGCTGCTTCACGGCGTGGCCAACCAGGTGGGCGCACGAGTGACGGATGATCTCCAGTCCCTCTTCATCTTTAGGGGTGATGATCTGCAGGGTGGCGTCGTTGCTGATCAGGTCACACGCATCGACCAGCTTGCCGTCGACCTTGCCGGCCACAGTGGCCTTGGCCAGGCCAGCGCCGATGGAAGCGGCTACTTCGGCTATGGATACGGCGTGATCGAACGAACGTTGACTGCCATCGGGAAGAGTAATAACGGGCATGGCGCCTCCTCTCCTAGTGGTGACCCCTACCAAAGGTCACGTGGGTTGGGATGAGCCAGTACAAGATCCGACCTGCCTTCCGGTAAAAGGAAGCCTGCCCCACAGTGGCAGAAGCCTTTCGGCTTGTCAGGGACGAACCAGAGTGACTGGAAAGAAAAAAGATAGCTGCAGCCGGCAACAGCGCGACTGCAAGCCGAGCATGCTAGCACGCGGGTTGCACCCCAGGCAGAAATATTTGGAAATTGCACCGCAGCGGTGAACTAACGCGGAAAAATACCGCTCAGACTTTGGGAAGCAACCTACTCTTGATGAGACCTTAACCCAAGGAGTAACTGGTGATGCGAGTTCCGTCTCTTCTGGCCCTGGCGGCCGCTGGCGCCCTGCTGCTGCCGGTGGCTGCGAACGCCGGCAACTTCCCAGCCGGGAAGGAGGCCGCCTACATGACCCAGTGCACGCAAGTGGCCAGCGGCCAGGGCGTTGACGCTGCCACCGCGAAAAAACACTGCGACTGCGGCGCGCAAGCCATCAAAAAGAATTTCACCGACGCCGAGATTGCCGACCTCGACAGCAAGGACGGCGTTGACGCCAAACTGATGCAGAAGGCGCAGTCGGTGGTGAAACAGGCCTGCGCACCGAAGAGCTGAAACCTTAAAGCCGGTGATGGCCAGCCATTCTTTGAGCTGGATCAATATCCTGCGAAGGTAAAAGGCGCTAGATGCGCAGAATTAGACTATGATGTATCCCGTGCTCCGTAGCCTCGGCCGCATTGCACCACTGAAAAAACTAAATGTTCTGGAGATTCACCCATGTCCAATCGCCAACAAGGCACCGTCAAATGGTTCAATGATGAGAAAGGCTACGGCTTCATCACCCCAGCAGGCGGCGGCGACGACCTGTTCGTACACTTCAAAGCCATCGAATCTGACGGCTTCAAGAGCCTGAAAGAAGGCCAGACTGTTTCCTTCGTCGCCGAGCGCGGCCAGAAGGGCATGCAGGCTGCACAGGTTCGTCCGGAGTAATTCGGATAGCTGTAAAAAAACCCGCCCTTGTGGCGGGTTTTTTTATGGGTGATGCATCATCTGAGTGGGGCGGGATTGCCTGCGAAACCTACTTTAGGGTGAATGGCACGGGCTTCGCCCGTGTTCGCGGGTGAACCCGCTCCTACAGGCGACCGCGCAGGTTTTTCACATTTTGCGCAAGGCAGTTGCCCCTGCGTGCATCAACCGCAGTTGACGCGGGTTACCCTGCCCTGCTCGTCCACGTTCAGGTTCAAGCGCTCGGAGCGGTACTCCAGGGTCACCACGTCGTGCGGCTTGAGAATGCGCGCCATCTGCGAGCCGCTGGCCTTGCGTGCCTGCTCCAGCAATTCGGCGCTGGCCTGCTTGCCCAGGGCAAAGTCGGCACCACTGGCTTCGCAGCGGCCATCGTTGCCCGCTGGCGCGGCCGGCGCGGCACCACCATCAGCATTGCCACCAGTGCTGCAACCCGCCAGGACAGCAGCCACAGCCAGAGTTGCCAGGTAAGCACGGGTACGGAACATGAAGCCTCCTAAATCGGTCCGGGAACTGCCTGATCCGACAGCTCCGCTCATCATTTGTTGCAAAACCGGTCAAGTCTGCCTGAACTGCAGCGGCGAGGCGAAAAGCAATCGTGACCGGATTTTGCACAACACGCTGCGTTTGCCATATGCTTAGCTCGCACGGTCACCGGCGCAAAGCCATGATTTGCTGCAAGAAGTGGAGCGCATCCCGCCTCCATCGAACACCAGGGTCAGGTGTTCCCCCTTCGTTCCGGGCCCCCAGCGAGAGCTTTTCATGAGCACCCACAGCATCGATGCCGATATCAAGGTCAAATGGGCCGAGGGCCAGAGCGCGTACAGCCCTGGCACACCGGAAGAGTTACTGTTGATCGCCATCGACCTGTTGGTGCGCGACAACGGTGCCGAGGCGGCACGCAGCTTCATCGACCAGGTGTTCGAGCGCTACGCGCCGCACGCGGCTATTCCAATCGCGCCAGACGGGCACTGAGCAGGTCGAACAGCCCCTGGGCATCACCCTGCTCCACCCACAGCACATTCGCCGGCCGCTTGAGCACACCGTACCAGTCTGCAATTGTCTGGCCGAAAGTGGGCCCTTCGCGGCTGTCGATGCTCATGTGGATACGCCGGCCACTGAACAGCTCGGGCTTTAACAGGTAGGCGATGACGCTGGCGTCGTGCACAGGGCCGCCAGGTATGCCATACACGTCCATATCGTGGGTGATGTAAGCATTGAGGATATCCACCACGCGCTTGCTGGCCTGGTTGTTCACGGCTGCCAGTTGCTTCAGGCGAGCGTTACTGGTCAGCAGCTTGTGCGTGACATCCAGCGGCAGGTAGGTCAGCTGCACGCCGCTGGCCAGCACCACTTCGGCGGCGTGCGGGTCGGCGTAGAGGTTGAACTCCGCCACCGGGGTGATGTTGCCGCCGTTGAAATGGGCTCCCCCCATGACCACCACCTCTTTGATGCCGTTGACGATGCCCGGGCGCTGGATCAGCGCCAGGGCCAGGTTGGTCTGCGGGCCGAGCATGGCGACGGTGATGCTGTGCGGTTTGGCTGCGCTGAGGGTATCGACCAGGTATTGCACGGCATTGCCCTGGGCCAGGGGCGCTTTCGGCTCGTGCACCGGTACACCGGTGAGGCCTTCTTCGCCATGAACGTCGGCGGCGTAGATCGGCGTGCGCACCAATGGGCGGCCGGCACCGGCATACACCGGGATGTCTTCGCGCCCCGCCCATTCGCGGGCCAGGCGGGCATTGCGCGAGGTCTTGTTTAGGCGCACGTTGCCGGCCACGGTGGTGATGGCGCGGATATTGAGTTCGTTGGGCGAAGCCATGGCCAGAAACAGCGCGACCACGTCGTCCGCGCCGGGATCGGTGTCGATGATCAGGTCGATGGGTGCGGCCTGGAGGGTGGAGGCTGTGGCCATGAAAACAACTCCTTGTAGCAGGGACTTGAGCATGGATGGCACTCCTGTTGCCTATGCATCATGCGTTTACACAGCCCGGCGTCCTTTGTGGAAGCGGCTAGAAGGTGACGCCGGAGATGAGGGCGATGTTGCTGTAGGGCTGGCACTCGCCTGTACGCACCACCGCACGGGCACTGCGCGACAGCACTTTGAAATCCTCATGGGTCAGCCATTCGCGCTTGCCCAGCTTGCCCTTCAGTCGCTCGATTTCGACCAGCGCAGGTGGCACCACTTTCTGCATTTCTTCAGCCAGCACGTGCCGCTCAACCTGCAATTCGCTCAGCACCACCCGCAGCACGCTGGCGAAGTCCGGCAGGCCAGGCGTAATGGCCAGGTCGATCAGCTCGACACCCGGCGGCACCGGCAGCCCGGCATCGCCGATCACCAGGATATCGCCATGCCCCATGCCGGCAATGACTCGCGACAGGGCAACGTTCAGCAGCGGGGTTTTCTTCATGGCGTCAGCTCCGCCAGGTAGGGAATCGACGGTTGGGCACCGGCACGGGTAACCGACAATGCCGCGGCACGCTGGCCAAAGGCGATCGCCTCCCCCTCGTCCAGCCCACGCACCAGGCCGGCAGCAAAGCCACCAATGAAGGTATCGCCGGCAGCGGTGGTGTCCAGCGGTTGCACGCGCGGCGCCGGATAGTGCTGATGGCCTTGGGCAGTAACCAGCAAGGCACCTTGCGCACCCAAGGTGATAATCACTTTGCCTGCCCCCAGCTGCAGCAAGCGCTCGCCTGCGCGCCGGGCACTGTCCTGGTCGGTCACCGCCACACCGGTCAAGGCTTCGGCCTCGCTTTCGTTAGGGGTAAGGTAATCGATATGCGCAAACCAGTCCGCTGGCAAGGGGCCGGTAGCGGGTGCTGGGTTCAGGATGACCTGCTTGCCCAGCTCACGCGCCCTGGCCAGTGTGCAAGCCACAGTGCCAGTGGGCACTTCCAGCTGGCAGATGACCACCTCGGCGGCCTGCAGCAGTGCATCGAAACGCAGCACCGACTGCGGCGTCAGCAGGCCGTTGGCGCCGGGAATGATGACAATACAGTTCTGGCTGGCAGCATCCACCGTGATCAGCGCCACACCGCTGGACGTGCCCGGGCAGGTGCTGACACCCTGACAGTCGATACCCTCGACATACAAGGCCCGGTGCAGTTGCCGCCCGTAGTCATCATCCCCCACATTGCCGATCATCGCCACGCTGCCCCCCAGCCGCGCTACCGCCACCGCCTGGTTGGCACCCTTGCCGCCCGGCACCGTGAAAAAGCTATCGCCGGGGAGTGTTTCGCCGGCCCGGGGCAGGCGCTGGGCGCGGACCACCAGGTCCATGTTGAGGCTGCCGACCACCACAACCTTGGCATTCATGACGTTTCCTTAGCGTTAGCGGTATTCATTGAACAGGTCCGGGCGCGGCCCGGTGGATTCACGCAAGACGATACGCGGGGCGACGATACGCTGCTCCGCCGCGCCTTGCCGGGGCGTAGCGATACGCGTCAGCAGCAACGAGGCAGCGCTCTCGCCCAGCTCGCGGATCGACTGGCCCACGGTGGTCAGTGGTGGGTACACGTAGCGGCTCAGTTCGATGTCGTCGAAGCCGATCACCGACAGCTCGCCGGGTACGCTGATATTGCGTTCGGCGGCAGCGCGCAGCACACCAAAGCCGATCATGTCGTTGCCGGCAAAAATCGCCGAGGGCCGCTTGCCTTCCAGCACCTGCGCCGCCGCTGCATGACCACCCGGGCTGGTGAAGTCGCAGTGCAGTACACGGCTGTCCAGCACAGGCGCTCCGGCTTCGGCCATGGCACGGCGGAAGCCGCTCAGGCGTAGCTGGGTAACCCCGGTTTCGGCGGGGCCGCCGATATAGGCGACGTCGCGATGGCCCAGCTCCAGCAGGTGCTGGGTGGCCAGATACGCCCCCTGCTCGTGGTCGATGCGCACCAGGTCGGCATCGACGCCTTCCAGCTCACGGTCGACGATGACCATTGGCGTGCGCACACCGGCCAGGCTTTGCAGCAGGTCGTCGTCCTGGCCCACCGAGGCCACTACCAGGCCGTCGATGCGTTTTTCCAGCAGCACGCGCAGGTAGCTGCGCTGCTTCTGCGGGTTGTCGTCGGAGTTGCACAGGATCACGCAATAGCCGTTGCGCTCGCAGGCGTCTTCGATACCCCGCGCCAGCTCGGCGAAGTACGGGTTGACGCTGTTGGGCACCAACAGGCCGATGGTGGCCGTGCTGCGCGCCTTCAGCGAGCGCGCCACCGCACTGGGCACGTAATCCAGTTCGACAATGGCGGCTTCCACCTTCAGCCGCACCTGTTCGCTGACCGGACGGGTCTTGTTGAGTACATGGGACACGGTGGTGTAGGAAATACCCGCCAGTGCCGCGACGTCTTTGATGGTTGCCATGGTGTCAGTTCCGCCGGCCTGCGCGCCGGCTACGGTAAGTGTCGAGCACAACGGCGATGACGATCACCGCCCCGGTGATAATGCGTTTGGTCGGCTCGCTGGCGCCGATCTGCGCCAGCCCGGCGGCCAATACGGAAATGATCAGTACGCCAAAGAAGGTGCTGATGACCGAGCCACGCCCGCCCATCAGGCTGGTACCGCCGATCACGACGGCGGCAATGACCTGCAGCTCCAGGCCAGACCCGGCGTTGGGGTCGGCGGCTTCCAGTCGCGAGATCTGGAACAGTGCGGCCAGGCCGGCGAGCAGGCCCATCAGGGCGAACACCAGCACTTTGTAAGGGCGCGGATCGATACCGGCCAGGCGCACGGCCTCTTCATTGGTGCCGATACCGATCAGGTAACGGCCGAACACCGTACGCGTCAGTACCAACTGGGCGAGCACGATCACCAACAAGGCGATGATGAACGCTGGCGAAACACCAAAGGCGACCGGGTTGGAGAACCAGGCGTAGGCGTCGCCGATATAGGCGGTGCGCGAGTCGGTGAACTGGTAGGCCAGGCCACGGGCCATCTCCAGCACACCAAGCGAGACGATGAACGACGGGATGCGCCAGGCCACGGTGACGCCACCGGTAATGCTGCCGGCCAATGCGGCCACAGCCATGCCCAGCAGCGCCGAGGGCAGCACGCCCCAGCCCCAGCCGAGTATCGCCACGCTCACCGTGGAGGCGGCCAGCGCCAGCACCGAGCCCACCGACAGGTCGATGCCGCCGATGATCAACACGAAGGTCATGCCCACCGCCAGCACCATCAGGTCCGGGATCTGGTTGGCCAGCGTGCTGAAGGTGCCATACGACCAGAAGTGGCTGCTGAGGAACGAGAACAGCACGATCATCGCCAGCAAGGCGCCAGCCAGGCCCAGGTAGGTGCCCAGGCCAAAGTAGGTACCGCTGCGGCGCACGGGGGCGGCTTCCTGGTTGTTGAGCGGGGTGGTTTTCATGCATCCATCCTGGGGGCTGCATCATGCAGCAGCGCGTCACGTTTCTGATAACCGGCGAAGGCGGCGGCAAGCAACTGGTCCTGGCTCCAATGATCACGCGCGAAGGTGTCGATCAGGCGACCGGCGGACAGCACGCCGATGCGGTCGCAAATCAGCATCAGTTCTCGCAGGTCACTGGACACCACCACCAAGGCCTTGCCTTGGCGCGCCAGCTCGGCCAGCAGGCCATAAATGTCGAACTTGGCGCCCACATCGATGCCACGCGTGGGTTCGTCGAACAGCAGCACCTGGCAATCGCGCTCCAGCCAGCGGCCGATCACCACTTTTTGCTGGTTACCGCCAGACAGCTCACCCACCACCTGCTGCGCGCCGGCACTGCGAATGCGCATGGCCTGGATCTGGCGTTCGGCCAAGGCTTTTTCCGCTTCGCCATCGAGCACGCCGGCCCGCGATACCGCGCCCAGGTTGCCCAATGCAATGTTGGCGCTGATCGACTGCGTCAACAGCAGGCCCTCGCCTTTGCGGTCTTCGGTTATCAGCGCGATACCGGCCCGCACTGCAGCCTTGGGCGAGTCGATGTTTACCGCCTGCGGCGGTTGGCCGAGCGCGATACCGCCGCTGTCGGCGCGATCGGCACCGTAGATCAGGCGCAACAGCTCGGTACGGCCGGCGCCGATCAGGCCGGAAATGCCAAAAATCTCCCCTGCCCTGACTTCGAACGACACCTCGCGCACCTTGTCGCCGCGGCACAACTTGTCGACCTTGAGCAGCGGTGCACCCATCTGCCGTCGGCCAAGGTCGATATGCTCGCCCAGCTCGCGGCCGACCATCAGGTTGACCAGCTCGGCGCTGCTGTAGCGCTGGATCGGCTCGTCGCACACCAGCTTGCCATCGCGCAGCACAACGATGCGTTGGGCCACCCGCTGCAACTCTTCCAGGCGATGCGAGATATAGACGATGGCCACGCCGCGCGCGCGCAGGCGCTCGATCTGGGTGAACAGCAACGCCACCTCGCGCGCAGTGAGCATGGCAGTGGGTTCATCCAGGATCAGCACATGGCAGTCACCGATCAGGTTGCGGGCAATCTCGACCATTTGCTGATGGCCGATGCCCAGCTCGCCGACAGGGGTGTCCGGGTCGATGGCGTCGAGCCCGACCCGAGCCATGGCGGCCGTTGCCAGCTGGCGCAGGCGCTTGTGGCTGATCCAGCCGAAACGGCTGGGCAGGTTGTCGAGAAACAGGTTTTCCGCCACGGTCAGCGTCGGCAGCAGGTTCAGCTCCTGCATGACCATGCGCACACCAAGGCGTTCGGCCTCGCTGCGGCTGCCGGGCGCGTAGGCCTGGCCACGGTAGGTCATGTGCCCGGTGGTGGGCACCTCCAGGCCGCTGATGAGCTTGGACAACGTACTCTTGCCCGCGCCGTTCTCGCCGGTCAGGGCCAGCACTTCACCGGCGCGCAGGCTCAGGCTGACCTCGCCGAGCACGGGCTGGGCGTAGGTCTTGCCCAGGCCGCTGGCGGCAAGCACCACTTCATTGGCCGATGCAGGCATGGCCGATTCTCCTGGCAGCATCAGGGCTTCTTGGTGATGAGTTCGACCGGGGTCTGAATGACGTTGTCGGCATCCACATCAGGCTTTTCGCCCTTGACCATTTTCAGCGCCGCCTGAATGCCATACACCGCCTGCTGGCTGGCGGCCTGGTCGAGGGTGGCAAGCACGCGACCGTCTTCAAGCATTGGCTTGATGGCATTGATGTTGTCATAGCCCACCACTTGCACCTGGCCGGCCTTGCCAGCGGCACGCACGGCGGACACAGCGCCCAGTGCCATGCTGTCGTTTCCGGCCAGCAAGGCCTTCAGGTCGGGGTATTCGTTGAGCATGGAGGCGGCGACGGCATTGCCTTTGTCGATCTCCCAATTGCCGCTTTGTACCGAGACGATGTTCATCTGCGCGGCGTCCATGGCGTCCTTGAAGCCGGCGGTACGCTGCTGGGCATTGGTGGTGGTCGGCACGCCTTCGATAATGCCCACCTGGTCGCCGGCCTTGAGCTTCTGGCTGGCCAGGTAATCGCCAACCAGGCGCGCGCCCTTGCGGTTGTCGGGGCCGACGAAGGGAACGCTGATGCCTTTGCTCTTGAGCAAGTCAGGGTCCAGACGGTTGTCGATGTTGATCACCACCACGCCCTGGTCCATGGCCTTCTTCACCGCCGACACAAGTGCTTTCGAGTCAGCCGGTGCAATCACCAGCGCCTTGGCGCCGGCATTGACCATCTGCTCGACGATGCGGATCTGCTCGCCAGTGTCGGTCTCGTTCTTGATGCCGTTGGCGATCAGGTCGAACTCGTCGGCGTGGGTTTTCTGGTAGTCCTTGGCGCCGTCTTCCATGGTGCGGAAGAACTCGTTGGCCAGCGACTTCATGACAAGGGCGACCTTGGGCTTGTCTTCAGCCTGGGCGGCAGACAATGGCAAGGCGAGGCTAAGCGAGGAAATGACAGCGAGGGCCAGCAGACGACCGGGGAACGGCAGCTTCATGAACGATGACTCCGAATCTTGTGTTTTTTATCGGATCGCAAACGTTTGCGCTGACCAACTATGGTAACAGGACCGTTGTTTGTCAAATCCGTTTGGCTGTCGGAGGCCGATGTGCTGCCGGGGCCGATTATGCAGGCTTTTCCGAAAACCCGAACACCTTTTCCTTTTTTTGTTCGGAATTACGAATGCAATGCCACCTTTTGCAGGCGCGGCTCGGTGCAACACCACACATTGCCGGGGCTGCTACGCGGCCCCTTGCAACGCAAGGCCGCTCCAACCCAGGCAACGCGTGGTGCCTTGGTACGAAAAATGCCTATAGCCCTGCGCGACTCAATAACTATCTCACTAGGAAGCGAGAACAATAACGATGAATGCCGCACTCAAAACCTTCGCCCCCAGCGCACTCGCCCTGCTGCTGATCCTGCCATCCAGCGCCTCGGCCAAAGAAGCCGAAACCCAACAGAAGCTGGCCAACGTGGTCATCCTCGCCACCGGCGGCACCATTGCCGGCGCCGGCGCCAGCGCAGCCAACAGCGCCACTTACCAGGCTGCCAAGCTGGGCGTCGACAAGCTCATCGCCGGCGTGCCAGAACTGGCCGACATCGCCAACGTACGTGGCGAGCAAGTGATGCAGATCGCCTCCGAGAGCATCAGCAATGACGACCTGCTGAAGCTGGGCAAGCGCGTCGCCGAGCTGGCCGAAAGCAAGGACGTGGACGGCATCGTCATCACCCACGGCACCGACACCCTCGAAGAAACCGCCTACTTCCTCAACCTGGTAGAGAAGACCGACAAGCCAATCGTGGTGGTCGGCTCGATGCGTCCGGGTACCGCCATGTCCGCCGACGGCATGCTCAACCTGTACAACGCCGTGGCCGTAGCCAGCGACAAGCAGTCGCGTGGCAAGGGCGTGCTGGTGACCATGAACGACGAGATCCAGTCCGGCCGCGATGTGAGCAAGGCGGTCAACATCAAGACCGAAGCCTTCAAGAGCGCCTGGGGCCCGATGGGCATGGTGGTGGAAGGCAAATCGTACTGGTTCCGCCTGCCGGCCAAGCGCCATACGGTCAATTCCGAGTTCGATATCAAGCAGATCAGCAGCCTGCCGCAGGTGGACATTGCCTATGGCTATGGCAACGTCACCGACACCGCCTACAAGGCGCTGGCACAGAACGGCGCCAAGGCGCTGATCCATGCCGGTACCGGCAACGGTTCGGTATCGTCGCGGGTAGTCCCGGCGCTGCAAGAACTGCGCAAGAACGGCGTGCAGATCATCCGCTCGTCGCATGTCAACCAGGGTGGTTTCGTACTGCGTAACGCCGAACAGCCGGATGACAAGAACGACTGGGTCGTGGCTCACGACCTGAACCCGCAAAAAGCGCGGATCCTGGCGATGGTGGCAATGACCAAGACCCAGGACAGCAAAGAGCTGCAACGCATCTTCTGGGAGTACTGATCAACCCCCCATGGCCGGTGCCCCACATCACCGGCCATGCTTCCGTTCCAGATCAACCCGCCCCGCCGCCACTCAACTGGGGCTCGCATCAGCGGGTTTCTTCTCTGGCTTGCGCAAGCGGCTCTATTTGTAATCTCTCGGATCAACGCCCCACTTCTTGAGTCGAGACGCCAAGGTTGTGGGCTTCAACCCCAGCAATTGCGCAGCACCACCCTCGCCGGAGACTTTCCCTGCTGTTCGTTTGAGCACAGAGATCGCATTCAGCTTCATCTGCCGCTCCCAGTCTTTGTCGGCAGTCGGCTCAGGCTGGCATTGTGCAATTGAAGATACTGGGCCACTGGACGGGCCGTTTGGCGCCAGAACCTCATGAAAGCTCACGCGACCGTCTCGGGAGACGATGGTCTGTCGCTCAATCACATTTTGAAGCTCGCGGATGTTGCCTGGCCAGGCGTACTGCTGAAGCACCGCGACTTGGGTCAGCGACATGCGAATGCCCGGCTTGTTAAACGCCAGGCTAGCCCTTTCAAGAAAATGGCTGGCGAGCAACGGAATGTCCTCAAGTCGCTCCCGCAAGGGCACCGAGCGTATAGGGAACACATTCAAGCGGAAGTATAAATCTTCCCGGAACGCCCCTCGGGCGACCATATCGCGCAGGTCACGGTTCGTTGCGGCGATAACTCGCACATCAACGGCCCTGGTGCGATTGTCGCCTACAGGCTCAAACTGGCGGTCCTGTAGAACACGGAGCAACTTGCTTTGTAGCTCCAGCGGAATCTCTCCCACCTCATCGAGAAACAAGGTTCCGCCGTCTGCCAACTCAAAGCGACCCACTCGGTTGCTGACCGCTCCGGTGAAGGCCCCTTTGAGGTGGCCGAAGAACTCGCTCTCGAACAATTCACGGGGCACCGCGGCGCAATTGACCCGAATCAGAGGGCGGTCGCGCCGGGGGCTGCTGGCATGAATCGCGCGAGCCACAAGCTCCTTACCCGTGCCTGACTCGCCGGTGACCAACACGTTGGCGTCGGTAGCTGCGACCAGGTCGATCTGCTGTAACAGATGCTTGACCGCTGGGCTTTCGCCGACGATCTCGTGGTGATTGCCGTGGGCGTTGATTTCCTCCTGCAAGTATTGGTTTTCCATCTCCAGCCGAGTCTTCAACTGCTCTACTTCACTTAGCGCATCGCGCAGGCGCGCTTCAGTGCGCTGTCGTTCGCGGATGTCCCGAAACAACACCACCGCCCCCACCAGCCTTCCCATCTCGAAGATTGGAGTGCTGGTGTACTCGACGGCGATTGGTTCGCCGCTCTTGTGCCAGAACACCTCGTGGTCCACGCGATGAACTTGTCCATCGCTGAACGAAGCATGGATGGGGCACTGATTGACCTCGAACGCACGTCCGTCGCTATGGCTGTGGTGGAACAAATGGTGGGCATCCTGGCCAATCATGTCGACGGCACTCCACCCCAAAATACGCTCGGCGGCGGGGTTGATGAACGTGGTCTGGCCCCGGGTATCGAGCCCATAGATGCCCTCGCCAACTGCACCAAGAATCAGCCGGTTTTGCTGCTGGATGCGCTCGAACACCTGGCTGATCCGCTCCCATCCCACGTGACCCAAACGGTGTTGGCGGCGCGCCTCTGCACGGTTACGGCGCTGCTCCAGAAGGTCCCGGCGCTGCACCGCCAGTACAATTTTCCCGCCATCAACCGCGCTAGCCGAAACCTCCACCGCTATTTGCCGCAGTTGCAGATCCACCAGCAGCAGGTCGTCCGACCACGCTTCGCCTTGAGTCAGCACCTCATCCGTAAAGCTCACCCACAGTGCGATTCCCCCTCGCAGAAAATGGCTAAAGGCATGACCGGGCAGCTCATTTGCGGCGCAGCCCAGTAAATCAAGCGCGGCGTTGTTGGCTTGCAGTACCCGATCATCTACCGGGTGGATTAACAGCATGGCAACGGCGGAGTCGGCAGCGACTCCGAGGGCGACGGCGTCTGTCACAGATGCATATCCTTCAGCCGATTTTCACGAAATTTCGTAAACAATATTACGAGAGTTCGTAATTCACGAAATTTCGTCAATCCAAATCGCTATCAATAAAAAATAAACTAATAAAATCAGATAGTTAAAAAATAATGGAGATTGGCACATCTCTCGCTATGGGTGTGTTCACCTTAAACCCAACTGCGGGAGCAGAAATAATGGACAAACTTGAAATGCATCACCTGATCATGGCCGCGAAAGCACGCAAGGGCCTGAGCTGGGATGATCTTGCCAACGCAGTGGGCAAGGCCCCGGTATGGCTTGCATCGGTCTGCTACGGCATGAACAGCGCGCCGCGGGAAGTGGCAACGCATCTTTGCGAGGTATTGGAGCTGGATGATCAAGTCGCCACCACCTTAACCGCTTTCCCAGTCAAGGGCTGGGACAAGTCCATTCCTCAAGACCCGCTGATCTATCGGCTGTACGAAGTCGTGGGCGTCTATGGCCCGACCCTGAAAGACGTGATCCAGGAAAAATTTGGCGACGGCATCATGAGTGCCATCGACTTTTCCATGCATGTCGAGCGAATCGAAGACCCCAAAGGCGACCGGGTTCTGTTGACCCTCAATGGCAAGTTCTTGCCATACCGTTCCTGGTAAACCCATCCAACCCTCGGCACCCCTCAGGGGTGCCGCCTATGACCCGCAACTGAGGGAGCCGCCATGTCTTATCTGCTACCCACCGACTTTGTCACCAAGATGCTCGATGCCGGCGCATCAAAGGTCCACATGTCCACTCGCGACACACTGATCCGCAGCTACATGGCCGGGGCAATTCTGGCCCTGGCTGCCGTATTCGCAGTGACCATCGCAGTACAGACAGGCTCAGCCCTGCTAGGCGCAGTACTGTTTCCGGTTGGTTTTTCAATGCTCTACCTTATGGGCTTCGACCTGCTCACTGGGGTCTTCATGCTCACCCCGCTGGCATTACTGGACAAACGTCCCGGGGTCACCGTTAGGGGAATTCTGCGCAACTGGGGCCTGGTGTTCGTCGGCAACTTCGCCGGCGCCCTTACGGTCGCCTGCATGATGGCCTTCGTCTTTACCTATGGTTTCCATGCTTCCCCCGGTGCCGTGGGAGAGAAAATTGCCAGCATCGGTGAGGCCCGCACCTTGGGTTACGAGCAATACGGGCTGGCAGGCTGGTTGACGATCTTCCTGCGTGGCGTGCTGTGTAACTGGATGGTGTCGATGGGCGTGGTCGGCGCGATGATCTCCACCTCTGTGAGCGGCAAGGTGATCGCCATGTGGATGCCGATCATGCTGTTTTTCTTCATGGGCTTCGAGCACTCGGTCGTGAACATGTTCCTGTTCCCTTCCGCAATGATCATGGGCGGCGACTTCTCGCTCATGGACTACCTGGTGTGGAACGAAATCCCCACCGTACTGGGCAACCTGGTGGGCGGCCTGGCCTTCACAGGCCTGACGCTGTACGGCACCCACATCCGTACGGCCGCGAAGAAAGCCACCAGCGCAACAACCTGCTGAAGCGATAAAGAAGGCAGGCAGCCTCAGTCGCCGCCTGTCTCACTTCATACCCAGGACAAAAAAGAGGTTTTGCTTTGCACTGCTACTAACCCGAACATCGTTTACATTTCAGAACGGTGTCATGGCTTACGGACCAACGCTGGATTTCCCCTGACAAGCTGTTGCGAATTTACTTACAGTGAAATACTGTATGCACATACAGCAAAACAAGGAAATTCCTGTGTCCAGCACCGCCTCCGCCACCCCGAGCAGCTATGAACAGCTGGGTGTACGCATCCAGAAGATCATCAACAGCCCCACCGCCCAGCGCAGCCGTGCGGCGCTGATCTTCCGCCTGGAACAGGAAAGCCCGGATGACTGGGAGACCCTGCTTCAGGAGATCGCAGAAAACGACAACGTCACCCTCGCCCATCGCGACGATGGCGGCGTGCAGATTTTCTGGACCGTACCGAAGGAAGATTGACGGCGCATGAGAGTTTCGCTTTTCGCAGCAGCTTGCCTGTTACTGACCACTCCGCTTGTTCAAGCCGACGCCCCGCGCACCTTCCAGGAGGCCAAGAAGGTCGCCTGGAAGCTCTATGCGCCGCAATCGACCGAGTTCTATTGCGGCTGTAAATACAAAGGCAACAAGGTCGACCTGGCATCTTGCGGCTATGCCCCACGCAAGAACGCCCAGCGCGCGTCGCGCATCGAGTGGGAACACATCGTACCCGCCTGGCAGATCGGCCATCAGCGCCAGTGTTGGCAGAGCGGCGGGCGCAAGCAGTGCTCGCAGCATGACGAAGTGTACCAACGCGCCGAAGCCGACCTGCACAACCTGGTGCCAAGCATCGGCGAGGTCAACGGCGACCGCAGCAACTTCAGCTTCGGCTGGCTACCAGAACAACGCGGCCAGTATGGCCGCTGCCTGACCCAGGTCGACTTCAAGGCCAAGAAGGTGATGCCGCGCCCGTCGATCCGCGGCATGATCGCCCGCACCTACTTCTACATGAGCAAGCAGTACAACCTGCGCCTGTCCAAACAGGACCGCCAGCTGTTCGAAGCCTGGAACAAGACCTACCCGCCGCAAGCCTGGGAGCAGCAACGCAACCAACAGGTCGCCTGCGTGATGGGGCGAGGAAACGCGTTCGTGGGGCCGGTCAACCTCAAGGCGTGCGGTTGATCCTCAGGCCAGCGCCTGTAAGTAGGCACTGGCTTGGCGATAACGGGCCAGCCGCGCCAGGTCGGCGGGGCCCGGGCAAGGGATGCGCGAGAGGTCGCTGTTGTCGGCCAGATCGGCCAGCTTGACGGTGCGCGCCAACGGGTCTTCGCCCAGGCGCACCACGAAATCCTGGTAAGGCTCGCCTTCGCGGCGGCTAAGCGCCAGCAACGCAGCCAGGATTTTCAGCGCGAAGCCCTCACGCGCCAGGTCGGACAGGGTCAGCGGGGTGTCTTCGATCACATCGTGAAGCACCGCCACAATCCGCTGCTCAGGTGTGGAAACCCGCATCATCACGCGTAACGGGTGGAGGATATAAGCCGCCCCACCCTTGTCGTATTGCCCTTCATGCGCCCTGGCGGCCACGGCAATGGCCCGCTCCAGTGTAGACATGAGGCCCTCCCCGTTTGGCATCTCCCAACCCAAGCATAGCCAAACTTGTGTGAACAGCGCCTGACACAAGCCTTGGCCGCGGCGCCACTGTACCGGCTTAGGCGCTGTACGATAAGCCTTGATACTTGTTCATGCTGCGTTGAAACAGCCTGACCTGCGTCTCAAGACTTTGCGTACCCTAGCGTGCTGCGCCGTGCTGGATGACCACCGAATCGGTACCAAGCTTGGCCATCACTTCATCCCTGCGCGCTTGCGCTTCTTCGCGGGTGGGGAACGGCCCCATCAGCACCACCGGCTTGCCGTCACGGTACTCCACCGAAGACGGGATGCCCTTTTCGATCAGGCGCGCCGTCATATCGCTGAGTGCGCCCATGTTGGCGCCCTGTACCACTTCCACATCCCACCCCTGGGGCGCCGGCTGGTCTGCCAGCGCCTCGGCACGGCGCTGCAGGTCGGCTCCGCCGCAGAGTTCACGGATACGCAGGTTGTTGCCGGTATCGTCAACGATGATGTCGTACTGGCCATCGCGCTTGATCGCCACGTAGCTGCGGTAGGCTTCGTACTGCCCGGCATCGTCCTTGCCGCGGACCTGACCGCAGATGGTGCCCTGGGTGTCGATCCGCACGTTGCCGAACTTGGCGGTCTTGGGGTTATGCAGGTGTTCGGCCACCTGCTTGTGCACGCCTTCGACCTCGTTCTCACAGCCCGCCAGGGCGAGCACTGCCATTACCACAGCCAGTTTGCGCACGCGTGTACCTCCAGATTCGAAGGGGCGGATTCTAGCACGCCGGGTATGCCCCGAACCGCGACCAAACGTTACACGCTGCTTCGGGGGCAAATGCAAAAAGGGCGATCATTTCTGATCGCCCTTTTTCGATTTGGTAGGCACAATTGGACTCGAACCAACGACCCCCACCATGTCAAGGTGGTGCTCTAACCAACTGAGCTATGTGCCTGTCGTGTGGTGCGAATATTAGTGGCGCGATGCGTACCTGTAAAGCTTTTTTTTGAGAAAAATCAAAAACTTTCGAATGAAAGCGCTTTGCGTCCATGCCGCGGTTTTCCCACTCGCGCGGCAGTGGACAATGAAAAAAGGGGTGACCCTTTCGGATCACCCCTTTTTCGATTTGGTAGGCACAATTGGACTCGAACCAACGACCCCCACCATGTCAAGGTGGTGCTCTAACCAACTGAG
>NZ_JBQENN010000010.1:175250-182472 GCF_052044625.1 Pseudomonas sp. 22515
AATTGGACTCGAACCAACGACCCCCACCATGTCAAGGTGGTGCTCTAACCAACTGAGCTATGTGCCTGTCGTGTGGTGCGCATTCTACGCATTACAAAAACTCTGTCAACACTTTTTTTCGCGCTAACCTACTGAATCTTAAACTCTTTATAGAGAGGCGGGCTGAGGGGGGCCCCGTAAAGGATTTTCACCAGACGACTAGCGGGTGTTTATTATTATTGATAGCATCGGTACATTCGTTAAAAATATAAAACACGAGGTTCCTGCAGCATGGCTAACACCCCCTACCCCCAGTCCTACTACGCCGCCTCGGCCAACCCGGTGCCGCCACGTCCGGCGCTGCAGGGTGAGGTGGAAACCGATGTGTGCATCATCGGTGCCGGCTACACCGGCCTGTCCAGCGCCCTGTTCCTTCTGGAGAACGGCTTCAAGGTGAGCGTCGTCGAAGCGGCCAAGGTCGGCTTCGGTGCATCGGGCCGCAACGGCGGCCAGATCGTCAACAGCTACAGCCGCGACATTGATGTCATCGAACGCACCGTCGGCCCCAAGCAGGCACAACTGCTGGGCCACATGGCCTTCGAGGGCGGGCGCATCATTCGTGAACGCGTGGCCAAGTACAACATTCAGTGCGACCTGAAAGATGGTGGCGTATTCGCTGCCCTTACCAGCAAGCAGATGGGCCACCTGGAATCGCAAAAGCGCCTGTGGGAACGCTTTGGCCATAATCAGCTGGAGCTGATGGACCAGAAGCGCATCCGCGAAGTGGTTGCCTGCGACAGCTACATCGGCGGCATGCTCGACATGAGCGGCGGCCACATCCACCCGCTGAACCTGGCCCTGGGTGAAGCTGCCGCGGTCGAGTCGCTGGGTGGCATCATCTATGAGCAAACCCCGGCCGTGCGCATCGAACGCGGTGCCAACCCGGTCGTGCATACCCCGCAGGGCAAGGTCCGCGCCAAGTTCATCATCGTTGCCGGCAACGCCTACCTGGGCAACCTGGTACCCGAGCTGGCCGCCAAGTCCATGCCATGCGGCACGCAGGTGATCACCACCGAGCCACTGGGCGAAGAACTGGCACGCACCCTGCTGCCGCAGGACTACTGTGTCGAGGACTGCAACTACCTGCTCGACTACTACCGCCTGACCAGCGACAAGCGCCTGATTTTCGGTGGCGGCGTGGTGTACGGCGCGCGTGACCCGGCCAACATCGAGGCGATCATCCGCCCGAAAATGCTCAAGGCCTTCCCGCAGCTGAAGAACGTGAAGATCGACTACGCCTGGACCGGTAACTTCCTGCTGACCTTGTCGCGCCTGCCACAGGTTGGCCGAATTGGCGACAACATCTACTACTCGCAGGGTTGCTCGGGCCACGGCGTGACCTATACCCACCTGGCGGGCAAGGTGCTGGCCGAGGCCCTGCGCGGCCAGGCAGAGCGTTTCGACGCCTTCGCCGGCCTGCCGCACTATCCGTTCCCGGGTGGCCAGATGCTGCGTGTGCCGTTCAGCGCCATCGGTGCCTGGTACTACAGCCTGCGCGATCGCCTGGGCTTCTGATGTAAGCAGGCCTGGCCTCTTCGCGGGNGGGAGCGGGCGTGCCCGCGAAAGGGCCGGGACAGGCAATACTACTTGTTCAGGCTATTCACAGCCTGCTTCGCTGCAACCTCCTGCCCCGCCCGCGCCAGCTCATCCGCGGCCTGCAACCAGCGCTGACGATCCACTTGGGCCGGTAGCTGCCGTGGTGGCTGCACCAAAACCGCCCAACTCCCTTGCTTCGCCCACGCCGAGGCAAACTCGTCGAACGCCATCACCTGCCGCCGGTGCATGCCTGCGCGCAGCAGCACCCGCTGCTTGTAGCGGTCATAACCGATCAAAACGGCATAACGGGGCTCGCCCCACCAGGCCGAACCGTCCTCGTAACGCAGCAGCACCGGGTTGCCCGCCGCCACTTGGGTCAGCAGCGCGTCCAGCTGTTGGTCCAACGGGTACACGACCATGCCGTACTCCCGCGCAACACGGGGGATGCCGGTGCCCAGCGCTTCAACGCCCTGGGGCAGGTTCAGCGGCTTGTCCAGCAGCCCTGGCGTGATTGGCGCCCCCTGCTGCGACAGCACTGCCGCCAGCGCCATGGCCCCGCTGTGGTTGGCGTTGCCACGGTAGAACGGCACGCTGCTGATCTCGACTCGCTGCGGCAGGCCCTTGAGGTTGCCGTGCGGTGCGCTGGCGCAGCCGGCCAGGGTGGCAGCCAGCAGGCAGGCCGCCAGTAGCCGCCGGGGGGCAGCCTTGAAGGAATGTTGCTCCATGGACACTCGCTTGTTCCAACGCCAGGCAGGCAGCGCCCGGCTCTGGCCACCGATCATAGGTCCGACAGCGGCGCGGGTATAGTCCGACAGCGCCTTGGAGCGAATCGGCCCTAGAGATAGACCATTGTTCGATGGAACGTCACAGACGAAGGGCTAGACTAAAGCAGTGTCTGGAAGGTAAACGCGGGCCAATCAAGCGCTTGCCGCAAAGATGGAGGCACAGATGAGCCTGACCATGGCAATTCTCATGCTGGTAGGCATGTGGCTGAGCGTCGCAGCCGCCATGCTGTGGGGTGTACTGCGTATCGTGCGGCGTCATGCACACCACCTGCCACCGCAGGCACCCGCCAAGCCACAGCCAGTAAGGCGGGCGCGGCGGCATGCCGGGGTGAGCTAACCTCAGGATTTCCCGAACCCCACTCACTGACAAGCCCGCTGCACAGGTATTCGCAATGTCAGTGCCACGCGAGGTACCTGTGGAAGCGGGCTTGTCCGCGAGAGGGACGCGAAGCGCCCCTTTTTTACATCAACCTTCAGCCGCCTCACGCTTCAGACGCGCTCGGCGGGCCAGGATGTTGAGGACCTCGATAGCCGTCGAGAACGCCATGGCCGCATACACATAGCCCTTGGGTACATGGGCGCCAAAGCCTTCGGCGATCAGCGTCATGCCGATCATGATGAGGAAGCCCAGCGCCAGCATGACCACGGTCGGGTTGTCGTTGATGAAGTTGGCCAGCGGGTCGGCGGCCACCATCATCACGATCACAGCCGTGATAACGGCGATAATCATGATGGGCAGGTGCTCGGTCATGCCCACGGCGGTGATGATGCTGTCGACCGAGAAGACGATGTCCAGCAGCAGGATCTGGAAGATCGCCGCAGCAAAGCCCAGGGTAACCGTGGAGGAGACTTTGGCTTCCTCCTTGGCGCCATGCGGGTCGACGTTTTCGTGAATTTCCTTGGTCGCCTTCCACAGCAAGAACAAACCACCGGCAATCAGAATCACATCCTTCCACGAGAAGGCGTTGCCGAACACTTCGAACACCGGGTCGGTCAACTGGACGATCCAGGCCACGGTGCTGAGCAAGGCCAGCCGCATGACCAAGGCCATGCTGATACCGATACGCCGCGCCTTGGAGCGGTACTCCACCGGCAGTTTGTTGGTCAGGATCGAGATGAAGATCAGGTTGTCGATGCCCAGTACAACTTCCATGGCCACCAGCGTAGCCAGGGCAACCCAGGCGGTAGGGCTAGCGGCGAGTTCCAGCAAATATTCCATTGTTCAAATCCTGCAGCAGCGGTTGGGGTCAGATTTCCTGGGTTTCTTCTTTCTTCTCGGCATCCTTGGGCTTCTGCCCTTCGCCGCCGATGGCTTCGCTCAGCGCCTGCTGGGCAGCCTTGTTGGTGTCGTCGATGGCCTGCTTGGCCGACTGCGCGGCCTGGTCGAGCATCTGCTGGGCGGATTTCTCGGCCTGGTCGCAGCCTGCCAGGGTGAACAGGGCCAAAGCCAGCACCAAGGGGGTGCCAATGGATTTGAGTTGCAGCATGGTGTCCTCGCTTGAAATAACCCGGCGGCGCATGGCGCCTGATAGCCGTGCATTCTAGAGACGGCAATAGTTCAGGAAAATTCGTATTTTCATGGCATATACTTCGGTTTTTACGAATCGGGACGACCGACGGTGCTTAACTATCGCCAGCTGCATTACTTCTGGGCCGTGGCCAAGACGGGCAGCATCACCCGCGCCAGCCAACAGCTGAACCTCACACCACAAACCATTAGCGGGCAGATCACCCTGTTCGAGCAAACCTACGGCCTGGAACTGTTCCAGCGCGCCGGCCGGCAGCTGGAACTGACAGAAACCGGCCGTCAGGCCCTGGTGTATGCAGAGCAGATGTTTCAGATCGGCAGCGAGCTCGAAGCCATGCTGCGTGCCGGCCCTCAGGAGCAGATCCTGTTCCGTGTGGGGGTGGCTGACGTAGTGCCCAAATCCATTGTCTACCGCCTGCTGGCACCGACCATGGACCTGGAAGAGGTGCTGCGCATCAACTGCCGCGAAGACAAACTTGAGCGGTTACTGGCAGACCTGGCTATTCAGCGCCTGGACCTGGTGATTTCCGACAGCCCCATGCCTAACCACCTGGACATCAAGTGCTACAGCCAAAAGCTGGGCGAGTGCGGGCTGAGCTTCTTCGCCACCTCGGCGCTGGCACAACGGCTTGAAGGCCCTTTTCCAGCTTGCCTGCAGGATGCTCCGCTGCTGGTTCCCGGCCAGGAGACCGTGGTAAGCAGCCGCTTGCTGCGGTGGCTGGGCGAGCAGCAGGTGCAGCCACGGATCGTGGGGGAGTTCGATGACAGTGCCTTGATGCAAGCGTTCGGGCAGTCGGGCAGCGGCATTTTCGTTGCGCCCAGCGTAATCGCCGAGGAGGTGTGCCGTCAGTATGGCGTGCAACTGATCGGGCAGACCGAGGCCGTGCACGAGTCGTTCTACGCCATTTCGGTGGAGCGCAAGGTCAAGCACCCAGGGATCGTGGCGATTACCGAGGGGGCGCGGCGGGAGTTGTTTCACTGGTAGCCATCCAAGCCTCATTGACTAGCAACAAGGCGCGCCGTGCCCACCAGGTGCTCTATGGTAAAGTCCGCCCTTTCCAGATTCCGAGATACCGCTGCACATGACCCCTCTCCTCCGCTTCCTCAACCGCACCAGCCTGGTGACTCAGATCGTCATCGGCCTGCTCGCTGGCATCGCCCTCGCCCTGCTGGCACCTGCCATCGCCCGCGACCTGGCCTTTCTTGGCAAGGTGTTTGTCAGCGCCCTGAAGGCGGTTGCGCCCGTGCTGGTGTTCATCCTGGTCATGGCTTCGGTCGCCAACCATCGTCACGGCCAGGAAACCCACATTCGCCCGATCCTCTGGCTGTACCTGCTGGGCACCTTTGCCGCAGCAGTGGTGGCCGTGGTTGCCAGCATGCTGTTCCCGTCGCACCTGGCACTAAGCACCAGCGAAGCCTCGCTGAGCGCGCCAGGCGGCATCACCGAGGTGCTGCAGAACCTGCTGCTGAGTGCGGTAGACAACCCGGTCAATGCCCTGCTCAATGCCAACTTCATCGGCGTGCTGACGTGGGCCATCGGCTTGGGTGTGGCCCTGCGCCACGCCGGCGAAACCACCCGTACCGTGGTCGAAGACCTGTCCACGGGTGTAACCCTGATCGTGCGCGTGGTCATCCGCTTCGCCCCGCTGGGCATCTTTGGCCTGGTCAGTTCCACCCTGGCCCAGTCGGGCCTGGACGCGCTGCTCGGCTACCTGCACCTGTTGGCGGTACTGATCGGCTGCATGCTGTTCGTGGCGCTGGTGATGAACCCGCTGATCGTGTTCTGGAAGATTCGCCGCAACCCCTACCCGCTGACACTGCTGTGCCTGCGTGAAAGCGGCATTACCGCGTTCTTCACCCGCAGCTCGGCCGCCAACATCCCGGTGAACCTGGCGTTGTCGGAACGCCTTGGCCTGCATGAAGACACCTACTCGGTGTCGATCCCGCTGGGCGCGACCATCAACATGGCCGGTGCGGCGATCACCATTACCGTGCTGACCCTGGCCGCCGTGCATACCCTGGGTATCCAGGTGGACCTGCCGACTGCCGTGCTGCTCAGCGTGGTGGCGGCAGTGTGCGCCTGCGGCGCCTCGGGCGTGGCTGGGGGTTCGCTGCTGCTGATTCCGCTGGCGTGCAGCCTGTTTGGCATCCCTAGCGAAATTGCCATGCAGGTAGTGGCGGTGGGCTTCATCATCGGCGTGTTGCAGGATTCTGCCGAAACGGCGCTGAATTCTTCGACCGATGTGCTGTTCACCGCGGCGGCGTGTCAGGCCGAAGAGCAGCGTAACGGCTAAGCGGGCCGGGGCCGCTTTGCGGCCCCAATTGCCTTACGCGATCGCATTACCTACCCTAGTGGCCTTTCCCCAGCCACGAGACAGGGCCATGTCAGAACACGAAACCGCAGGTGAAGGCCGCTTCAACAGCATCGAGGTCCGCGTTCTCGGCTCGCTGATCGAAAAGCAGGCCACCAGCCCAGAAAGCTACCCGCTGACCCTCAATGCCCTGGTCCTGGCCTGCAACCAGAAGACCAGCCGCGAGCCGGTGATGAACCTCACCCAAGGCCAGGTCGGCCAGGCCCTGCGCGTCCTCGAAGGTCAGGGCATGACCCGCCTGCAGATGGGCAGCCGTGCCGACCGCTGGGAACATCGGGTAGACAAGGCACTGGAGCTGGTGCCAGCGCAGTTGGTGCTGATGGGCCTGATGTTCCTGCGGGGCCCGCAAACCCTCAACGAACTGCTGACCCGTAGCAACCGCCTGCACGACTTTGACGACACCGAGCAGATCCAGCATCAGCTGGAGCGCCTGATCTCGCGGGGCCTGGCCTTGCACCTGCCACGCCAGGCCGGCCAGCGTGAAGACCGCTACACCCATGCCTTGGGCGACCCGGCGGAAATCGAGGCAATTCTCGCTGCACGGCAGCAAGAAGGCGGCGGGCGCAGTGGCGGCAGTGTGTCAGAAGAACGCATCGAGGCCCTCGAAGCCCGCATTGCGGCGCTGGAAGCACGCCTGGCCGAGCTGGAAGGCTGAGCCTTCACGGCTCGGGGTCGGGGAAATTGCGGCAGCTTTTGCGCTCGGCCAGCTCCCGGTCAGTGGGGCGCTGGTCGACGAACACAGCGCGACCGTCGGCGTAGATTTCCAGGTAGCCCCAGTGCAGGTCCTGCTCTTGCTGTCCGGGCTGTGGGGGGACTAGCCACCAGGGTTCGCGGCTGATCAGGGTCATGGGTGTGATTCCTGAGGGGTCTGCAGTAAGCATAGACACCTTCAGGTGCTGCTTTGCTTGCACCGGCCCTTTCGCGGGTGAACCCGCTCCTACAGCGGCCTGTGTCCAACCCTC
>NZ_JBQENN010000011.1:0-119167 GCF_052044625.1 Pseudomonas sp. 22515
AGTAGGTCATCGTCAAGATTCATTTCGCAAAACCCCTATCTGCACATGCAGGTAGGGGTTTTGTCTTTGTGGGCAAAAAAGGAGATGGCACCGGCTTCGCCGGTGTTCGCGGGTAAACCCGCTCCTACAGGGTTCGCGGGTAAACCCGCTCCTACGGGGAAGGGGGCAACGCCAGGCAGGGGCGCACACTCTCCAGGCCACCAACGTCACCTCCCCTATGGATCGGGAGTGCCACGCTGCGGATGGCACCGCGTTGAAGTGCCCGCTCCCACAGCCTGATGGCATTCGGCCGTTTCATGTGCGCGTGATATCGTTCCCCTCTCAGCCATCAGCGCCTCCAGAGACCTTCCGATGCCCCACACCGCCCATCTCCACCCAGGCTTCATGATCGTCCACGGCAACCGCCTCGACGACCTGCGTAGCCTGGTAGTGAGCTGGATGCGTCGCTACCCGCTGGCGCCTCTGGAAAACGAAATTGCCCTGGTGCAAAGCAATGGCATCGCCCAATGGCTGAAGCTGGCCCTGGCTGAAGATCCGCTGGAAGATGACCAAGGCGGCTGCGGCATCGCCGCTGCCATCGATGTGCAACTGCCCGGTAGCTTTATGTGGCAGCTCTACCGCAGCGTGCTTGGCCGTAGCGAAATTCCCGAAGTGTCTCTTCTCGACAAGGCACCACTGACCTGGCGGCTGATGCGTCTGTTGCCAGCGCTCATCGAGCGTCCGCATTTCGAGCCACTGCGGCGCTTCCTCACCGACGACAGTGACTTGCGCAAGCGCTACCAGCTAGCCGAGCGCCTGGCCGACCTGTTCGACCAGTACCAGGTCTACCGTGCCGATTGGCTCAAGGACTGGGCCAGTGGCGAGCACGTCATCAACACGGCCCGCGGCGAGCGCAAAGTACTGCCGCCAGGCAACCGCTGGCAAGCCGAGTTGTGGCGAGCATTACTGGAGGATGTTGGCGAGCAAGGCATGGCGCAGAGCCGCGCCGGAGTACACCAACGTTTCATCGAGCGCATCAACAGCCTGGAGCAGGCGCCTGCAGGGCTGCCACCGAGGGTGATCGTGTTCGGTATCTCTTCGCTGCCGGCCCAGGCCCTGGAAGCGCTGGCAGGCCTGTCGCGTTTCAGTCAGGTATTGCTGTGCGTACACAACCCATGCCGCCACCACTGGGCCGATATCGTCGCCGACAAGGACCTGTTGCGCCACCAGTACAAACGCCAGCAACGCAAGCAAGGCATGCCCCTGCAATTGGACGACCAGACGCTGCACCAGCATGCCCACCCATTGCTGGCAGCCTGGGGTAAACAAGGCCGCGACTACATCAACCTGCTCGACAGCTATGATGACCCAGGCAGCTACCAGGGCGTGTTCAGCGACGGCCGCATCGACCTGTTCAGCGACGGTTCGCCCACCACGCTGCTAAACGAACTGCAGGACGACATCCTGGAGTTGCGCCCGCTCGCCGAGAGCCGCGAACGGTGGCCGCCAGTCGACACCACAAAAGACCGCTCGATCCGCTTCCATGTTGCGCACAGCCCGCAACGTGAAGTGGAGATCCTCCACGACCAGCTGTTGGCCCGCTTCAGCGCCGACCCGACTTTGCGCCCGCGCGACGTAATCGTCATGCTGCCGGACATCGACACTTACGCGCCGCATATCCGCGCCGTCTTCGGCCAGTTGCAGCGCAACGACCCGCGCTACATCCCGTTCACCCTGACAGACCAGGGCCAGCGTGGTCGCGAGCCTTTGCTGATCGCGCTTGAGCACCTGCTCAAACTGCCTGACAGCCGCTTCGCGGTCAGCGAAGTGCTCGACCTGCTGGACGTGCCGGCAGTCCGCGCCCGCTTCGGCATCCGCGAAAACGATCTGCCCACGCTGCACCGCTGGATCGAGGGCGCTGGCATCCGTTGGGGCCTTGACGCCGCGCAGCGGGCGAGCCTGGGCTTGCCCGCCGGGCTCGAACAGAACAGTTGGCGTTTCGGCTTGCGCCGCATGCTGTTGGGTTATGCCGTGGGGGTGGGTGAGGCCTGTGATGGTATTGAGCCCTACGATGAAATCGGTGGCCTGGACGCGGCACTGATCGGCCCGCTGGTCGCGTTGCTGGATGCGCTCGAAGTCGCCTGCCAGGCCTTGTCCGAGCCTGCCACCGTCAGCCAGTGGGGCGAGCGACTGCATGCCTTGCTGCACGTGTTCTTCCTCGCCGAGGACGAGGGTGATGAGTTCCTGTTGATGCAGTTGCAGGATTTGCGTGATAGCTGGCTTGAGGTGTGCGAGACCGTCGGCCTGCACGACCCGCTACCGCTTACCGTGGTGCGTGAAGCCTGGTTGTCGGGCCTTGATCAGGGCAAGCTGTCACAACGTTTCCTCGCCGGCTCGGTCAACTTCTGCACACTCATGCCCATGCGCGCGATCCCGTTCAGGGTGGTCTGCCTGCTGGGCATGAACGATGGCGATTATCCGCGTGCGCAGCCACCGCTGGACTTCGACCTGATGGCCAGCGACTATCGCCCCGGCGACCGCTCACGCCGCGAAGACGACCGTTACCTGTTGCTTGAAGCGCTACTGTCCGCACGTGACCAACTGTATGTCAGCTGGGTCGGGCGCAGTATTCGCGACAATAGCGAACGCCCGGCCTCGGTGCTGATCGGCCAGTTGCGCGATCACATCGCTGCGGGCTGGCATTTGGCCGACGCGCAGCAGGGCCAGCCCGCGAAACCGGGCGAGCAACTGTTGCACGCACTGACCCAGGAGCACCCGCTGCAGCCGTTCAGCCCTCGGTACTTCCAGAAGGGCAGCCCATTGTTCAGCTATGCCCATGAATGGCAGGTGCTGCACCAGCAAGGTGAGGCAGACGAGCAGAGCGAGCCGGGCCTGCCGCCTTATCAGGACGCTGAAGCCCTGAGTTTGCACCAGCTGAATGACTTCTTGCGCCACCCGGTACGGCACTTCTTCAGCCAGCGCTTGAAGGTGTACTTTGAGGCGCTGGAAGCGCCGACCCCGGACGAGGAACCCTTCGTCCTCGATACCCTGCAACGCTACGGCGCCAGTGAAAGCCTGCTTGGCGCCGCCTTGGCCGAACCAGACAACGCCGAACAGGCCTTGCGCGCCCAGGCCCGACGCCTGCAGGCCTGCGGTTTGCTGCCGCTAGCAGGTTTCGGCGAACTGCTGCAAAACGAGTTGATCGAACCGCTGCCGGACCTGCTGCAACGTCACCAGCAATTGCTGCAACGCTGGCCACAGCTGGTCGAGGGCGCTTTGCCGGTGCATTTCGAGCACGGTCAGCACCGTCTGGAGGGCTGGCTGGGCCGGGTGTTCCAGGCGGAAGATCAGAGCCTTCTCAGCATCACCACAGTACCCAACACTATCAGTGCCGGGCGCAACAACCTGAAGTGGCACCGCCTTATCGCGCCCTGGGCTACGCACCTGGCGGCCTGTGCAGCGGGCTACCCCTATAACAGTGCATTGGTAGCCAGTGACCTGACCCTGTTGCTTGCACCGCTGCCGCAAGCGCTGGCCGCGCAACTGCTGGGCGACCTACTGGTGGCCCGTCAGGCGGCAATGAATGCGCCGTTGCCAGTCGCGGCCAAGACCGCGTTCGCCTGGTTGGCCCAGGACGATGCCGATAAAGCCATGGCCGCAGCAGCTCGCGCCTACGAAGGCGACGAACGCACCAGTTTTGGCGAACGGAGTGAAAGCATTGCCTTGGCCCGCCAGTTCCGGGACTTTGCAGCACTCACTGCTGACGAAACGTTTGAAGGCTGGTGCGAAACCTTGTATCGCCCGTTGTTCACCGCCCCTTGGCAGACCTTGGGCAAACCGGAGAAAGGCGCATGACCCAGGACCGTCCTCTGGCACTGAGTTTCCCCCTGCACGGTAGCCAGCTGATCGAGGCCAGCGCCGGCACGGGCAAGACCTTCACCATTTCGGCGCTGTACCTGCGCCTGATCCTCGGTCACGGTGGCGAACAGGGCTTCGAGCGCGAGCTGCTGCCACCGCAGATCCTTGTGGTGACCTTCACCGACGCCGCGACCAAAGAGCTGCGCGAGCGTATCCGCGCCCGCCTGGCTGAAGCCGCACGGTTCTTCCGTGGCGAGCTGGAAGGCGCCGATCCGCTGTTGCACCAACTGCGTGACGATTACCCACAAGAGACTTGGCCGCGTTGCGCCGGCCGGTTGGAAATCGCCGTGCAGTGGATGGACGAGGCTGCGGTATCGACCATCCATGGCTGGTGCCAGCGCATGCTGCGCGAGCATGCCTTCGACAGCGGCAGCCTGTTCACCCAGACCCTGGAAACCGACCACAGCGAGTTGTTGGGCCAGGTCATGCGCGATTACTGGCGGCGCTTCTGCTATGGGATGCAAGGTGACGCACTGGCCTGGGTGCGCGGCAACTGGGGGAGTCCAGACGCCTTGCTGCCGCGCATTCGCCCACTGTTCGGCCGTGTGCGCGCCCAGCAGGATGGGCCAGAGCCCGCCGCATTGATCCAGGCATCGCTGCAGCAACGTGGTGCACAGTTGGCCCGGATCAAGGCGCCATGGGCACAGTGGGCCGAGGAACTGCGGCAAATCTGCCGCGATGCGCTGGCCGCCAAACAGGTCGACGGCCGCAAGATGCAAGCCCGTTACTTCGAGCCCTGGTTCGACAAGCTCTGCGCTTGGGCCAGCGATGAGCAACTGGTAGAGCTCGACTTGGGCACCGGCTTTACCCGGCTGACCCCGGCGGGCATGGCCGAGGCCTGGAAGGGAGAACCTCCCGAGCACCCAGCCCTCAACGCCATGCAGCACTTGCAGCAACAACTGCAGGCCCTGGACAGCCCGGATGCCCCTCTGCTCGAGCACGCGGCCAGTTGGGTATCGGCACGTTTCGAAGTGGAGAAGCGCCGGCGTGCAGAAATGGGCTTCGACGACATGCTCGTGCGCTTGCAGCACGCACTCGCCAGCGAGGCCGGCGAGCGCCTGGCCAGTCTGATTCGTGAGCAGTTCCCGGTAGCGCTGATTGACGAATTCCAGGACACCGACCCGGTTCAGTACGGCATTTTCGAGCGCATCTACCAGATCAGTGAAAACCGCGCCGAAACCGGTCTGTTCATGATCGGGGACCCCAAACAGGCGATCTACGCCTTCCGCGGTGCCGACATCTACACCTACCTTGCGGCGCGGCGCGCCACCAGCGGCCGTCTGCACAGCCTGGACACCAATTACCGCTCCAGCAAAGCCATGGTGGCGGCGGTCAACCAGGTGTTCCTGCAGGCCGAGGCGCGTGAAGCGGGGCGGGGTGCATTCCTGTTCCGCGAGGCCGATGACAACCCGCTGCCATTCATCGAGGTGCGCGCCAAGGGGCGTGGCGAACAGCTGCTGATTGACGGTGAAGTCAGTGCAGCCCTGCAATGCTGGCAGCTGGAAAGTGAAGAGCCAGTCTCCAGCAGTGTTTACCGCCAGCAACTGGCCGCCAGTTGCGCCAGCCATATTGTCGCCTTGCTCAATGGCGGCCAGCAGGGCACGGCGGGTTTCCAGAATGCCGAAGGCGAATTGCGCGCCTGCTTGCCCTCGGACATTGCCATCCTGGTGCGCGATGGCCATGAGGCGCAGATGGTCCGCGCCGAACTGGCCGCACGCGAGGTGCGCAGCGTCTACCTGTCCGACAAGGACTCGGTGTTTGCCGCCCAGGAAGCCCACGACCTGCTGGCCTGGCTGAAGGCCTGCGCCGAGCCTGACTCGGAGCGCCTGCTCAAGGCTGCTCTGGCCAGCCTTACACTGGGCCTGTCGCTGGCTGCGCTGGACCGGCTTAACCAGGACGAGCGGGTCTGGGAAAGCTGGGTGATACGTTTTCGCCTGTACCGCGACACCTGGCAGCGCCAGGGGGTGTTGCCGATGTTGCGTCACCTGCTGCATGACTTCCAGCTACCGCGTACGCTGATTCGCCGCAGTGATGGCGAGCGGGTGCTGACCAACCTGCTGCACCTGGCCGAGCTGCTGCAGCAGGCCGCTGGCGAGCTGGACGGCGAACAGGCGCTTATCCGCCACCTGGCCGAGCACCTGGCCAGTTCCGGTCAGGCCGGTGAAGAGCAGATCCTGCGCCTGGAGAGCGACGAACAGTTGGTCAAGGTGGTGACCATCCACAAGTCCAAGGGCCTGGAATATCCCTTGGTATACCTGCCATTCATCTGCACCAGCAAACCGGTGGATGGTAGCCGTCTACCGCTGGCCTGGCATGACAGCGAAGGTAACGCCCACCTCACCCTCACACCTGACGAGGAGCAGATCGAGCGCGCTGACGACGAGCGCCTGGCCGAAGACCTGCGCCTGCTCTACGTGGCCCTGACCCGTGCCCAGCATGCATGCTGGCTGGGTGTCGCCGACCTCAAGCGCGGTAATCAGAAGAGCTCGCAGCTGCATCGCTCGGCGTTTGGCTACCTGCTGGGGGGCGGCCTGGCCCTGGCTGGCTCGGCGCAGCTGACGGACTGGTTGCAGACGTTGGCGGCGAAGTGCCCGCACATCACTTGCCCAGGCCTGCCGCAGGCGGATGAGCAGATATATCGCATGCCACACGCCGAGCGTGAACTGCTGCCGGCACGCAGGCCACGCCATGCGGCTGCCGAGCACTGGTGGATCGCTTCGTACAGTGCCCTTCGTGTCGGCGATCAGACCCTCGGCGCCGACAGCTCGCAGGCCCAGCAACTGCTGGATGACGAGGTGCCCGATGCCCAGGTGTTGCGCGAGGTCCCCGCCGACAGCGGCGATATCCATCGCTTCCCGCGGGGGCCTAACCCCGGCACCTTCCTCCATGGTTTGCTGGAGTGGGCAGGCCGTGAGGGCTTCAGCGAGGTCAGCGGTAACCCTCAGCTGATCGAGCGTACCGTTGGCCAGCGCTGCAATCGCCGTGACTGGGCCGGCTGGATCCCCACCCTGAGCCACTGGATGCAACGTTTGCTGGGCGAGGCGTTGCCGCTGCCGGGCAGCGACCAGAGCGTAACGCTGGGCCAGCTGCGTCATTACCAGATCGAAATGGAATTCTGGTTCGCCAGCCACCGGGTCGACGCAGAACAACTCGATCGCCTGGTGGCACGCCACACCCACCCCGGTCTGGCGCGCCCAGCTGCGCAGCCGACTGTGCTAAACGGCATGTTCAAAGGGTTCATCGACCTGGCGTTCGAGCTGGACGGGCGTTACTACGTGACCGACTACAAGTCCAACTGGCTGGGTGCGGACATCCAGGCCTACGATGCCATGGCCATGGAAAAGGCGATTCTTGAGCACCGCTACGACCTGCAGTATGTGCTGTACCTGCTGGCCCTGCACCGCCAGTTGCGCGCGCGGCTGGCGGACTACGATTATGACCGCCATGTTGGCGGCGCCCTGTTCATCTTCCTGCGCGGTGCCAGCAGCAGCGGCCACGGCGTGTACCACGCCAAGCCACCGCGTGAGCTGATCGAAAGCCTCGATGCACTGTTCCGTGGTGAGCACGCGCCAGTACAGCAGGACCTGTTTGCCGGAGTTGCGCCATGAGCCGAAGCCTTGTCGACCTGTTGCCCACCCCGTTGCACGCAGAGCACCTGCTGGCGCTGGCACCGCAGCACAACAGCGCTGATTTGCTGCAATTACTCGACCGCTGGGTTGAGCGGGGCTGGCTACGTGCCCTGGACCGCGCGTTCGTGTCGTTCCTGGAAGAGCGTGCCCCCGGCAGTGATCCCTTACTATTGCTGGCAGCGGCGCTGGCCAGCCACCAACTGGGGCACGGACATGTCTGCCTCGACCTGCAACAAACCTTGGCCGAGCCGGATTTCGCCCTGTCGTTGCCGCCGGAAGGTGACGCCCTTATCGGCCCTTTGCTACTGCCATCGCAACTGCTGGCCAACCTTGACTTGAATGCCTGGCTTCAGCGCATCATCGCCAGCCCGCTGGTGGCCGCAGGTGATACGCCTGGCCAGCAGGCGCGGCCACTGGTACGCAGTGGCGAGCGCCTTTACCTGCGCCGTTACTGGCGTTACGAGCGGCGCATTGACCATGCCCTGCGCCAGCGCCTGAGTCAGGCCGAAGCACCGCCTGCGGACCTGCCAGAGCGCCTGGCGCAACTGTTCGAGGGCGGCGCGCCAGCTGGCCAGGTGGACTGGCAGAAGCTTGCCTGCGCCTTGGCCACCCGGGCCGGTTTCAGCATCATCACGGGTGGCCCCGGCACCGGCAAGACGACCACCGTGGTGCGCCTGCTGGCGTTGCTGCAGGCGCCGGCAGTGGAGCAGGGTAGGCCACTGCGCATCCGCCTGGCTGCACCGACCGGCAAGGCCGCTGCGCGCCTGACCGAATCCATTGGCCAGCAAGTCGAGCGCCTGCAAGTCAGCGCCGAAGTACGCGGGCAAATCCCCACTGAAGTCAGCACCGTGCATCGTCTGCTCGGAAGCCGCCCGGGCTCGCGGCACTTCCGCCACCACGCTGGCAACCCGTTGCCGTTGGATGTGCTGGTGGTCGATGAGGCGTCGATGATCGACCTGGAAATGATGGCCAACCTGCTCGATGCCTTGCCGCCGCGGGCGCGTCTGGTGCTGCTGGGCGACAAGGACCAGTTGGCCTCGGTCGAGGCCGGCGCGGTACTGGGTGACCTGTGCCGGGATGCTGAGGAGGGCTTTTACTCGCCGGCGACTGCAGCGTGGCTTCAGCAGGTCAGTGGCGAGTCGCTGGCCGGCAGTGGCCTCAAGGCCGGCGATGAGCAGCGCCACCCGTTGGCTCAGCAAGTGGTGATGCTGCGGTTTTCACGGCGTTTCGGTGAAGGCAGCGGTATTGGCCAGTTGGCCAGACTGGTCAATCGTCAGGATGCTCACGCGGCGCGCAACCTGCTGGCCGCGCCGCCTGCTGACGTGCACAGCCTGTCGCTCAAGCACGAGCAGGATCGTGCTTTTGACCGCCTGTTACTGGACGGTCTGAACCGCGGTACCGATGGACCGCACGGCTACCGCAGCTACCTGCGCACCCTTGGGCGTTACCGGCCAGCACTTGATACCGCCTTTGACGACCCCGCCTGGGAGCAATGGGCGGGCAAGGTGTTGCGCAGTTTCGAGGATTTCCAGTTGCTGTGCGCGGTGCGCCGGGGCGCCTGGGGGGTCGAAGGCCTGAATGAACGGGTGGCGCGGGTGCTGCACAATGCCGGTCTGATCGACAGCCAGCAACCTTGGTACGAAGGGCGCCCGGTGCTGGTGACCCGCAACGACTACGGTCTGGGCCTGATGAATGGTGACATCGGTATAGCCCTGCGCTTGCCGGATGAGCAGGGCCAGCCGCTGCTGCGTGTGGCCTTCCCGCGCAACGACGGCAGTGGTGGTGTGCGGTTCGTTCTGCCGAGCCGGCTCAACGAAGTGGAAACGGTATTCGCCATGACCGTGCACAAGTCCCAGGGCTCGGAGTTCAGCCACACTGCCCTGGTGCTGCCGGATGCGCTCAACCCGGTGCTGACCAAGGAACTGGTGTACACCGGCATCACTCGGGCCAAGCACTGCTTCAGCCTGGTCGAGCCACGCCAAGGCATTTTCGAAGAAGCGGTGGCGCGCAAAGTACGGCGTATTTCCGGGTTGATGCTCGAGCAGGTCTAGGGCCATGACACCCATTACACGTGGCTGCAGGCTCATACAATAAAGCGGCCATGTGCTATCGTTGCGCCGATATCGGAAGGGGCTTAAAGGGATTTCCCACATGAACGTGGCCGCAAGGCGAGTGACAAGCTGTGCGCTTTCGCTATTGCTGGCGGTCCTGTTCCTTTCTGCAGGCGCTGCCCGGGCAGACTCCGGCAAAACCGCCGCCCAGGCACAGCAACGCGCCAAGGCAGTCACCCAGGTAGTACTGGGTATCTTCAGTTACGCCCGCTGGCCCGTCGAACCCTCTCCTTTGCGCCTGTGCCTGGTCGGCCCGACCGAGTACGCCGACGATCTCATCAAGGGCCATGTCCAGGAGTCCGGCCGGCCGCTGCAGGTGCGGCGCTTGCTGGCAGAAGACACCCAGATCGCCCAGGCCTGCGATGCCCTCTACATTGGCAAGCTTGACCAGGGCCAGCGGGATCGGCTGTTCCAGCGTATCGGCGGCCACCCGGTGCTGAGCATCAGCGAGGCGGATGACCCCTGCACGGTCGGCAGCCTGTTCTGCCTGCGGGTCAGCGACCAGCAGGTGGCCTTTGAAGTCAATCTCGACTCGGTGGCACGCTCTGGCGTGCGTATTCACCCCAGCGTGCTGCAGTTGTCGCGGCGCCGGGGGGGGCAGCCATGAAACCGACCCGCAAGCGTACGGTGCGCCCGACCCTGCGCTCGGTGCTGGGCCGTGGTCACCTTAGCGTCGCCTTGCTTGCTGTTGGCCTGGCGGGTATCTCCCTCACCCTGCTGGGCGTGCTCGCCCTGCGTGTCTATGCCAACCATAACCTGCAGTTGATCGCCCGCTCGATCAATTACACGGTAGAGGCGGCGGTGGTGTTCGATGACAGCGCCGCTGCCAATGAGTCGCTGGCGTTGATTGCCAGTACCGAAGAAGTGGCCGAGGCCAAGGTCTTCAACAACGAGGGCGAGCAACTGGCGCACTGGCAACGCGACAATACCGGCATGCTCGCGCAGCTGGAGGTGCAGGTTGCCAGCGCCTTGCTGGATGAGCCGGTCATTCTGCCGATCGTGCACCAGCAACAGCAGGTCGGGCACATCGAGCTGGCAGGCCAGGGCAGGAGCCTGTTGCTGTTCCTGCTCAGTGGCTTGGCCGGTATCCTGTTCTGCACGGTCCTCAGCGCCTTGGCTGCCCAGTATCTGTCGCGGCGCCTGCTCAGCGATATCACCCGCCCGCTGCGCGGCCTGGCCAGTGTCGCCCATGCCGCCCGCCGCGAGCGCAGCTTCGACCGGCGCGTACCAGAAGCGCCGATTGCCGAGCTGAACGAGCTGGGTAATGACTTCAATGCTCTGCTGGATGAACTGGAGGTGTGGCATAGCCACCTGCAGAGCGAAAACCAGACCCTTGCCCATCAGGCCAGCCACGATAGCCTGACCGGCTTGCCCAACCGCGCCTTCTTTGAAGGGCGCCTGAGCCGCAGCGTGCGGAATGCGGCGAGTCAGCAGGACCACCTGGCACTGCTGTTCCTCGACAGCGACCACTTCAAGCAGATCAACGACACCCTTGGCCACGCCGTGGGTGACGAGGTGTTGATCAGCGTGGCCGAACGTGTGCGCGCCCAACTGCGCGAGCACGATCTGGTGGCGCGCCTGGGGGGCGACGAGTTTGCCGTGCTGTTGACGCCTTTGCATACGCGCAAGGACGCCGAACACATTGCCGAGAAGATCGTTGCCAGCATGAAGCTGCCGGTGCAACTGGACAGCGGCCGCAGTATCTCCACCTCGCTGAGTGTCGGTATTGCCTATTACCCGGATGACGGCGCTGACCCCGCCAGTCTTCTCAATGCCGCCGATGCGGCAATGTACCAGGCCAAGCGCGAACGCCGTGGCCATTGGCAACTGGCGCAGACGGAACGGTCCGCCAACGAAATCAGGAACAGGAGTTGAACCCGTGATGCACGCTTTACGTTTTCCGCTTTGGGCCTTGTTGCTCGCCATGCTGGCGCTGACGGGTTGCCAGAGCGCGCCCCCGAAAGGCCTTACCCCAGAACAGATTGCCGTGCTCAAGCGCGAAGGTTTCACCCCGACCGATGAAGGTTGGGCCTACGACTTGTCTGGCAAAGTGTTGTTCGGCAGCGATCTGGACAGCCTCAATGGCCAGAGCCAGGCGATTGTCGAGCGCATCGGCAAGGCGCTGCTCGGCGTTGGTATCCAGGGCGTGCGGGTGGACGGGCATGCCGACTCGTCGGGCAAGGCGGCGTATAACCAGCAGCTGTCCGAGCGCCGCGCGCAAAGCGTGACCAAGGCGCTGGTGGGGATTGGCATGCAGGCGCAGAACATTCAGAGCCGTGGCCTGGGCAGCAGCCAGCCGGTGGCGGACAACCGCACCAGCGCTGGGCGTACCGAGAACCGTCGGGTGTCCATCGTGGTAGCGTCCTACTGATCGTCGCCGCTCGGGCAGTCACATATATATCCTGTGGGAACAGTCAACGCGCTGTCTGGCACCGGCTTCGCCGGTGTTCGCGGGCAAGCCCGCTCCCACAGGGTCTGTGCTTGACTTTGGAAATGCGCAGCCCCATGAGTCACATATCCCCTGTGGGAGCGGGCGTGCCCGCGAAGCAGGCAACGCGCTGTCTGGCACCGGCTTCGCCGGTGTTCGCGGGCAAGCCCGCTCCTACAGGGGCTGTGTTGGCTTCGGAAATGCGCAGGCCCATCAGTCCTGGGCAAAGCGCATCTCGCGGGTTTGCCCCATCAACAACGGCGCATTCGCCTCGGTCACCGACCGGATGTAATCCCACAGCAAGGTAATCCGCTTCAGCTTGCGCAAATCCTCCCGGCAATACATCCAGAACTGCCGCGTCACCTCGATCTCCTCCGGCAACACCGTGACCAATCGCGGGTCCTGCGCGGCGAGGAAGCACGGCAATATCGCCAGCCCACGCCCCTGCAGCGCTGCCGTGTACTGCGCGATCACGCTGGTACTGCGCAAATGTGCGCTGGCGTTGGGGATCAGGTTGGCCAGGTACAGCAGCTCGGAGCTGAACGCCAGGTCATCCACGTAACTGATGAAGGGGTGTTTGGCCAGGTCCGTCACCTGGCGGATCGGCGCGTGGCTGTCCAGGTAGCCCTGGGTGGCATACAGCCGCAGGCGGTAATCGCACAGCTTGCAGCACACATAAGGCCCATGCTCGGGCCGCTCCAGCGCGATGACGATGTCCGCTTCACGCTTGGACAGGCTGATGAAGTGCGGCAGCGGCAGGATGTCCACCGAAATCGCCGGGTAGGCGTCGACGAAGTGGCTTAGCTGCGGCGTGATGAAAAAGCTGCCAAAGCCCTCCGTGCAGCCCATGCGCACATGGCCCGACAACGCCACCCCCGACCCGGACACCTGCTCGCACGCCATGTGCAGTGTGCTCTCGATCGATTCGGCATAGCCCAGCAGGCGCTGGCCCTCGGCGGTCAGCACAAAGCCGTTGGTGCGCGACTTTTCGAACAGCAAGGTGCCCAGCGCACCCTCCAGCGAGCTGATGCGTCGCGACACGGTGGTGTAGTCCACGCTCAGCCGTTTGGCGGCACTGCTGGCCTTGCGGGTGCGAGCCACTTCGAGGAAGAACTTCAAATCGTCCCAGTTGAGCGCGCTCAGGGATGTGAGGTCTTTTTGCATGATGATCCGGTTTTTTTGTGCGTTCTTGTTGGATGTTTGCACATCTATACTCGAAACAAGCCTCAGGACGCCACCCCGCGTTTGCCCGGCGCTGGCGATCTCGTCCCGACAACAATTCCAAGGAGAACGCAGATGAACGCACCGCAATCCCCTAACAGCACCAAGGTCGAGCAGGTCAAGCTGCTGATCGACGGCCAGTGGGTCGAGTCCAAAACCACCGAATGGCGTGACATCGTCAACCCGGCCACCCAAGAGGTGCTGGCGCGCGTACCGTTCGCCACCGTCGAGGAAGTCGATGCAGCCGTGGCCGCTGCTCACCGCGCTTTCCAGACATGGCGTAACACCCCGATCGGCGCGCGCATGCGCATCATGCTTAAGCTGCAGGCGCTGATCCGCGAACACACCAAACGCATTGCCCAGGTGCTCAGCGCCGAGCAGGGCAAAACCCTGGCCGACGCTGAAGGCGATATCTTCCGCGGCCTGGAAGTGGTCGAGCACGCGGCGTCCATTGGCACCCTGCAGATGGGCGAATTTGCCGAGAACGTCGCCGGCGGTGTCGATACCTACACCCTGCGCCAGCCGATCGGCGTATGCGCTGGCATCACCCCGTTCAACTTCCCGGCAATGATCCCGCTGTGGATGTTCCCTATGGCCATTGTCTGCGGCAACACGTTCGTGCTCAAACCGTCCGAGCAGGACCCGCTGTCGACCATGCTACTGGTCGAGCTGGCGCTGGAAGCCGGCGTACCGGCCGGTGTGCTGAACGTGGTGCACGGCGGTAAGCAGGTGGTGGATGCCATTTGCACCCACCAGGACATCAAGGCGATTTCCTTCGTGGGCTCTACTGAAGTCGGCACGCACGTTTACAACCTTGGCAGCCAGCATGGCAAGCGTGTGCAGTCAATGATGGGCGCCAAGAACCACGCGGTGGTGTTGCCTGATGCCAACCGCACACAAACCATCAATGCGCTGGTGGGTGCTGCCTTCGGCGCGGCGGGCCAGCGCTGCATGGCGACCTCGGTGGCGGTGTTGGTGGGCAAGGCCCGCGAATGGTTGCCGGATATCAAGGAGGCTGCCAGCAAGCTCAAGGTCAATGCTGGCTGTGAGCCGGGCACCGACGTTGGCCCGGTGGTATCCAAGCGTGCCAAGGAACGTGTGCTGGGCCTGATCGAAAGCGGTATCAAGGAAGGCGCCAAGCTGGAACTTGACGGCCGTGACGTCAAGGTGCCGGGCTACGAGCAAGGCAACTTCGTCGGCCCAACCCTGTTCTCGGGCGTGAAGACCGACATGCAGGTGTATACCCAGGAAATCTTCGGCCCGGTGCTGGTGACCCTGGAAGTCGATACGCTCGACGAGGCCATCGCCCTGGTCAACGCCAACCCGTTCGGCAACGGCACCGGCCTGTTCACCCAGAGCGGCGCTGCGGCCCGCAAGTTCCAGAGCGAAATCGATATTGGCCAGGTCGGCATCAACATCCCGATCCCGGTACCCGTACCGTTCTTCAGCTTCACCGGCTCGCGGGGTTCCAAACTCGGTGACCTCGGGCCGTACGGCAAGCAAGTGGTGCAGTTCTACACTCAGACCAAGACCGTCACTGCTCGCTGGTTCGATGACAACAGCGTCAACGACGGTGTGAACACCACCATTAGCCTGCGCTAAGGAGTACGTCATGCGTATCGCATTCATCGGCCTGGGCAACATGGGCGCGCCCATGGCCCGCAACCTGATCAAGGCCGGGCATCAGCTGAACCTGTTCGACCTGAACAAGGCCGTGCTGGCCGAGCTGGCAGAACTGGGCGGGCAGATCAGCCCCTCGCCCAAGGACGCGGCGGCCAACAGCGAGCTGGTGATCACCATGCTGCCGGCCGCAGCCCATGTGCGCAGCGTGTACTTGAGCGAGGACGGCGTACTGGCCGGCATTCGCCCTGGCACGCCGACCGTTGACTGCAGCACCATCGACCCGCAGACCGCACGTGATGTGTCCAAGGCCGCAGCGGCAAAGGGTGTGGACATGGGGGATGCGCCGGTTTCCGGTGGTACTGGCGGCGCGGCGGCCGGCACCCTGACGTTCATGGTCGGCGCCAGTACCGAGTTGTTCGCCAGCCTCAAGCCGGTACTGGAGCAGATGGGCCGCAACATCGTGCACTGCGGGGAAGTCGGTACCGGCCAGATCGCCAAGATCTGCAATAACCTGCTGCTAGGCATTTCGATGATCGGCGTGTCCGAGGCCATGGCCCTGGGGAACGCGCTGGGTATCGATACCAAGGTGCTGGCTGGCATCATCAATAGTTCGACCGGGCGCTGCTGGAGCTCGGACACCTACAACCCGTGGCCGGGCATCATCGAAACCGCACCGGCATCGCGTGGCTACACCGGTGGCTTTGGCGCCGAACTCATGCTCAAGGACCTCGGGCTGGCTACCGAGGCGGCACGACAGGCACACCAACCGGTGATTCTAGGTGCCGTGGCCCAGCAGTTGTACCAGGCCATGAGCCTGCGAGGCGAGGGTGGCAAGGACTTCTCGGCCATCGTCGAGGGTTATCGCAAGAAGGATTGATGCAAGAGGTGGACTTCATCGCGGGCCAGGTGGCCTTCCCTCTGTAACTGCGCACCAGAGGGAAGGGCGTCTGCTCCGCGATTTTTTTGTCCACGCTTACAGGTAGTGCGCGGCCGTTGTAGGCGCGGGTTCACCCGCGAATGCTGCAGAAGCCTCACCGCCGCATTCGCAGCTAAATCCGCGCCTGCAGGTCAGGCGAAGACGAAATACTTACGGACAGTCTCGACCACTTCCCACGTACCTTTCATGCCCGGTTCGATCACGAACACATCACCCGCCTTCAGGTGCTTGGGCTCTTCGCCTTCCGGGGTGATGATGCAATAGCCATCGAGGAAGTGGCAGAACTCCCATTTATCGTAGTTGACCTCGAACTTGCCCGGGGTGCAGATCCAGGTGCCCATGATCTTGCTGCCGTCGGCCGACAGGTAGGCATTGAGGTTGACGGTGTGCGGATCGCCGCCGATGCGCTTCCACTTGGTGGCGTCCACGACCGGCGTCGGGCAGGTTTCGCGCAGGACGGTGATGAAATCGGACATGGCACAACTCCTGGTGACTGGCTGAATGACGGGTCACCATAGGCCCAACGGCCGCGCAGCAGTTGCCTGGGCTCGACGTCCAGGTGTCTGGTCGCGCTATGGCAGGCGGTTTACCTCGACAGTGATGTGCGCCAACTCTTCGTGCACGGCCAGGGCCTGGCGCACGCCGTCGGCATTCAGTGTGGCCTGGGTGGCCAGGCCAAGAATGCAGGCGTACTGGTCCCTGCCCACCCGCCAGACATGCAGGTCGGTGATACTGGCCGGCGCCGGCAATTGCGCGACCACTTCGCGGATTTCCGCCACAACCGGGGCGTCCATCTCGGCGTCCAGTAACACTCGCCCGGTATCGCGCAGCAGGCCACGGGCCCACAGCGCGACCAGCAGCGCACCGACGAGGCCCATCGCTGGGTCGAGCCAACTGGCGCCCCAGAACTTGCCGGCCAGCAAGGCAGCAATGGCCAGCACCGAAGTGGCGGCATCAGCCATCACATGCAGGTAGGCCGAGCGCAGGTTTAGGTCGTGGTGATGGTGATGGTGATGATCGTGGCTGTGAGGGTGATGGTCATGATGATGGTCATCGCGTAGCAGCCAGGCGCAGACGAGGTTGACGGCGAGGCCCGCCACGGCAATCAAGATCGCCTCGTCATAGTGGATCTGTCCCGGCACCAACAGCCGTTCCACCGACTGGAACGCCATCAGTCCGGCCACGCCCAGCAATAGCAATGCGCTGGAGTAGCCGCCGAGAATTTCGATCTTCCAGGTGCCGAAGGCAAAGCGCCGGTCACCTGCATAGCGCCGAGCGGCAGCGTAGGCCAGCAAGGACAGGCCAAGTGCCAGGGCGTGGGAGCTCATGTGCCAGCCGTCGGCCAGCAGCGCCATGGAGTTGAAGTACCAGCCTCCGGCAACCTCCGCCACCATCATCACTGTGGTCAGCCAAACCGCCAGGCGGGTTTTGCGCTCAGCGCCCAGGTTGCTGGTGTGGAACTGGTGGCTGTGCTGCCAGCGGTCTGAGGTTTGTGTCGCCATGGTTTATCATGCTCCCGGAAGATCGAGAAAAATACTATACCCCAGTATACCTAGCATGGCGTGAAACCCAATGGCACATACCCTGAAGAGCAAGAAGCAGCTGTTGACCCGGGTGCGCAAGATCAAAGGCCAAGCCGCCGCCCTGGAGACGGCGCTGGAGCAGGACAAGGACTGCCTGGCGATCCTCCAGCAGATCGCTGCCGTGCGCGGCGCGGTGAACGGGCTGATGGCCGAGGTGATGGAAGGGCACATCCGCGATCACCTCGTGGCGGACGGCCTGAGTGCCGAGGAACGGCAGGACGAGGCAGACAAGGTGGCAGCGTTGCTGCGTTCTTATCTGAAGTAGGAGGTCGCCGTACCCTTTCACGAATACCCCAGGGGGGTATCAATACCTTCACGGTCCGAGCGGTACGCGAACGCGTTTGTGGAAGCAGGCGTGCCAGCGAAGGCTGTCAGTGGGTAAGGGTGGATACCAGTCCGGCGGCATAGCCTGGTAATGCCGCGAAATCCCGCGCGCACACCAGCAGCCGGCGGTTGGCCCATGGCTCCTGCAGCGCCACCCAGTGCAACGGCAGCATCCCTTGCCAGCGCTGCACCGCTGCCAGCGGCACCACCCCGATTCCGGCCCCGCCCGCGACCATGCGGATCACCCCATCAAACCCCTCTGCTCGTACCCGAACCTGCATGCGCTGCCCCTCGTGCAGCGCTTGCTCTTCCAGGTACAACCCCAGTGCACTGCCGGCCCCCAGGCCGACATAGCCATGGGCCAGGCTGTCGACGAAACTTGGCGCCAGCGCACTGGCCAGTGGGTGGCCCTGTGGCGTCACTAGCACCAGCGGGTCGTCTCGAAACGGCCGGGTCTGCAGGTGCTCGCTGGGGGCGGCTGTGGACACGATGCCCAGGTCGGCCATGCCTTGGGTGATTGCCTGCACGATGCGCAAACTTGGCAGCTCTTGCACATCCACGCTGACTCCAGGGTTTTCAGCCAGGTAGCTGGCCAGCAGTTCGGGCAGGTATTCGGTCAGCGCTGCGGTGTTGCACAGCAGGCGCACCTGGCCTTGCTGCCCTTGCGCGTACAGGCCCAGATCGAACTGCAGGCGTTCGACCTGCTGCGTTATCAGCCGTGCATGCTGCAACAGTGCCTGGCCAGCCGGCGTTGGTTGTACGCCACGGCGGTTACGTTCCAGCAAGGGAATGCCCAGCGATGCTTCCATGGCGCGGATGCGCGCACTGGCTGCTGGCAGTGACAGATGGCTGCGGCTGGCGCCGGCGGTGATGTTGCCGCACTCCAGGGTGTGCTGAAACAGCTTGAGGTCGATCAGGTCGAAATGCATGTGGCTCTGTCCTGGCAAGAGGCTGGCTGAGTATATGGCAGATTCTCACGTCGCCCGGGGCACGGCATCATCGGCCCATGACTACCTTGCTCGCGTTTTACCAGAACATTGGCCCGGCACTGTCGTTGCTGATTGTACTGACCTTCCTGCTGGCGGGCGCAGTGAAGGGGGTCATCGGCCTGGGCCTGCCCACCATTGCCATGGGCCTGTTGGGCCTGGCTATGCCACCGGCGCAGGCTGCCGCGTTGTTGATCGTGCCCTCGACACTCACCAACCTGTGGCAGCTGGCCAGCGGCGGGCATCTGCGGGGGTTGTTGGTCCGCCTGGGGCCAATGCTGGCATTGATCTTTGTCGGCACCTTGCTGGGCAGCGCCTGGCTGGGAATCAACAGTGGCCCCTGGGCTGTGCACGCGCTGGGGGCCGCCTTGCTGGTCTACGCGTTGTATGGAGTGGTCGGCCCGGGCCTGCAGGTGGGCCCGGGACACGAGCGCTGGCTGGGACCGCTTTGCGGGCTGGTCACGGGTGTGGTCACGGCGTCGACCGGAGTGTTCGTGATGCCAGCGGTACCTTACCTGCAGAGCCTGGGCTTGAGCCGCGAACAGTTGATCCAGGCCCTGGGCCTGTCGTTTACGGTGTCGACCCTGGCCTTGGCCCTAGGCCTGGCCGGGCAGGATGCCTTGGGGGGCCAGGCGTTGGGGGCGTCGCTGCTGATGCTGGCGCCGGCTTTGCTCGGCATGCTGGCGGGCCAGTGGCTGCGTCAGCGGATCAGCGCGCTGCTGTTCAAGCGTTGCTTTTTCATCGGGTTGGCCGCACTCGGCGTCCATCTGCTGATCAACGGCTAGCGGACGAAGCGCTGAGCATGTCGACCCTCTGGATATCGAAATCGCGCTCCAGGTAATCCATGCGTTTTTCGAAGAAGGCAGCCATGTGCGGGAGGGCCGAGTGCACGTCCAGCGCGGCCTTGTCGGCCCACACTTCGAAGAACACAAACAGGCTCGGGTCCTGCTGGTCGCGCAGCATGTGGTATTCGATGCAGCCGGGTTCCTGGCGGCTTGGCTCGACGTAGGGACGGAACAGGTTTTCGAACGCATCAGCCATTTCCGGGCGGGTCTTGGCTTTGAGGATAAAGGCGAACGGCTCACTCATGGGGCGCTACTCGGTGATGGGGGGTGACGCTATTCTACGGCAATAATGTATTGCTCATTCGTGACTTCTGGTCAATTGTATTTTGCCCCGTCACCGCTGTATCCCGCCCCCGCGAGCCTCTAACCTGCCGGCATCAATTTTTGACTCGGTCGTGGAGGCCAGCATGAAAAAGATCCTTCTGCTCAATGGTGGTAAACAGTTCGCTCACTCCGAAGGCCGCCTCAACGCGACCTTGCACGAAGCGGCCATCGCTCACCTGGACCGCGCCGGCTTCGATGTGCGCCAGACGTTCATCGATGGCGGCTACGATGCCCAGGAAGAGGTGGAGAAATTCCTCTGGGCCGATGTGGTGATCTATCAGATGCCCGGCTGGTGGATGGGCGCGCCTTGGACCGTCAAGAAGTACATCGACGACGTGTTCACTGCCGGCCACGGCAGCCTGTATGCCAATGATGGCCGTACCCGTTCGGACCACTCGCAGAAATACGGCAGCGGTGGTTTGGTGCACGGCAAGCAATACATGTTGTCGCTGACCTGGAATGCGCCGCAGCAGGCGTTCGATGACCCCAGCGATTTCTTTGAAGGCAAGGGGGTGGATGCCGTGTACTTCCCGTTCCACAAGGCCAACCAGTTCCTGGGTATGACCGGCCTGCCGACCTTCCTGGCTGTGGATGTGATGAAGCGCCCGGATGTGCCGGCGGCGTTGGCAGCTTATGAGGCCCATCTGGACAAGGTGTTTGGCAAGGCACAGTAATTTTTTGCCTGGACTGGCCTTGCCGCGGGCTTGCCCACTCCCACNAGGTTTCAAGGACTTTGCAGTATTTGTGGGAGCGGGCAAGCCCGCGAAGAGGCCCGTTCAGGCGCCGCTGGACTTGGCCTCGACAAGCGGTTATCTAATCCTTGCACAGACCAACCACAGGCCCTGATGTGAAAACCCGATCTGAAGAACTCCAGGTATTCGTCGCCGTCATCGACTGCGGCTCGATTTCCGCTGCTGCCGAGCAGATGGGCCAGACCCCGTCTGCCGTCAGCCGCACCCTGTCGCGCCTGGAGGGCAAGCTGGGCACCACGCTGGTCAACCGCACCACCCGGCGCATGGACCTTACCGAAGAGGGGCGCTACTTTCTTGAGCGCTCGCGGCTGATCCTGCAGCAGATGGACGAGATGGAAGAGCGTCTGTCGATGAACCGCCAGACCCCGACCGGGCGATTGCGCATCAATGCCGCTGCGCCGTTCATGCTGCATGCCATCCTGCCGTGGATTGGCGAGTTCCGCCGCCAGTACCCGGGCATCGAACTGGAGCTCAACACCGACGACCTGATCATCGACCTGCTGGAGCAGAGCACTGATGTGGCGATCCGCATCGGAGAGCTGGCCGACTCCAGCCTGCACGCGCGCAGCCTGGGTTGTAGTCCGGTGCAGGTGCTGGCCAGTCCGGCCTACCTGGAGCAGCACGGCACGCCACGGCAGGTCGAGGAGCTGGCCAACCACTGTCTGCTCGGCTTCAGCCAACCGGAGTCGCTCAATCATTGGCCGCTACGTCACGCTCAGGGCGATCGCTGGAGCATCCGCCCGGCGTTGGTTGCTTCCAGCGGCGAAACCCTGCGCCAGCTGGCGTTGGCCGGGGAGGGCATCGTCAGCCTGTCGCACTTCATGACCCACGAAGATATCCGCACAGGGCGCCTACAGGTGCTGCTGAGCGAGGCCAACAATGGCTACCGTCAGCCGATCCACGCGGTGTATTACCGCAACACCCAGTTGGCACTGCGCATCCAGTGCTTCCTGGATTTCATCCAGCGCAAGCTGGCGATGTACGCCTGCTGAGTTGCCTGATCGCGACAAATCCTGTCCACAGGCGGCGAAACTTCCGACGGTTGATTGCACAGTCGAAGCGCTTCGGCCTTACTGACTGCTCAACAAAAACAACACCAAGGAAGTGTCATGCGTATTGTCCCTTTCCAGTATCTGGCTCTCGCAGCCGCGATCCTGAGCTGTTCCTCAGTTTACGCCGCCACCCTGGAGGGCGGCGCGGTGGCCGCCCCCGATCAATATGGTGCACAGGTGGCCGCCGATATTCTGAAAAAGGGCGGCAACGCGGTGGACGCGGCAGTAGCGACCGCCTTCACCCTGGCGGTGACTTACCCAGAGGCCGGTAATATCGGCGGTGGCGGCTTCATGACCCTGTTTGTCGATGGCAAGCCTTACTTCCTCGACTACCGCGAAGTCGCGCCCAAGGCCGCCACGCGCAACATGTACCTGGACGACAAGGGCGAGGTCATCGAGAACCTCAGCCTGGTCGGGGCACGCGCCGCAGGCGTACCCGGTACGGTAATGGGCCTGTGGGAGGCGCACCAGAAGTTCGGCAAGCTGCCCTGGAGCGAGTTGCTGACCCCGGCCATCGGCTATGCGAAAAATGGCTTCAAGGTGGCGGAAAAGCAGTACCAGTACCGCAACGATGCCCAAGGCATGTTCAAGACGGCGACCAACTTCAACGATTACTTCGGCAACATGAAGGTCGGCGAGCTGTTCAAGCAGCCGGAAATGGCCCAGACCCTGGAGCGTATAGCCGACAAGGGCGTGAGCGAGTTCTATCAAGGCAAGACCGCCGATTTGCTGGTGGCGCAGATGCAGGCTGACAAAGGCCTGATTACCAAAGATGACCTCAAGGATTACAAGGCGGTATGGCGTGAACCGATGGCCGTGAGCTGGCGTGGCAATGTGGTGTATACCGCGCCACCGCCGAGCTCGGGCGGTGTGGCGCTGGCCCAGTTGCTGGGCATCAAGGAAGACCGCGCGGCCGACTTTAAAGGTGTGGCGCATAACTCGGCGCAGTACATCCACCTGCTGGCCGAGATCGAGAAGCGGGTGTTCGCCGACCGCGCCGATTACCTGGGCGACCCGGCCTTCACCAAGGTGCCGGTGGACCAGCTGGTGGCCAAGGATTACCTGGCCAAGCGCGCAGCCCAGGTCAACCCGAAGGCCATTTCCGACACCGACAAGGTCAAGCCGGGCCTTGAACCGCACCAGACCACGCATTTCTCGATCGTCGACAAGCAGGGCAACGCGGTCAGCAATACCTACACCCTCAACCTCGACTATGGCAGTGGTGTGGTGGTGAAGGGCGCTGGTTTCCTGCTCAACGACGAGATGGATGATTTCAGCGCCAAACCGGGGGCGGCGAACGCCTTTGGCGTGGTCGGTGGTGATGCCAACGCGATCGAACCAGGCAAGCGCATGCTGTCGTCGATGAGTCCCAGCCTGATGACCCGCGATGGCAAGGTCGAGCTGGTTATCGGTACCCCGGGTGGTTCACGGATCTTTACCTCGATCTTCCAGGTGATGAACAACCTGTACGACTACGGCATGCCGCTGGACAAGGCGGTGGCGGCGCAGCGCGTGCACCATCAGTTGCTGCCCAAGGACACCATTTACTTCGACAGCTATGCGCCACTGACCGGGCCGGTAGCTGATGAGCTGAAGAAGATGGGCTATGTGCTGGAGGACCAGGGCTGGGAGATGGGCGACATCCAGGCGATCCGCGTCGATGGGGCGAAGCTTGAGACCGCTTCCGACCCACGTGGGCGTGGGGTAGGGATGATCGTCAAGTAGTACCTGTCAGAACGCCGGGAGGGCTTTGCCCTCCTATCGCGACACAAGGCCGCTCCCACGAGGACCTGCGTTGGGGCCTTGTGTCGCGAAAGGGCCGCAAAGCGGCCCCAGGTTCCAAAGGTCAGACGCGGAACTGGCTGACCAGTGTCTGCAACTGCCCACCCAACCGCGCCAGCTCCACACTCGACGCTGCCGTCTCGTCACTGGCTGCTGCGGTTTGCTCTGACACATCACGCACATTCAGGATGCTTCGGCTGATCTCTTCAGCCACCGCACTCTGCTGCTCTGCCGCCGCAGCAATCTGCTGGTTCATCGACTGGATGCTCGATACCGTACTGGTAATACTCTCCAGCGATGACCCGGCCTTTCGCGCCAGTTCAACGCTGCTGTCGGTCAGGGTACGGCTGCCCTGCATGGCATTCGCCACTTGCTGGGTACCGTGCTGCAGGCTGGCAATCAGCTCTTCGATCTCTTCGGTAGACTTCTGCGTGCGCTGGGCCAGGCCGCGCACTTCGTCGGCAACCACGGCAAAGCCACGGCCTGCCTCGCCGGCACGCGCTGCCTCGATCGCTGCGTTGAGCGCCAGCAGGTTGGTCTGTTCGGCCACCGACTTGATCACGTCCATCACGCTACCAATTTTCTGGCTTTCCTGCTGCAGCAGGTTCATGGCCTCGGTGGAGCGGTGCATGTCTTCGGCCAGGCGTTCGATCTGGCCAATCGCTTCGCCCACCACGCGGTCGCCGGCACGGGCTTCGTCATCGGCACCTGTAGCTGCATGTGAGGCCTGCTCGGCATTGCGCGCCACTTCCTGAACGGTCGCGGCCATTTCGTGCATGGCGGTGGCCACCTGGTCGGTCTCGACTTTCTGGCTGTTGGCGCCCGCGCTGGTCTGTTCGGTGACTGCCGACAGCTCTTCGGCGGCGCTGGCAATCTGGGTGACGCCATCGCGGATGCCGCTGATCAGCTCGCGCAGGGTGGTGCCCATGCGCGCGATGCCTTGCTGCAGCACGCCCAGTTCGTCACGGCGGGTGACGCGCATGTGCTGGGTAAGGTCGCCACTGGCGATTTTTTCCACGGCCACCAGGGTGTCTTGCAACGGGCGGGTGATCTGGCGGGTGATCAGCACCGCCGCCAGTACGCCGACCAGCAGCGCCAGCAGTGTGGCGATGGCCTGCAGGCTGCGGGCCTGGGTACTCTCGATGTCACGGCGCTCTAGCTGGATCTGGTACAGCGCGTCACTGCGCTTGACGATGTCGGCGCCCTGCACGGTCATTTCGGCGCGCGAGGTGGTGATGTTGGCAACCGCGTCGCGGAACTGGCGTACGGCGTCACGATAGGCCAGTACCGCGTTTTCGAACTGTTGCAGGCGCGTATCTGCGCTGGGCAGCTGGCGCTTGAGATTGTCGGTATCGGCCAGTGCTGCATCCAGCTGGCGCAAGGCGGCCTGCTCGTTGGCGCTGCTGTTCTCGGCGATGTAGCCACGCACATCGATGCGTACCTGCAGCAGCTGCTGGCGGGCCTTGCTGATCAGCTGGTACTGGGCCAGGCGCACGCTGTCAGCCTCGGGGCGAGCCATCACCTCCTGGCTGAGCGCATCCATGGCCTGGTCGGCGCGAATGGCCGAGCTGTCCATGGAAACGCGCGCTGCGCGGGTGGCGTCGTAGCCCTGGCGCATCTTGTTCAGCGACAGCTTGTAGGCACTGATGGTATCGCCCAGCTCACCCAGCAGCTTGACGTTCTCCGGGCTTTTGAAGGTGGTGGCCAGGTAGGCCTGCTGCTTGCTGAATGCGTCCAGCTTGGCCAGGGTGTTGGCGGCGGCGGTATCGTCGCCGTTGGCGATCATGTACTGCAGGCGCGCAATGCGCAGATCGGTGAGGTCCTTGTTCAGCTGGCCAATATCGCCCATCCAGTTGCTACGGTCGATCAGGCTGCCCAGGCTGGTCCAGCCGGTGAGGGCTAGCAGGCCAGTGAGAACCAGCACCAGGCCGAAGCCCAGGCCGAGTTTAAGGTTGACGCTGATGTTGGCGAACCAGCTGTTCATGCACGCTCTCCAGAAGTTGATTTCGCTCTCTTGATCTTCGATCGCCAGGCGTTGTTGTTCTGGATGCCCGCTGATTCGTGCAGGGGTTATCGGCCATGATTGGGGAAGCTGAAACGCTTTTTCAGCAAAATGTCAGCAAGCGGTCTCACGCGGTCCCTGTTGCACCGGGTATCAGAGAGTGCGTGCACTGAAGGTGTCGCAGCGGTTCACTTCACCTTCGGCAAACCCGGCCTTGAACCAGCGCATCCGCTGCGCCGAGGTACCGTGGGTGAACGAGTCTGGCACTACGCGCCCGCGGCTTTGCTGCTGCAGGCGGTCGTCGCCGATTGCATTGGCCGCATTCAGCGCTTCCTCGACATCGCCTGGCTCCAGCCAGTTCAGGCGTTTCTGCGCCTGGTAGGCCCATACCCCGGCCAGACAGTCGGCCTGCAACTCCTGGCGCACCAACAGGCCGTTGTCGCCCTCCATGCGCTGGCCGGCGCGTCGTGCGGCGTCGACCTTGGCCGAAACGCCCAGCAGTGTCTGCACATGGTGACCGATTTCATGGGCGATCACGTAGGCCTGGGCGAAGTCGCCAGCTGCAGCGAAGCGGGTTTCCATTTCACGGAAGAACGACATGTCCAGGTACACCCGCTGGTCCGCCGGGCAATAGAACGGCCCAACCGCTGCCGAGGCAAATCCGCAGGCCGAATTGACCTGGCCGCTGAACAGGACCAGTTTGGGGTCACGGTATTGTTTGCCGGCCTCGGCGAACAGGGCTTTCCAGGTGTCTTCGGTGTCACCCAGAACCGAGGCGACGAACTCGGCTTGCTGGTCGTTGGCCGGTGGCGCCTTGCCGCCCGCACCACTGGGCGCTGTCTGCTGTTGTTGCTGCTCCATCTGCCCGGCAAGCTGGCCAAGAATCTGCAACGGGTCCTGCCCGGTGAGCCAGCCGATGCCGACGATCAGCAGGATTGCCCCAAGCCCCAGCCCCTTGCCGCCGCCGAAACGCATGCCGCCGCCGCCACCTTCGCCTCGGGCATCGACCACGTTGTCGCTGCGTCGGCCTTTTCGCCATTCCATGAATGCTCTCCGAGCGTGAAACAAGAAGACAAAGATTAGTTCACGAAGGTGGAACCTGTCAGGCCGAGGTGTTTATCCATAACCATTTGGTTATGTATCAAGGGGTCGATTTCAATGTTCATCGCCCGCGACCTGCCGGAAACTGTAAGTCCGCCTGCCACACTCAGGCGTTCTCATAATTCCAAGAGAGGAAACCGGCATGCCCGCCCAGGACAACAGCCGCTTCGTGATCCGTGATCGCAACTGGCACCCCAAAGCCCTTACGCCTGACTACAAGACGTCCATTGCCCGCTCGCCGCGCCAGGCACTGGTCAGTATTCCGCAGTCGATCAGCGAAACCACTGGTCCGGATTTTTCCCACCTGGGCTTCGGCGCCCATGACCATGACCTGCTGCTGAACTTCAATAACGGTGGCCTGCCAATCGGCGAGCGCATCATCGTTGCCGGCCGTGTCGTCGACCAGTACGGCAAGCCTGTGCCGAACACCTTGGTGGAGATGTGGCAAGCCAACGCCGGCGGCCGCTATCGCCACAAGAACGACCGCTACCTGGCGCCGCTGGACCCGAACTTCGGTGGTGTTGGCCGGTGCCTGACCGACCGTGACGGCTACTACAGCTTCCGCACCATCAAGCCGGGCCCGTACCCATGGCGCAACGGCCCGAACGACTGGCGCCCGGCGCATATCCACTTCGCCATCAGCGGCCCATCGATCGCCACCAAGTTGATCACCCAGCTGTACTTCGAAGGTGACCCGCTGATCCCTATGTGCCCGATCGTCAAGTCGATCGCCAACCCGCAAGCCGTGCAGCAGTTGATCGCCAAGCTCGACATGAGCAACGCCAACCCGATGGACTGCCTGGCCTACCGCTTCGACATCGTGCTGCGCGGCCAGCGCAAGACCCACTTCGAAAACTGCTGAGGACCCCGCCATGCCAATCGAACTGCTGCCGGAAACCCCTTCGCAGACTGCCGGCCCCTATGTGCACATCGGCCTGGCCCTGGAAGCGGCCGGCAACCCGACCCGCGATCAGGAAATCTGGAACCGCCTGGCCAAGCCAGACGCACCAGGCGAGCACATTCTGCTGCTCGGCCAGGTGTATGACGGTAACGGCCACCTGGTGCGCGACTCGTTCCTGGAAGTGTGGCAGGCCGACGCTAACGGCGAGTACCAGGATGCCTACAACCTGGAAAACGCCTTCAACAGCTTCGGCCGCACCGCCACGACCTTCGATGCCGGTGAGTGGACGCTGCACACGGTCAAGCCGGGTGTGGTGAACAACGCTGCGGACGTGCCGATGGCGCCGCACATCAACATCAGCCTGTTTGCTCGTGGCATCAACATCCACCTGCACACGCGCCTGTATTTCGATGATGAGGCCCAGGCCAATGCCAAGTGCCCGGTGCTCAACCTGATCGAGCAGCCGCAGCGGCGTGAAACCTTGATTGCCAAGCGTTGCGAAGTGGATGGGAAGACGGCGTACCGCTTTGATATCCGTATTCAGGGGGAAGGGGAGACCGTTTTCTTCGACTTCTGAGGTGACGCTTGGGGCCGCTCTGCGGCCCATTCGCGGGCAAGCCCGCTCCTACAACGATCTGCGTACGCCGAGCAATGGCTGTGCACCGAGCAATCGGCTGTACGCTGAGCAACGGGCTGTACGCCGATCAATGTAGGAGCGGGCTTGCCCGCGAATGGGCTGCAAAGCAGCCCCGGCAATACAACGATCAGCGCCGAACCAGCAGAACCCCACTCTCCATATGGTGGGTATACGGGAACTGGTCAAACAATGCACAGCGCTCGATGCGGTGGGTGTCCTGCAACTGGGCGATGTTCGCTGCCAGCGTTTCCGGGTTGCACGAGATGTACAGGATGCGTTCGAAACGCCGGGTCAGCTCGCAGGTATCCGGGTCCATCCCTGCCCGCGGTGGGTCGACGAACACGGTACCGAACTGATAACTCTTCAGGTCGATGCCTTCCAGGCGACGGAACGGCCGCACCTCATTCAGTGCCTGGGTCAGCTCCTCTGCCGACAAGCGTACCAGCCGCACGTTATCCACAGCGTTTTCGTCAAGGTTGCTCAGTGCGGCATTGACCGACGTCTTGCTGATTTCGGTGGCCAGCACCTGGCGTACACGCGTGGCCAGCGGCAGGGTGAAGTTGCCGTTGCCGCAATACAATTCCAGCAAGTCATCCTCACGATCGCCCATGGCCTCGAAGGCCCAGCTGAGCATCTTCTGGTTCACTGCGCCGTTGGGCTGAGTGAACGCACCCTCCGGCTGGCGGTAACTGAACACGCGGCCAGCCACATCGAGTTTTTCCACCGCGTAGTCGCGGCCGATAACCAGGCGCTTGCCCTTGGAACGGCCGATGACGCTCACCCCCAGCGCTTCAGCCAGTTGCCGTGCTTCCACTTCCCAGGCCTCGTCCAGCGGGCGGTGATAGCACATCGTGATCATCGCATCGCCAGCCAGGGTGGTGAGGAACTCCACCTGGAACAGGCGGTTGCCCAGTTCTTCGCTGGCCTGCCAGGCTGCCTTCAGGCGTGGCATCAACGCGTTGATGCGTTCGCTGGCAATGGGGAAATCGTCGATCAGGATTGCTTTGTGCTTCTCGCCTGGGGCGAACATGGCGTAGTGGCGCTGGCCATCCTCGCGCCACAGACGGAACTCGGCGCGCAGGCGGTAATGCTCGCGCGGTGAGTCGAAAACAGCCGGTTCCGGCGCGCCGAATGGCGCCAGCAGCTCGCGCAGCCGGGCCACCTTGGCGTCCAGTTGGGTGGCGTAGGAGGAGGGGTCGAAAGCAGCACTCATGCGTTGAACCAGCCTAGCTTGATGACGAACAGGATGGAAAGGATCACCAGGGCCGGGTTCAGGTCGCGACGGCGGCCGGAAATCAGTTTGACGGCGGTCCAGGCGATGAAGCCGAAGGCGATACCATTGGCGATCGAGTACGTCAGCGGCATGGCCAAGGCAGTTACCACCACCGGTGCGGCTTCGGTGACGTCGTCCCAGTTTATTTCCGCCAGGCCCGAGGCCATCAGCACCGCGACGAACAGCAGCGCCGGAGCGGTGGCGAACGCCGGCACGCTGCCGGCCAGGGGGGCGAAGAACAGCGCCAGCAGGAACAGCACGGCAACCACGATGGCCGTCAGGCCGGTGCGGCCACCGGCGCTCACACCCGCAGCGGACTCGATATAGCTGGTGGTGGTCGAGGTGCCCAGCAGGGAGCCGGCCATGGCGGCGGTGCTGTCGGCGATAAGGGCGCGGCCCATCTTCGGCATGTGGCCGTCCTTGCCCATCAGGCCGGCGCGCTTGGCCACGGCGATCAGGGTGCCGGAATTGTCGAACAGGTCGACGAACAGGAACGCGAAAATCACGCTGATCAGGCCCACATCGAGGGCACCGGCGATGTCCAGCTGCAGGAAGGTGGGTGCCAGCGAAGGTGGCATCGACACGATCCCGCCGAACGGCGTGACGCCCATGGCGATCGACGCGACGGTGACGGCCAGGATACCGATCAGCACCGCGCCGCGCACTTTCAGCGACTCAAGGCCGACGATCAGGAAGAAGCCCAGTGTGGCGAGAATCACTGAAGGCTGCTTGAGGTCGCCCATGCCCACCAAAGTGGCTGGGTTATCGACGACGATGCCGGCGTTATGCAGGGCGATCAGTGCCAGGAACAGGCCGATACCGGCGGCAATCGCCGAACGCAGCGGCAGCGGGATGCTGTTCACGATCCACTCGCGGATGCGGAAGATCGACAGCAGGAAGAACATCACCGCCGACAGGAACACGGCACCCAGTGCCACCTGCCAGGTGTGGCCCATGTGCAGCACCACGGTGTAGGTGAAGAACGCGTTCAGGCCCATGCCCGGTGCCAGGGCGATCGGGTAGTTGGCAATCAGGCCCATGGTGGCGGAGCCGATGGCCGCTGCCAGGCAGGTGGCGACAAAGATCGCGCCCTTGTCCATGCCGGTCTCGCCGAGGATGCTCGGGTTGACGAACAGGATGTAGGCCATGGCCAGGAAGGTGGTGACGCCCGCGAGAATCTCGGTGCGCACGTTGGTGTTGTGTGCTCTTAGTTGAAACAGCCTTTCCAGCATGCCCGCTCCCCAAGGCGCCCCCGGCGCCATGAATGTATCGACCCCATCAGCAAAGCACAGACCGTACCGGATGCTGTGGTTTTGTGTAGGGAGGAAAAAAGCCGCGCATGATACCAGCATGCATGGCGGGGGCCTATGGCCGTTGGGGAATGGGTTTTTCTGGCCCTGCGCGGGTAACGTCCCCTGCAGGCGCGGGCTTGCCCGCGAACAGGCCGGCACGGGTGATGCATCACCCGTTATGCAACCGATCCCGCTTGGCCAGGGTAGGGAACAGTTTTATCCACACCCCGGTCACCACCAAGGTGCCCACCCCGCCCAGCACCACCGCCGGCACTGTACCAAACCAGTGCGCGGTCACCCCCGATTCGAACTCACCGAGCTGGTTCGAGGCACCGATGAACAAGCCGTTCACTGCGCTCACCCGCCCACGCATTTCATCCGGTGTCTCCAGCTGCACGAACGAGCTGCGAATGACCATGCTGATCATGTCTGCCGCACCCAGTACCACCAGTACCGCCAGCGAGAACCAGAACGAGGTCGACAGGCCGAAGGCGATGGTCGCCACGCCGAACACGCCGACCGCAGTGAACATCGTCCGCCCGACGTTGCGCTGGAACGGGAAGCGCGCCAGCCAGAGCGACATCAGCAACGCCCCCACCGCTGGCGCCGAGCGCAACAGGCCGAGCCCCATCGGACCGGTCAGCAGGATGTCTTTGGCAAATACCGGCAGCAACGCGGTGGCCCCGCCCAACAATACGGCGAACAGGTCCAGCGAGATGGCGCCGAGGATGTCGGGCCGGCTGCGAATGAAACGGATGCCAGCCAGCAGCGATTCGATGCTGGCGCGTCCGCGCTGGGCGACCTGGCCGTGCGCCTGCAGGCTCAGGGTCAGCACGCAGGCAATGGCGTACAGGGCCACCGTCGGGCCATACACCCACATGCTGCCAAAGGCATACAGAAAGCCGCCCACCGCCGGCGCCACGATGGTCGCCGACTGGGTGGCCGAGGCCGACGCCGCCACTGCCCGCGGGAACAGCCCGGCCGGTACCACGTTGGGCAGCAGCGCCTGGGTTGCCGGCATTTCGAATGAGCGGGTGGCGCCGAGCAGGAAGGCCAGGGCAAAGATCAGTTCGCGGGTGACGTTGTCGGTGGCACTGCCCACTGCCAGCGCCAGGGCAATCAGCCCCTGAAGGCTTTGGCACAGGGCGGCGACCTTGCGCCTGTCATAGCGGTCGGCGACATGGCCGGTGTGCAGCATGAACAGCACCCGTGGGGCGAACTCGACCAGGCCGACCAGGCCCAGGTCCAGGACGTTGCCGGTCAATTGGTAGAGGTGCCAGCCGATGGCCACGGTGAGCATCTGGAAGCCGCTGGCGGTGAACACGCGGGCCAGCCAGAAGGCCAAAAAAGGACGATGGTGACGCAACAACTGCGGTGCGGAATCGGACATCGGAAACCAGGGGCCTCGGCGCAGTAGAGGGGGTGCGCAGCGTATCACCTGTTTGTAACAAACGGTTACTGTTTGCTCGGGTCGGCACTTTTCCACTGTTAATTAAAGAGGGTGAGGCAACAGGTCACGCGGCAATCCACCACACGGCCCACCGGGCCATTCGGGACTATGCTTCCTAGCATTAATTGATCTGGGTCAATCGTTCCAGATCAATGAAATGGCCGTCTGGCCGGAATCCCTGCGATCGAACAGAACAATTCAAACACGCCGTACTCGACCCAGTGGGGGCAGTGGGCGACGGGGCCACAAGCCCGGCCGCCGGATTATCTGAAGAGGAAGCACCATGTTCGGAATAGATGCCTTAGAGCTCGCCCGAATGCAGTTTGCCTTTACCGTGTCGTTCCACATCCTGTTCCCGGCCATCACCATTGGCTTGGCCAGCTACCTGGCAGTCCTCGAAGGCCTATGGCTGCGGACCCACAACCAGGTCTACCGTGACCTCTATCACTTCTGGTCAAAGATCTTCGCCGTCAACTTCGGCATGGGCGTCGTCTCCGGCCTGGTCATGGCCTACCAGTTCGGCACCAACTGGAGCCGCTTCTCCGACTTTGCCGGCGCCGTCACCGGCCCGCTGCTCACCTACGAAGTACTGACTGCGTTCTTCCTCGAAGCCGGCTTCCTGGGCGTCATGCTGTTTGGCTGGAACCGCGTCGGCCGTGGTCTGCACTTCTTCTCCACGGTGATGGTAGCGCTCGGTACGCTGGTCTCGACCTTCTGGATTCTCGCCTCGAACAGCTGGATGCAAACCCCGCAAGGTCACGAGATCATCGATGGTCGGGTGGTGCCGGTGGACTGGTTTGCGGTGGTGTTCAACCCCTCCTTCCCCTACCGCCTGATGCACATGGCCACTGCCGCGTTCGTGTCCACCGCGTTCTTCGTCGGTGCCTCGGCGGCCTGGCACCTGCTGCGCGGGCGTGACAACCCGGCCGTGCGCAAGATGCTGTCGATGGCCATGTGGATGGCACTGATCGTCGCCCCGATTCAGGCAGTGATCGGCGATTTCCACGGCCTCAATACCCTCAAGCACCAGCCGGTGAAAATTGCCGCGATCGAAGGCCATTGGGAGAACGTGCCCGGTGAGCCGACGCCGCTGATCCTGTTCGGCATTCCCGACATGGAGGCCGAGACTACCCGGTTCAAGATCGAGATCCCGGCGCTCGGCAGCCTGATCCTGACTCACAGCCTGGACCAGCAGGTGCCGGCGATGAAGGAGTTCCCACCCGAGGACCGGCCTAATTCGACCATTGTGTTCTGGTCGTTCCGGATCATGGTCGGGCTTGGTTTCCTGATGATCTTCGTTGGCCTGTGGAGCCTGTGGTTGCGCAAACGCGGCACGCTGTACAGTTCACGCCCGTTCCTGCATGTGGCCCTGTGGATGGGCCCATCCGGGCTGGTCGCGCTGCTGGCCGGCTGGTTCACCACCGAAATTGGCCGCCAGCCCTGGGTGGTGTACGGCCTGATGCGCACGGCGGACGGTGTTTCCAACCACAGCTACGCCCAGCTCGGCTTCACCCTTGTGGCGTTCGTGGTGGTGTACTTCGCCCTGTTTGGCACCGGCCTTGGCTACATGATGCGCCTGGTACGCAAAGGGCCGCAGACCGGCGAGGGTGACGAGCACACACCGGGAGGCCCAGGCCAGAAACGCACGCCGGCACGGCCTTTGTCCGCCGCCGATGATGGCCGCGAGGCCACCTCTGCCAGCCTGAACGAGGGGAACTGAACCATGGGTATCGACCTTCCACTGATCTGGGCCGTGATCATCATCTTCGGCGTCATGATGTACGTGGTGATGGACGGATTCGACCTGGGGATCGGCATGCTCTTCCCCTTCGTCAAGGGCGAGCAGGACCGTGATGTCATGATGAACACTGTCGCGCCGGTATGGGACGGCAACGAAACCTGGTTGATCCTGGGCGGTGCCGGACTGTTCGGTGCCTTCCCGATGGCGTATGCCGTGGTCCTCGAGGCCCTGTACCTGCCCCTGATCCTGATGCTGATCGGCCTGATTTTTCGAGGCGTGGCCTTCGAGTTCCGCTTCAAGGCCAAGGCCGACAAGCGGCACATCTGGGACAAGGCTTTTATCTGGGGTTCGCTGATCGCCACCTTCTTCCAGGGTGTGGCGCTGGGCGCGTTCCTGGAGGGGTTCAAGGTGGTCGACCGGCATTTTGCCGGTGGCACCCTGGACTGGCTGACCCCATTCAGCCTGTTCTGCGGGCTGGGGTTGATCGTGGCCTACACCTTGCTGGGTTGCACCTGGCTGATCATGAAGACCGAAGGGCCGTTGCAGCAGAAGATGCACGATATGGCCCGGCCGCTGGCGCTGGTGCTGCTGGTGGTGATCGGTATCGTCAGCCTGTGGACGCCCATCGCCTACCCGCAGATTGCCGACCGCTGGTTCAGCATGCCCAACCTGATCTGGTTCATGCCGGTACCGCTGCTGGTGCTGGTGACCTTCTACGGGTTGCTCAAAGCGGTGGCACGCAACGCGCACTACACGCCGTTCCTGCTCACGCTGGTACTGATCTTCCTTGGCTACAGCGGCTTGGGAATCAGCCTGTGGCCTAACATCATCCCGCCGTCGATTTCGATCTGGGATGCCGCAGCGCCACCGCAAAGCCAGGGCTTCATGCTGGTGGGTACCCTGTTCATCCTGCCGTTTATCCTGATGTATACCTTCTGGAGCTACTATGTGTTCCGCGGCAAGGTCACCCACGAAGACGGCTACCACTAGGAGGGCCGCATGATGGCTGGCAAACATGGTTTGGAAGACAAGAAACCGCTGTGGCAGCGACTGGGTTGGCTGTTGCTGATCTGGGCAATGAGCGTCGCAGCGCTGGGTGTGGCGGCCTGGGTGATGCGGCTGTTCATGGGGGCGGCGGGGCTGACCACACATTGATAAAGAGCGGCAGCGGGNGGTGTTCGCGGGCAAGCCCGCTCCTACGGGTGCGGTGGCGCGCTTACTTGCGGGCTTTCAGAATGACGAACTTGGGCGTTGCCGCCACCTGCTCCACTCCCCGGAACAACCGCGCCAGCTTGCTGTGATAGCCCAGGTGCCGGTTACCCACGATGTACAGCGCCCCACCTACCACCAGCGCTTCACGCGCCTGCTGGAACATGCGCCAGGCGAGGAAATCGCCCACTACCTGCTGTTGATGGAACGGCGGGTTGCACAGCACCACATCCAGCGACTGCTTCTCCAGCCCGGCCAGGCCATCGGCCGCGAAGAAGGTCGCCGGGCGCTCGCCCAACGCTGCCAGCCAGTTCTCCTGCGCCGATTGCACTGCCATGTACGACTCGTCGACCAGGGTGTACTCGGCCTCCGGATTGGCCAGGGCGCTGGCGATTGCGAGCACGCCGTTGCCGCAGCCCAGGTCTGCCACCCGCGCACGGCCGAGGTCGCGTGGTAGATGCGGGAGGAACGCCCGCGTCCCGATATCCAGGCCTTCACGGCAGAACACGTTGGCGTGGTTGATCAAGTCAAGTGCCGGCACGTCGAGGCGGTAGCAGCTGGGGTAGGGGGACTTGGCGAGCGGCCGCTCGGCAACCGTTGCTGTCAGCAAACGGGCCTTTTTCAGGGCCAGCGAAGCCTGTACGGGGCCGATGTACTTTTCCATCAGGTCGCCGGCCGCCCGCGGCAGGTGCTTGATCATCGCCCCGGCAATCACCTGCGCACCGGGTGCCAACTGGCCTTGCAGGCGGATCAGTTGTTCTTCCAGCAGGGCCAGGGTCTTGGGTACACGCACCAGCACCCGGTCGAACGGGCCTTGCCAGTGTTCGCTGGCCGGTACGAACGGCACACTGTCGAACGGCAGGCCATTGCGCGCCAGGTTCTTTTCCAGGGCCAGGTGCCCCAGGTGCGAGTCACCGCTGCTGACCACCTGCAACTGGCCCGCCAGGCTGGCGGCCAGGGCACCGAAGCTGTCATTGAGCACCAGTACCCGGCAATTGGCGTCGGGTGCCTGATCGTGTAGCTGCGCAAGCAGGTACTCGTCGGCGGCATCGAAGGCCTGCAACGGGTCGTTGGCCTGCTCCGGCTGGCGGATCAGGTCGAGTTCGGCATAGGGGGTGGTCAACAGGGGCATGGCGTCTGGCTCGGGTACGAAACTGCCCGTTGCGGTTCGCGCCGGGCTTTGCCGGGCGATTCTACAGGGCTTTGCCCGAGGTCGCAGGTTCGAAGATCAGATCCAGCCACGCAAGGCGGCAATGGCAATGGCTCCGGCCTTGTTGGCTGCGTTGGTCTTGGTGATCACGCTGCGGATATGGAAATTGACCGTGCTTTGCGACAGCGAGAGGATGGAGGCAACATCGGCAGCGGTCTTGCCGGCGGCAGACCATTTCAGCACTTCCAGTTCACGCTCGCTCATTTTCGGCTGGGGTGGGCATAGGGCGTTCAGGTGGTGCTCGCCCAGTACAGCGTGAAGGGTGTGGCACAGCCACTGCACACTGCCGGCTTTGTCGTACAGCTCGAGCATATCGATGTGGCCGTTTGGCCGAGCGACACTGATCTGGCTCTCGTTGTGCTGCTGATCGTGAAGCGACTGTGTCCAGCCGTGGCGCAAGCCATGCTGGCAGGCCGTTTCGCGAAATTGCGGAGCTTCCTTGTACAGGTCATCGGTCCACAGCACCGGCATCGTCGAGCTGTGACTCAGGTTCGCTGCCGGGTCCTGCTTGTAGAAGTCGTCGCGCTGGTAGCGTTCGATCCACTCACTTGGGTAGTTGCTGTAGAGGTACAGCCTTGGCGTTTGCGTAGCGATCTGAATGCGGATGTTCAGCCCAAGGTAATCCATGTCCAGGTCCTGAGCCAGATGGACTGCAATGTCGAATAGCTTCTGCGGGCTGCGTTCGCTGACGAACGCATGAAGATACTCGGGTTTCCAGTGAAGCATCTGAAACACTCCTTCGGGTGCACAGGATCCAATCCGTTTGAGTACCCGGATGATTGTAGGAAAAGACCTACCATCCTGTTGGGATTTTTTTGTTATAGCGAACAGGATTTTCTGCGAGTTCGGCACGATCACCCTGGATGAGGCCCTACAAAGCGGTGGTTTTTATCCTGGCCACTTTAGGCGACACTGTGCACACGCCAACCTTGGAGCCCGATATGACCGCTAGCGCCGAAAAGTTCACTCGCCAGACACTGCTTGACGTTCAGCCACTGACGCCGAACCTCTTCAGCCTGCGGGTTACGCGCGATGCGGGGTTCCGCTTCCGTTCCGGCCAATTCGCCCGGCTAGGTGTGACCAAGGCCGATGGTAGTGTGGTGTGGCGCGCCTATTCCATGGTCAGCGCCCCCCATGACGAGCACCTGGATTTCTTTTCCATCGTGGTGCCAGGTGGTGAGTTCACCAGTGAGCTGAGCCGTTTGGGTGCAGGCGATACATTGCTGATCGACCGACAGGCGTTCGGTTTTCTCACCCTCGACCGCTTCGTCGGTGGTCGTGACCTGTGGCTGCTGGCTACCGGTACCGGCATTGCGCCATTCATGTCGATCCTGCAGGACTTCGAGGCCTGGGAGCGCTTTGACAGCATCAAGCTGGTGTATTCAGTGCGCGAAGCGAAGGAGCTGGCCTATGTGGATGAAATTGCCGGGCTGGAACAGCGCGATTATCTGGCCGAGTACGCGGGCAAGTTGCAGTTCATTCCCGTGGTGACCCGTGAACAACACCCTGGGGCGTTGAATCAGCGGATTACCACGTTGATCGAGAATGGCGAGCTGGAGAGGGCGGCAGGGCTTGAACTGTCGCCGGAGCATTCTCGTGTGATGCTGTGCGGCAACCCGGAAATGATCGACGAAACCCGCAAGGTCCTCAAGGCGCGCGATCTGCAATTGAGCCTGAGCAAGCGGCCGGGGCAGGTGGCAGTCGAGAACTACTGGTAAGTCCATTGCGGCCGTTGCGGGGCCTGTAGGCGCGGGTTTACCCGCGAAAGGGCCGGGCCTGCTGGCCAGTCTCCACCCGCCGTTCACCGTTGCTGCCGCCACCGTATTCGCGGGTAAACCCGCTCCTACACCGGATTGGTGGTGGACACACATCGGAGGTTGGACACAGGCCGCCGTGTAGGAGCGGGTTTACCCGCGAACACCGGCGAAGCCGGTGCTATCCACCGCACTGGATTCTTCGCCAGCATGCCCGCTCCTACAGCGCCCCCGGCAATTTCAGGGCAAGCGGTTCTGGTTCTGCGTCTTGAGCAAATCGCGGATTTCGGTCAGCAGCGTCTCTTCAGCCGAAGGCACAGGCGGCGTAGTCGGCGCCACGGCTTCTTCACGTTTGAGCTTGTTGATCGCCTTCACGCCCATGAAGATGGCAAAGGCCACGATCACGAAGTCGATCACGGTCTGGATGAACTTGCCATACGCCAGCACCACCGCTGGTACGTCACCTTCGGCAGCCTTCAGGGTAATGGCCAGGTCGCTGAAGTCCACGCCGCCGATCAGCAGGCCCAGTGGCGGCATGATCACGTCGCCGACGAAGGACGAGACGATCTTGCCGAAGGCCGCGCCGATGATGATACCGACCGCCATGTCGACGACATTGCCTTTGACTGCGAAAGCCTTGAACTCGTTGAGCACGCCCATGTTTGGTTCCTTGTAACAAAAGGTGAGGTTAACGCAGTGTAAGCCACTTAAACGCTTCATGCGTTGTGTTCAGGGCTACAGACTGCAGTTAGAACGAATAGTTTTGTCGCATCTCGAAGCGTTCGAGACACGTCCTGCTCAGTTATCATGGCGAATTTTTCCAGGAGACCCCACCCATGGCCAAGGCCAAGCGCTTGTATGGCTGCACCGAATGCGGCGCGACCTTCCCCAAATGGGCCGGCCAGTGCGGCGAATGCGGGGCCTGGAACACCCTGGTCGAAACCATGATCGAAAGCGGCGGCGCTGCTGCACCCAGTAGCGGCCGCGCTGGCTGGACAGGACAGCAAGCGCAGATCAAGACCCTGGCCGAAGTCAGTGTCGAGGAAATCCCGCGTTTCACGACCAGCAGCACCGAACTGGACCGCGTGCTGGGTGGCGGCCTGGTGGATGGCTCGGTGGTGCTGATTGGCGGTGACCCCGGCATCGGCAAGTCGACCATTTTGCTACAGACCTTGTGCAACATCGCCGTGGGCATGCCGGCACTGTATGTCACGGGGGAGGAGTCGCAGCAGCAGGTGGCCATGCGCTCGCGGCGGCTGGGCCTACCCCAGGACCAGCTCAAGGTGATGACCGAAACCTGCATCGAGACGATCATTGCCACGGCGCGGGTCGAGAAGCCGCGGGTAATGGTGATCGACTCGATCCAGACCATTTTCACCGAGCAGTTGCAATCGGCCCCGGGCGGCGTGGCCCAGGTGCGCGAAAGCACAGCGTTGCTGGTGCGCTATGCCAAGCAAAGCGGTACGGCAATTTTTCTGGTCGGCCACGTGACCAAGGAAGGCTCGCTGGCTGGCCCAAGGGTGCTGGAGCACATGGTCGACACGGTGCTGTATTTCGAAGGTGAGTCCGATGGCCGGCTGCGCTTGCTGCGGGCGGTCAAGAACCGCTTTGGCGCGGTCAACGAGCTGGGCGTGTTCGGCATGACCGATCGTGGCCTCAAGGAGGTATCCAACCCGTCGGCGATCTTCCTCAACCGTACTCAGGAAGAGGTGCCGGGTAGCGTGGTGATGGCAACCTGGGAGGGTACCCGGCCAATGCTGGTCGAGGTGCAGGCGCTGGTCGACGATAGCCATCTGGCCAACCCGCGGCGGGTAACCTTGGGCCTGGACCAGAACCGCCTGGCCATGTTGTTGGCGGTGCTCCACCGCCATGGCGGTATCCCGACCCATGACCAGGATGTGTTTCTCAACGTGGTCGGCGGGGTGAAGGTGCTGGAAACGGCTTCGGACCTGGCGCTGCTGGCGGCGGTGATGTCCAGCTTGCGTAACCGGCCACTGGCCCACGGTTTGCTGGTGTTTGGCGAGATTGGCTTGTCGGGCGAGGTACGGCCGGTGCCCAGTGGTCAGGAGCGCTTGAAGGAAGCGGCCAAGCACGGCTTCAAGCGTGCCATCGTACCCAAGGGCAATGCGCCGAAAGAAGCGCCTGCGGGTTTGCAGGTGATTGCCGTTACCCGCCTGGAGCAGGCGCTGGATGCATTGTTCGAATAGTGTGCAGGAGCGAGCAAGCTCGCTCCTGCAATCAGTCAGTGTTCGGCAACGGCCGTGCGCCTGACCGTTTCATTGCCATGCTCGTCCAGTTCCAGCATCGGCACTTCGTTACCTTCGGCATCGAACAGCTTGCCATCTTTGAAGTAGTCCCCATCACGCAGCGCGGAAATGTCCGAATACTGGATGGTCCGCTCGTAGGCTGCAGCGAACACTGACTGGTTTTCCGAGTTGCCGGTGGTGAAGTGGTTGAAGATCAGGTTCAGCAGGATGGCCATGATCGCCGCCGAGCTGATGCCGGAGTGGAAGATGGTCTCGAACCAGTTCGGGAAGTGGTGGTAGAAGGTCGGCGCGGCAATCGGGATCATGCCGAAGCCCAGCGAGGCCGCGACGATGATCAGGTTGACGTTGTTCTTGTAGCTGACCTTGGACAGGGTGCGGATACCGCTGGCCGCCACGGTGCCGAACAGCACGATACCGGCGCCGCCCAGTACCGGGGTAGGCACGGCGGCAATCACCCGGCCCATGACTGGCAGCAGGCCGAGTACCACCAGAATCACGCCGCCGGTAGCCACCACGTAGCGGCTCTTGACCCCAGTCACGGCCACCAGGCCAACGTTCTGGGCGAACGCGCTCTGGGTGAACGAACCGAAAATCGGCGCCAGGATGCTCGATGCCATGTCGGCGCGCAGGCCGTTGCCCAGGCGCTTGGAGTCCACCTTGGTGTCGATGATCTCACCCACGGCGAGGATATCGGCCGACGTTTCCACCAGGGTGACCATGATCACGATACACATCGACAGGATCGCGGCGATGTGGAACTCCGGCATGCCAAAGTGGAAAGGTGTGGGGAAGGCGAACATCGGGCCTTCGCTGACCTTGCTGAAATCGGTCATGCCCAATGCCCAGGCGATCAGCGTGCCGACCACCATGGCCAGCAGGATCGACAGGCGTGAGATGGTTGCGCTGCCAAGCTTGCTCAGCAGCAGCACGATGGCGAAGGTCAGCCCGGCCAGGCCGATGTTGGCCACGCTGCCGAACTCCGGCGAGGCGCTGTTGCCACCCATTACCCAGCGTGCAGCAACCGGCATCAGGGTCAGGCCGATGGTGGTGATGACGATACCGGTCACCAGCGGCGGGAAGAACTTGGTGATGCGCGAAAACACCGGTGTGATCAGAAAGCCGATCAGCGACGCAGCCATGACCGCGCCGAGCACTCCTGGCAGGCCACCGCCCCCCTCGCTGCTCAGGATCGCACCCATGGTCGCCACACCGGCGAACGACACGCCTTGCACAAGCGGCAACTGGCAACCGAAGAACGGCAGGCCAAGGGTCTGCAGCAGGGTGGCAAGGCCACCGGCGAACAGCGATGCGGCGATCAGCATGCCGATTTCGGCACCATTCAGGCCCGCGGCCTGCCCCAGGATCAGGGGTACTGCGACGATCCCACCATACATGGTCAGCACATGCTGCAGACCATAGGCCAGGTTGGCACCAAGACCGAGGTTTTCATCCTCGGGTCGCTTGGCGGGAGACGTGCTAGGGGACGTAGTCATGGAGCAGGCTCTCTGTTTATTGTTGTGCCGCTACTGTAGACACTTCCTACAAATGATTGCCACAAGAATTGTATACAATATTTTGATCGGAGCGCGAACAGATCCGGCCGCAGGGTGTGTTAAAACCCAATGCAGAAGGCGTACCAACTTGGCAGAAGCTGTATTAGAAGGGTGTGTACAAAGCAACGCTACCCAGGCTTAAAGCTGTCTGGGTAGACAAGAAACACCAGGCGGGAAGGCTATTAGCTAGCTAAGAGATTTTATTATTCGATGAGTTCACGCAGCTCACGCATCATTTCGGTGCTGTCAGCCACGTTCAATTCCACAAGACGGTGCAAATGGCTCATCGAGTCGAGGTCGATGTACAGGCAGATGAAGCCCAGGCGGTCCGGTTCTTCGTGGCGCAGTTCGACCTGCATCTGCACACGGGCATCCTCGTTCAGCTCGATGATGGCGTCGAAGTCCTGAGTCAGGTCGGCATCCCAGCCTGCGGGGCGTTCGATCAGCAAGCCTTTGAGTGAAAGGTCCAGCAGTTTTGCAGGCCAGCGTTTCAGCCCCTGGCGCAGCTCGATGGGGGCATCGAAGTCGATGCGTTGAAAGCGGCGGCGTTCGTCATGATCGCTCATGGCTTGGATCCTCGATAGGTCATCAGGTGTCATCCTGACTATAGTTAGAGTTGCATGTGCATCAGGTACTGCAATCAGGCCGCAGAGGCTCTAGAACGAAGCAAGTGTGGCAATGCCGCTTGACTGGCCCTAGACTCGGTGGGCGGTCTTTCCAATCCACCAGCTGGAAGCTAACCATGAACAACAATAATAGCCTGCTACGCCATATTCCGTGGCTGGCGCTGGCAGTCATAGGCGCCTGCGCACTGGGTGTGGTTGCCCTGCGTCGCGGCGAGGCGATCAACGCCTTGTGGATCGTGGTCGCGGCAGTGGCCATCTACCTGGTCGCCTATCGTTACTACAGCCTGTTCATCGCCACCAAGGTGATGCAACTCGACCCGCGCCGTGCCACCCCTGCGGTGCTCAACAACGACGGCCTGGACTACGTCCCGACCAACAAACACATTCTTTTCGGTCACCACTTCGCTGCCATCGCCGGCGCGGGCCCCTTGGTCGGGCCGGTACTCGCCGCGCAAATGGGCTACCTGCCCGGCACGCTGTGGCTGATCGCCGGCGTGGTGCTGGCCGGTGCGGTGCAGGACTTCATGGTCCTGTTCCTGTCTACCCGCCGCAATGGGCGCTCGCTGGGCGACATGGTGCGCGAGGAAATGGGCAGAATCCCGGGCACCATCGCCCTGTTTGGCTGCTTCCTGATCATGATCATCATCCTCGCGGTGCTGGCACTGATCGTGGTCAAGGCCCTGGCCGAAAGCCCTTGGGGCATGTTCACGGTGATGGCGACCATCCCGATCGCGATGTTCATGGGCATCTACATGCGCTACATCCGTCCGGGCCGTATTGGCGAAATCTCGGTGGTTGGCGTGGTACTGCTGCTGGCCTCGATCTGGCTGGGGGGCGTGATCGCTGCGGACCCGGTGTGGGGCCCGGCGTTCACGTTCACCGGCGTGCAGATCACCTGGATGCTGGTGGGCTACGGTTTTGTCGCCGCCGTGCTGCCAGTGTGGCTGGTGCTGGCGCCACGTGACTACCTGTCGACTTTCCTCAAGATCGGCACGATCCTTGGCCTGGCCATCGGTATCCTGATCATCGCTCCCGAGCTGAAAATGCCGGCGCTGACCCAGTTCACCGACGGTACGGGCCCGGTGTGGAAGGGTACCCTGTTCCCGTTCCTGTTCATCACCATTGCCTGTGGTGCGGTGTCCGGCTTCCACGCGCTGATTTCCTCGGGGACCACCCCCAAGCTGCTGGATAACGAAACCAACGCCCGCTATATCGGCTACGGCGGCATGCTGATGGAATCGTTCGTCGCCATCATGGCCATGGTTGCGGCCTCGGTGATCGAGCCAGGCGTGTATTTCGCCATGAACAGCCCGGCTGCAGTGGTCGGTACCGATGTCGCGTCGGTGGCGCAGACCGTCAGCAGTTGGGGCTTCCTGATTACACCCGAGCAGCTCGAAGCCGTTGCCCGTGACATCGGCGAGCACACCATTCTGGCCCGTGCCGGCGGTGCGCCAACCCTGGCGGTCGGTATCGCGCAGATCCTGCACCAGGTGTTGCCAGGTGAAAACACCATGGCCTTCTGGTACCACTTCGCGATCCTGTTCGAGGCGCTGTTCATCCTCACTGCGGTAGACGCTGGTACCCGTGCCGGGCGCTTCATGTTGCAGGACCTGCTGGGCAGCTTCGTGCCTGCACTCAAACGCACTGAATCGTGGGGGGCCAACCTGCTTGCCACTGCTGGCTGCGTGGCACTCTGGGGCTATCTGCTGTACCAGGGCGTCATCGACCCGCTGGGTGGCATCAACACCCTGTGGCCGCTGTTTGGTATCTCCAACCAGATGCTGGCCGGTATCGCCTTGATGCTCGGTACTGTTGTGCTGATCAAGATGAAGCGTCAGCGCTACATCTGGGTCACCCTGCTGCCGGCCGTATGGCTGCTGATCTGCACCACGGCTGCAGGCCTGATCAAGCTGTTCGACCCCAACCCGGCTGTCGGCTTCCTGGCCCTGGCCAAGAAGTACAGCACTGCGCTGGACGCCGGCCAGGTACTGGCCCCGGCCAAGGACATCGGGCAGATGCAGCACGTGATCTTCAACGCCTACACCAACGCGGGCCTGACGATCTTGTTCCTGCTGGTGGTCTTCAGCATCCTGTTCTTCGCCATCAAGGTCGGCTACGCCGCCTTGGGCCGCAAAGAACGCAGCGACAAGGAAACCCCGTTCCAGGCGTTGCCTGACGCGTAATCGAGAGGACTGCAATCATGTTCAACGACTTGGGTCGACTGGGCAAATACCTGGGGCAGGCAGCCCGCCTGATGGTCGGCATGCCCGACTACGACAACTATGTCGAACACATGCAGAAAACGCATCCGGACAAGCCGGTGATGAGCTACGAGGCGTTCTTCCGCGAACGCCAGGAAGCACGCTACGGTGGCAAGTCCGGGCCCAAGTGCTGTTGAGCCTGCGGTACGTGTAAATCTGTGGGAGCCTGGGTAACCGGCTCCCACAGTCATTTTCAGATTCAGGAGTATTTTGCGTGCAGACGCCCATTCCCGTAACCGTCCTCACGGGCTTCCTCGGTGCCGGCAAGACCACCTTGCTCAGGCACATGCTCAAGGCCGAGCATGGCCTGAAGCTCGCCGTGATCGAAAACGAATTCAGCGAGGCCGGCATCGACAGCCAACTGCTGGGTGACCAGCCGGTGCAGGTCATGACCTTGGCCAACGGTTGTGTATGCTGCAGCATCCATGGCGACCTGACTCGCGCGCTTTACCTGCTGCTTGAACGCCTGGATGCAGGGGAAATCGCCTTCGATCGCCTGGTGATCGAATGCACCGGCCTGGCCGACCCGGCGCCGGTCGCGCAAACGTTCTTCATCGACGAGGAGCTGCGTGAGCGCTACATCCTCGACGGCATCATCACCCTTGTCGATGCCGCGCATGCCGAACTGCACCTGACCCAGACCATCGCTCAGGCCCAGGTCGGCTTTGCCGATCGTCTGCTGCTGAGCAAGACCGACCTGGTCGAGCCAACTGCGGTTGAAGCCCTGCGCGAACGCCTGGCCCGCATCAATAGCAGGGCGGCGATCCGTGTGGTCGAACACGGCTGCATCGACCTGGCTGAATTACTGGATGTGCGCGGTTTCAACCTCAACCCCGACCTTGGGGTGAACCTGAAACCGATGTTGCAACCCGTGCTCAAGCCTGCCACCCCGGACCGCATTTCCACGATGGTGCTGCGTACCGAAACCCCGCTGGATATCGACCGCCTCAGCAGCTTCATGAACGAGCTGCTGGAAACCCACGGCAAACAGCTGCTGCGCTACAAGGGCGTGCTGAACATTGCCGGCGAGGAACGCAAGCTGGTGTTTCAGGGCGTGCTCAAGCTGTATGGCTTCGACTGGGACGCCGAGTGGGCCGCAGGCGAAGCGCGCGAGAGTGTGATGGTGTTCATTGCCGACGAACTGCCCGAGGCTACGATTCGGGCTGGCTTCGAGGCAATGGCTGCGGGCTGAGCCGCTGCGGCGCCTGCCCCGCGAACCACTGCGGCCATGAGCTGCGGTGGCGGGTTTCGACCTCGATGCACGGGATCAGGCGTTCAGTCAGCACAGCAGTTTGCCGCACGGCTTTGGCGGTGCGGTACTTGACGCTGTGGATGCACTCGCGGTCGCCGAACTCGCAGCGGTTCAGGGCGGTTCCGCCGCAAGGGCCATTGGCCAGGCCTTTAGGGCAAGTTTCCGGGCAGATATACAAGGTGTCTTCCAGGCGGCAACGGCCGCAGGTGTCGCAACCCACCAGCGGGCGCTTCACATTGCGCTCCAGCGTGTGCAGCACGTGTGCGCCAGCGCGTGTTGCCCACAGAGGCTGGCGCACTGCCCAGCCGAAGGCCTTGCTCAGGCTGTTGCGCCGGCTGAACAGCAGTGAATGCATGCCATGCATCAGGTGATAGCGGGCTTTTTCCTTGAATGAGGCATCGACCCGTGACTCGCCCAGGCGCCAGCCCGCCTGTGGCGGATGGAAGGTTACCGCTGGCAGGCCGGGCATCTGCCAGCTGGCGTGCCAGGCCGGTGTCCATTGCTCCAGGGACTGAACCTGGGATTGCCAGTGCTCGATACGGGTCTCAAGGGCCAGCAACTGTTCGAGTGTGTGAACCCCTGACAGGTGCACACCGGCGTAACCCATCAGCTTTGTACCGATGATCTGCAAGGCCAGGCGGTCAACACTGCGCGCCTGGGCAAAGGCCTTGGACTGCGCCGTTTCCGCTTCGAGCATGTCGCGCATGGAGGGCGTGACAGTCACGCCGGCCACGTGGTCGAGCATCGCCGCGCGCCCGTGGGTGAGGCTCATGAGGCAGGCCAGCATGGGCTTGGGTGAGGCCTGGCGGCGCATCCAGTGTATGGCTTCCTGATGCTTGGCGGCATCGAAGCCCAGTTGCAAGGTGAGAAAGTCAGCCCCCGCTGCCAGCTTTTTCTCGGCCTTGAAATACTGGGCGCCGCCTTCTTCCTCGTGGTACTTGAACGGGTTCAGCGCCGCGCCCAGCAGCCAGTGCGGGCAGGCCTGGCGAGCAACCTGCAGGGCGGCGACCGATTCCAGATAACGCACCGGGCGCTGGCCAGGTTCATGGCCGGGCAGGCGGTCGCCAGTCAGCAGTAACAGCTGGTCGAGGCCGGCGGCGTCCATGCGCTGCAGTTGGGCGAGCAGGTGGTGGCGTTCGCGATCCTTGCCTGAAAAATGCGGCAGGGCAGGTACCGGGTTGCTGAACGAGGCGAGGGCGTCCAGCGGTGACATGTCCAGCGGGCTGCCGACACGATCACCGATGGCCACGGTCATCGGCCAGCCGCACAGGTGCGCACGGGCCATGATCGCTTCCATGGCGGCAAAGCGTTCTGCGGAAGGCTTGGGGACGAACTCCATGACACAGACGAAGTTCTGTTCGCGCAGGGCGGTTTTCAGCAGGCTCATGTTGGCCGGGCACCTGGTGTGGTCAGGGTGGCATTGTGCGGCAGAAGGCGAGCTGGGTCATGTCCGGATGCGCAGGATGGTGATCTGAATGAGACATGGGGGCGCGAAGATCATGACAGCATGATCATGAAGATTTCTTGGGTTCATCTCAAATTTAATGAGTTTGTCTCAATACCCCGTCAGCCGGAGAATCCCCCTTATTCATTCAAGCATGCTGAAGGGACAAGACATGGCACTGGCGCATAACCTGGGCTTTCCACACATCGGCCGTGACCGCGAGCTGCGTGCCCGCCACTGGCAGGTGCAGAAAGACGCCGGCATCGAGCTGGTGCCGGTCGGCGACTTCGCCTGGGACAGCCACGTGCTGAGCACTGGTGACCAGCCGTTCGTTCTGAACTGGGAACCATTGTTCGAAGAAGTGGAACACGCCAAGGCCCTGGGCCTTGCAGTCAAGCCGGTGGTGATCGGCCCCTTGACCTATCTGTGGCAGGGCCAGACCGTGGGCGGTGACGTCGACAAGCTGGAGCTGCTTGACCGCCTGCTGCCCGTGTATGACCAGCTTCTCAACCGCCTGGCCGACCATGGCGTTGAATGGGTGCAGATCGATGAACCCATCCTCGCCCAGGACCTGCCCCAGGATTGGAAAAATGCTTATGAACGTGTCTACAACATCCTTCAACGCGCACCGTTGAAGAAGCTGATCGCCACGTACTTCGGCGGCCTGGAAGGCAACCTCGGCCTGGCCGCCAACCTGCCGGTCGATGGCCTGCACGTCGATCTGGTTCAGGCGCCCGAGCAGTACCAGACCATTCTCGACCGCCTGCCGGCCTACAAGGTACTGTCGCTGGGCCTGGTCGACGGTCGCAACGCCTCGCCTTGCGATCTGGGCAAGACCCTGGGGCTGCTGCACGAGGCCCATGAACGCCTGGGTGAGCGGCTGTGGTTGGCGCCGGCCTGTTCGTTGCTGGAAAGCCCAGTGGACCTGGCCGTGCAGAAGTGCCAGGAAGTGGCGGTGCTGGCCGCTTCGCTGGAGCAGGACCGAGTCGCGGCTTGATCATTTGCTGCCTGTACCGGCCTCTTCGCGGGTAAACCCGCTCCNACGGCGTGCGCGCAATCATTGATGTGTGTCCGCCACCGATCAGTGTAGGCGCGGGTTTACCCGCGAAGAGGCCGGGCCTGCTTGAATCAATCAGCGTTCGATGGCCAGCGCCACCCCTTGCCCACCACCAATGCACAAGGTCGCCAGGCCTTTTTTGGCATCCCGTTTGATCATCTCGTGCAGCAGGGTCACCAGCACCCTGCACCCGGAAGCACCAATCGGGTGGCCCAGGGCAATCGCCCCTCCATTGACGTTAACCCGCGCGGCATCCCATGCCAGCGCATTGCCCACGGCCAGCGCCTGGGCGGCAAAGGCCTCATTGGCTTCGATCAGATCCAGTTCGGCCAGTTGCCAACCGGCCTTGTCCAGGCAACGCTGGGTCGCCGAAACCGGACCAATACCCATGATCGCGGGGTCTACCCCGGCACTGGCGTAGGCGGCGATCTTCGCCAGCACCGGCAGGCCCAACGCCTTGGCCTTCGCTGCGCTCATCAAAAGCACGGCGGCGGCGCCGTCGTTCAGGCTGGAGGCATTGCCTGCGGTGACGCTGCCGTCCTTCTTGAAGGCCGGGCGCAGTTTGGCCAGGGACTCGGCGGTGGTGTCCGTGCGTGGTTGCTCGTCACGGGCAAAAACCTTGGGCTCGCCCTTTTTCTGCGGCAGCACGATGGGGGTGATTTCAGCGTCGAAACGGCCGGCCTCAATCGCTGCCACTGCCTTGCGCTGCGATTCGGCAGCAAAGGCATCCTGCTGCTCACGGCTGAGGCCGTACTTGTCCACCAGGTTTTCGGCAGTGATGCCCATGTGGTAGTCATTGAAGGCATCCCACAGGCCGTCCGTGATCATGCTGTCGATCAGTTGGCCATGGCCCATGCGTTGGCCGGTGCGGGCCGAGGGCATCACGTAGGGGGCAAGGCTCATGTTCTCCTGGCCACCGGCAATCACCACCTCGGCATCGCCGCAGCGGATCGCCTGGGCGGCCAGGTGCAGGGCCTTGAGGCCCGAGCCGCAGACCTTGTTCAGGGTCAGGGCCGGTACGCTGAAGGGCAGGCCAGCCTTGATCGCTGCCTGGCGTGCCGGGTTCTGACCGGCACCGGCAGTGAGCACTTGGCCGAGGATGACTTCGTCGACCTGCGCCGGGTCCAGCCCGGTTTGTTTCAGCAGTTGCTTGATCACGGCGGCGCCGAGGTCGACCGCAGGCACAGTGGCCAAGGCGCCCTGGAAGCTGCCGATGGCGGTACGGGTTGCGGCGACGATCACCACGTCGTTCATGTTGTTGTTCTCCGTGCAATGGGCGTAGTGCCGCCAGCATCGGCGGGTTTGGCTTATTTGTTAAGTTTGTTTTTCTTTCGGATTGATGTGAAAAGCAAATCAATGGGTGCCCGGCGTTCTAACCCGCCAATCTGGATTTCAAGCAGCCATGACCCTCCTGCACAGAAGAACTCTGGTTTTGCATCCCTCTGATCACCCCGTAATATGTGTCGGATAACCTGCGGGGGTAGTCTCACCCTCTGATCAATCGGAATCGCCCCAAGCGGCGCTTTCCTGGCATAAACCTGACGAGGTACAGACATTGGCCATCATTCATCCTAAGGTTCGCGGTTTCATCTGCACCACGACTCACCCGAAGGGCTGCGAGCTCAACGTCCGTGACCAGATCGAAGCCACCCGCAAGCTGGGCGTACGCGAGGATGGCCCGAAGAAGGTCCTGGTCATCGGTGCTTCCAGCGGCTACGGCCTGGCTGCCCGCATCACGGCGGCCTTCGGCTTCAAGGCTGACACCCTGGGCGTGTTCTTCGAAAAACCAGGCACCGAGACCAAGGCCGGCACTGCTGGCTGGTACAACGCTGCCGCCTTCGACAAGTTCGCCAAGGCCGAGGGCCTGTACAGCAAGTCGATCAACGGTGACGCCTTCTCTGACGAAGCCCGCGCCAAGGTCATCGAGCTGATCAAGAACGAAATGGGTGGCAAGGTCGACCTGGTCATCTACTCGCTGGCTTCGCCCGTGCGCAAGCTGCCGCAGACCGGTGAAGTCATTCGCTCGGCACTCAAGCCGATCGGCCAGCCATACAAGTCGACCGCCATCGACACCAACAAGGACACCATCATCGAGGCCAGCATCGAGCCGGCCACCGAGCAGGAAATTGCCGATACCGTCACCGTCATGGGTGGCCAGGACTGGCAGCTGTGGATCGATGCGCTGGCTGGCGCCAATGTACTGGCCGAAGGCGCTCGCACCGTGGCCTTCAGCTATATCGGCAGCGATATCACCTGGCCGATCTACTGGCACGGTGCACTGGGCCAGGCCAAGCAGGACCTGGACGAAACTGCCCTGCGTCTGAACCAGAAGCTGGCCGGTGAAGTGAAAGGCGGCGCCAATGTGGCGGTGCTCAAGTCGGTGGTTACCCAGGCCAGCTCGGCCATCCCGGTGATGCCACTGTACCTGTCGATGGTCTTCAAGATCATGCAGGAGAAAGGTGTTCACGAAGGCACCCAGGACCAGCTCGACCGCATGTACCGCGACCGTATGTACCGCACCGACGGTGCGCCGGCAGAGGTCGACGAGAAGGGGCGCCTGCGCCTGGACGACTGGGAACTGCGTGACGACGTGCAAAACGCCTGCAAGGCCCTGTGGCCACAGGTGACCACCGAGAACCTGTTCGAGCTGACCGACTACGCCGGTTACAAGAAGCAGTTCCTCAACCTGTTCGGCTTCGAGCGCGCTGACGTCAACTACGACGAAGACGTGGCCACCGATGTGAAGTTCGACTGCGTCGAGCTGTAATCGGGTAAGCCTGTACCGGCCTCTTCGCGGGCAANTGTAGGAGCGGGTTCACCCGCGAAGAGGCCAGTACAGGCTACAAAATCTTTGCTAGTTTTGGCGCACAACAACAGGACATGCGCCATGAGTAGCCTCATCCAACCCGCTACCCCATTTCGCCACCCCGCGGCCGACGGATACAGCCTCGGCGGCTTCTGCTGGCGCCACGCCCAACCTGACCCCCAGCGCCCGCTGGTGATCATCAACGCTGCCACGTCGGTACGCTGCCGCTATTACGCCCGCTTTGCCGACTACCTGTTCGCCCACGGCTGCGATGTGCTGACCTACGACTACCGTGGCATCGGCGAATCCCGGCCGGCGTCGCTGCGTGGTTTCCAGGCCTCCTGGAGCGACTGGGGCCGGCTGGATTTCGAAGCCATGCTGGCGCATGCGGCAGCGCATTTCCCAGATCAGCCGGTGGATGTGGTGGGGCACAGTTTCGGCGGTTGTGCTGTAGGCCTGGCACCGTCGGCTGGCCAGATCCGTCGGGTCGTGATGGTTGGCGCGCAGTTCGCCTACTGGCGCGACTACGCGGCCAACCAGCGCTGGCAGCTGTTCGGCAAGTGGCATGTGGTCATGCCGCTGTTGACCCGGGTATTCGGCTACTTTCCCGGCAAGCGCCTGGGTTGGCTGGAAGACACGCCATCCGGCGTGGTGCACGACTGGACCACGCGTACCCCACGTTATGAGCACCGCCCCAGCGGGCGGGCGTTGGCGGCGCTACCGTTCGCCCAGGTGCGTGCGAAGACGCTGGCCATCAGTCTGACGGACGACCCATTCGGGACCGTAGCGGCAACCGAGCGTTTATTGGGTTATCTGCAAAGTGCCGAGCGCCAGCACCTGCGCATTGCACCTGTGGATATCTCGGTCGGGGAAATTGGCCATTTCGCGTTCTTCCATGACCGGTTTCGCGAAAGCCTGTGGCCGGTGGCCTTGCAGTGGTTGCGGCAGGGGAGGCTGGAAGGTGGGGGGCCTGGCACCATTATCGATTGATGGTGGGCGCTGGATCGTNAAAGCGGCCCCGGCAATATCAAGCCTTGCGCGCAAGCGGCTGCGCAGCAAACTTCACACCCGCCAGACCGTGTTTGATCAGCGCACGGATGTTGCCATGGTCGCTGCCCTCAGGCGTGGCCACCACATCACGGTAGTGCTCGCCGAAGGCCAGCAGCGCTTCCTGGTCGCTCAGCCCTTCAAGCAAGGCCAGGCCCAAGGTTTTGCACGAACCTTCGTTCTGCCCTGCCGCATTCTCCACGCCGCCGTTGTTGAAGGCCTGCGGCTGGTAGCTGTAGTTGTCGGCAATGAACGCCAAGGTATCGGCAAATACATGTTGGCCGCTGGCCAGGCTTGCGCGCAGGGTATTCAGGTCAGTCACGAGGTTTTTCCTTTTTCGAACGCCGCTTGTTGTTCGGCGCTGGCTTCTTTCTGGTATTGGGCTTTCCACTCGGCGTAGGGCATGCCGTACACCGCTTCGCGGGCATCATCCAGGCTCAGGTCCAGCTGACGCTCATCAGCGGCGGCCTTGTACCACTTGGACAGGCAGTTGCGGCAGAAACCGGACAGGTTCATCAGGTCGATGTTCTGTACGTCGGTGCGCTTTTGCAGGTGTTCGACCAGGCGCCGGAACGCGGCGGCCTCGAGCTCGAGCTGTTGTTGTGGGGTCATGGTCTTCTCTCAAGTCATGCGGTTCTTCAGGTGGCGGCCACCGTTGATGACCACCTGGCTGCCGGTGCTGTACTGGCTGGCGAGCAGGTACTTGACGGTCTCGATCAGCGGGCCGGCGCCGGGTTCGAATTCCAGCAGGGCCTTTTTCAGGGTTTGCTGGCGGTAGGCTTCGTCACCCCCTTCCTTGAGGATCAGCAGCCCGGGCAGGATACCGTTCACACGCACCTTGGGCGCATATTTTTCAGCAAATGACAGCACCATGTTCTGCAGTGCGGCCTTGGTGGCGGCGTAGCCGATGTGGCTTTTACTGCCGCGCGAAGAGGTTTCGTCGCAGATGTGAATGATGTCGGCCTTTTCCACCTTGGCCAGCAGGTCGCCCAGGGCCAGGTTGAGGTGGTAGGGCGCTTCGACGTGCAGGCGGAACATGGTCTCGAGGTTGTCGAGGCCGTCGTCGAGCCATAGCGAGGCGTTGTGGATGATGGCGCGCAGTCCGTCGTAACGATCGTGCAGGTGATCGATCAGCGCCTGGCGGTCGTCCGCCTGGCACAGGTCGGCCTGAAACTGCACGATGTTGGGGTGGGCTGCCTGGGGCAGGATGCTGCGGCTGGCACTGACCACCGTATGGCCGGCCTGTGCCAGTTCGAGGGCCAGGGCCAGCCCGACACGCTGGCTGGCTCCGGTAACGAGAATGGGGCTGTTCATGTTCGGGGTGGTCAACTTGTCTGTCCTTTGGTTGCCACCCAGCATACCCGAACTGTTTGCCTGTTGTATGGCCTGGCCTCAGCGGCTGCGCAAGGCGCCAGCAGCGGGCGGGGAGGCCTGAAGCCAACTGGCCAGCAGGCGGGTGGACAGCGGGATGAACAGGTACACCATCACCGGCGTCAGGGCCAGGGTGCTGAGCAGTACCCGGGGCACGAGGTCGAGTGCCGTCAACCAGTGGCCGAACACCAGGTTGAAGGCCAGCGAGACTGGGAAAAACGCCAGCCAGATGGCCACGGCCTGCTTCCAGCGTGGCGGTTTTTGCACCCTGTTGGTGCCAAACCAGTCGTCGATACCGCTAACGCGCGCCTCTTTGGGGCGCTCGAACAGACCGTTGCCGCGTTGTAACCATGCGCGACGCGAGGCGGAGTGCTCCCAGGCATGCAGGGTCGGCTCGTCGCTGAAGCGGAAGATGATCTGAAATTCGTCGCCATCCCGGGGCGGGGCGAGGATGCCCGAGCCGAGGTAGCCAGGGAAGTCGGTGGCCAGCTGTTCGCCTTCGTGTAGCCAGGCCAGCAGGTCCTGGTAGCGGCCGTGGGCGGCGCGGCGCGACACCATGAGGGTGACGGGTGGGGTAGACATTGTGTATCTCCTGGCAACGGGGCTGGCGGGTAGCTGGCCCCTTTGGCTGTGTGGCCCGGGGTGGTGGGCGACGCAGTCGTGCATGCAAGAATCGGGCACGCATTATCGCGCAGTTGCGATCTTCGGCAACTATCAGCTGGCAAACGTTGGCATCAACAGACCGACGCAGTCGTAGTAAGCTATGTGCTCAGTTTTTTCGCACTGAGGGTACTTCGTGCAGATGAACGAACAGGGACGTAAACCGCTGATCGATGCGAGTTTCGAACAGCAGGAGCTGTTTCCGATTCGTGAAGTGTCACGCTTGACCGGTGTCAACGCCGTGACCCTTCGCGCCTGGGAACGCCGTTATGGGCTGATCCAGCCCATCCGTACCGACAGTGGTCACCGCCTGTATTCCCAGGCTGATATCGATGAAATCCGCCGTATCCTCGGCTGGCTGGAGCGCGGTGTGGCGGTCAGCAAGGTGGGCAGCATTCTCGCTCGCGGCCATGCCCTCTCCGGGCAGGCTGACGGCGCAGTGGACCCCTGCTTGCGCTGGCAAAACCAGATTCGCCTGGCGGTACAGCACTTCGACGTGGCGGGCCTGGATCGCCTTTATGACGAGGTGTTCGCGGCCAGCACCCTGGACCAGGTTTTCGCCAATGTGTTCATGCCGGTGTGGCATGACATGGTAGTCCGGCAAGGCGGCTACGGGCAGGCCAGCGAATGGCTGTTCTATGATCAGTTCCTGCGCGGTCGGGTTTTCGCCCGCTTGCAGCTGGCCCGTGTGCCGAGTAGCCGCACCGTGCTGGTGGCGCCATTGCCGGGGCAGTGCCATGAGCTTGAGTTACTGGTAACCAGTCTGATCCTGGGTAGCGATGAAACACGCGTGATCCCGCTGGCGAACGGGCAGCCGCTGCAAGAGCTTGCGCTGGTCTGCGAACGGCTGAAGCCGGACGCCTTGGTGCTGTTTTCCCATCCGTCGCCCACAGTAGAACTCACCCGGCACCTCAAGCGCCTGGCGTCGATGCTGGAATGCCCGTTGTTACTGGCCGGTGAGGCGGCAGAAGCGGTACAGGACAGCCTGGCTGGCAGCCCTGTAGCCTGCCTGGGCGCGCAGGGCAGTGTGATGCGCCAGCGTTTGCGGCAGTTTCTGGCCCGTCAGCTCGATACTTGAGTGTGCAGCTCGGGATGGGCGTGGCGGTGGGCCTGGAGGATATAGTCGCGCAGCCGTTCGATTTCTTCGGCTGGGCTTTGGCCGAGTTCGTAGGCAGCCAGGTCCGTGCCGATGCGCCGGCCCAACACACCATGCAGTTCGATCGGGGTGATGCCGCCTGGGGCGAAGCGCAGCTCGAAGCGGGCGGGTGCTGTTGGCAAATCACGGACTTCCAGCAGCACGCCTTTGAAGGAAATCTCCCGCACCCACAGGCCGCTTGCCTTGTCATGGGCATCGAGCAGTGCGCTCGGCTGGTCCAGCGACAAGCGCCATGGGCGCAGCATGGGGCCGTCTTCGTAGATTTCCGGTGAACCCAGCTGCAGGTGCAGGGCGTGGAACTCGTCCTCTACCAGCTGCAGCGGGAAACTGATCTGCTGGTTGTTGAACTGGGCCTGCAAGGTCACCTGCTCGTTAGCCACCAACCGCGTAAGCAAGCTTTGAATGCGGCGGTCGCCATTGACCAGCAGGCTCGACATGGTGTCAGCCAGGTTCAGTTGTGGCGAATGCTGCATGTTCTGTATGAAATCCAGCTCGTCCTGGGTCAGGAGCGCGTCTGCTTGCATGATCGAACTCGGTGGTGGCGATTTCTTCAACGGAATTGACCGTGCGTGGCGGACTTGGTTCAGGCGCGTTCGTCGGGTTTCGGACGAGCGCGCAGTTCCGCCAGCTCCCGTTCCAGTTCGACCTGGCGGCTGACGTCCTTCTGGATGCCGATGAAGTAGGTGCGCTGGTCGAAGTCGCTCTTCACCGGCGTGATCGACAGCTCGTTCCAGAAGGCGCTGCCATCCTTGCGATAGTTGCGCAGCACTTCGCGGCAGGGGCGGCCTTCGGCCATGGCCTTGCGGATGCGTGCGCGGCCGAGCTGGTCACGGTCGTCAGCCTGCAGGAACCGGCAATCCTGATAGAGAATCTCGTCACGGCTGTAGCCAGTGAGGCATTCGAAAGCGGCGTTCACGTAGATCAGGATAGTGTCGTCGCCTTCCTTTTCGGCAACCACGATGCCGTCATTGGACGCATCGACCATCGATTGCAGCAATTGCGCGTTGATCATGTCCGGGCCATAGGTGAAGGAAAACGGAAGATGGCGACTTTGGTAACGGCGGCCTTTTGCCAGCGTTGAATGCTAGTATCCTACGTTTTCACTCAGTTTCGGAATCCTCTACCCGATGAAAGTCGCCATTATTTCCGGCTCGGTCTATGGCACCGCCGAAGAAGTCGCCCGTCACGCTGAATCGCTACTCAAGGCGGCGGGTTTCGAGGCCTGGCATGCTGCGCGTGCCACCCTTCAGGATCTTCAGGGTTTTGCCCCCGACGCCTTGTTGGCCGTGACATCGACCACCGGTATGGGTGAGTTGCCGGACAACCTCATGCCGCTGTACAGCACCCTTCGTGACACACTGCCCGCAGCCTGGCGCGGCCTGCCTGGTGCGGTGATCGCGCTGGGCGACTCCAGTTATGGCGATACCTATTGCGGGGGTGGCGAGCAGATGCGTGAGCTGTTCGCCGAGCTGGGCGTGCGCGAGGTGCAGCCAATGCTGCGCCTGGATGCGAGCGAGACCGTGACCCCGGAGGCGGATGCCGAGCCTTGGCTGGCTGAGTTGGCGAGCGCACTGAACGCCTGACCCGGCATCTGCGCAGGCGTGTTAGCCATGGGGCTCGCGCAACAAGGCCAACCACGCCTGCGCCGCCCGTGACAGGTAGGCGCCGCGTCGCCAGATAAACGCGATATCCCAACGTAAATCCTCCTGCGCATTCAACGGCACACGCACCACCCCGGGGCGCTCCAGCGCTTTTGCCACCACCCGGGGCAGCATCACCACGCCCTGGCCCGCTGCCACCAGCGCTGCCAAAAAATCCGCCTGGCCGCTGCGCCCGCCTTCCTTGGGGGTGAAGCCCTGCTGCTGGCACGCCTTGAGCAGCCGATCGTTGAGCACGAAACTGCGCTGGTACAGCAGGAACGGTGTATCGGCCAGTTGCCTCAGGCCCACGGCGTCCAGGCCCGCCAGGGCATGGCCAGCCGGCAGCAAGGCATCCAGCGGTTCGTTGCAGAAGGGCTGGTAGTCGAATGCCTCGTCGGTGGGCGTCAAGCAGCCGCCCAGTTCCAGTTCGCCACTTCTGACGGCCTGTTCGACGTTGCGGCTGCCGCCTTCAAGCAGCTGGATAGCGATGTTCGGATGGCGCCGCCGGTACTCGGCGAACAAGCCGGCGAACAACGTGTCGCTGCCAAGCATCGGCAAGCCCAGGCGTAGTTCGCCACGCTCCATCTGGCTGAGATCGTCCAGCTCGTTGAGCAGCGCCTGGCGCTGGCGCAGCAGGGCTTCGCCACGCTCCAGTACGATGCGCCCGGCAGCGGTCAGGTGCAGGTGCGACGCCTGGCGCTCCAGCAGCGGCTGGCCCACATCTTGCTCAAGCTGGGCCACCTGCTTGCTCACGGCCGACTGGCTGATGTGCAGGGTCTGTGCCGCCTGGGTAAAACCGCCGCGGTGGACCACTTCGATAAAGCTGCGCAGTTGTTTGAATTCCATTGCTTCGATTCCATTCTGGAATGGCAGGCAGTCTAACAATTCGCTTCTGGCCTAGGCAGCCAAATCTTAAAATGAGGGCCTGTCGAGGAACCCCGCCATGAAACCTGCATCATTGAAAGAAGCCCTGCGCCTGCTCGTCGAGCTGGCGGTTCTCTGTACCCTGTTCCTGCTCGGTGGCCAGATTGCCAGTTGGCTGGGTTGGCCGATCCCCGGCGGTGTGATGGGCCTGGCACTGCTGTTGATACTGTTCGCTTCGGGTGTGCTCAAACCGGCCACGCTGCAATTGGGGGCCGGCTGGCTGATGGCTGAGATGCTGTTGTTCTTCATCCCGGCGCTGATGAGCCTGCTCGACTATGGCGCATTGATCCGTGAAGAGGGCTGGCGCATCTTGCTGGTGATTGCCGTGAGCACGCTGATGGTGATGGTAGTGACCGCCATGACCGTGGAGCTGGTGTGCCGCTGGAGGCTGCGCCGTGAGCCTTGAACCCATGCCGCTGTTCTGGTTGGCCTTGACCCTGCTGGCTTACCTGGGTAGCCGTTGGTTGTACCGGCGTAGCAAGCGCTACCTGCTGTCGCCGTTGATCCTGGTGCCGGTGTTGCTGCTGGCTGTGGCCGTGCCGCTGCATACGGCCTATGCCGAGTATGCGCGCAACACCCACTGGTTGATGGGCGTGCTCGGCCCGGTGACCGTAGCTTTCGCGGTGCCGATCTGGCAGCAGCGGGCCATGCTGGCGCGCCATTGGCCGGCCCTGATGGTGGGCATGGTAGCCGGCAGCAGTGCCTCGATCGCCAGCTCCTGGGGGCTGGCGCACCTGTTGGCGCTGGACAGCGCAACCAGCCTGTCGCTGGTGCCGCGCTCGATCACCACGCCATTTGCCATGCCGCTGGCCCATGACTTGGGTGGGGTGCCAGAACTGACAGCGGTGTTCGTGATGTTCACCGGCGTGCTAGGTGCCATGTTCGGCGGTGTGCTGTTGCGTTGGTTGCCGCTGCGTACGCCGTTGGCACGGGGGGCCCTGTTCGGTGTTGGCGCGCATGGTGCCGGGGTCAGTCGGGCGCAGGAAGTGGGCCGTGAGGAAGGCTCGGTGGCCGGCCTGGTGATGGTCCTGACCGGGCTGCTCAACCTGTTCGCGGCGCCGTTGTTGGCCTTGCTGCTCTGACCGTTCGTGCCACTGACTCGCTCAGTCATCAAGCTGGCTGGCAACGCAAGTTCCAGCCAATGGGCTGCTGGCTAGACTTTGCCTCGACATAGAGAGCACATGTAAGTGCCGAGGTGACATGCAATGAACGCAGCCTTGCCCTATTCCGCCAACACCACTACACCGGGACCCATCTGATGCCTATGGCCGAGATTCCATTGTGCGTCTGGCGTACCCGGGCACAGAGTTTCATGTTCCGGGGCCAGAGCATCCGCTACTGGACCGCAGGGCAAGGAGAGCCTCTGCTTCTGTTACACGGTTTCCCCACCGCCAGTTGGGACTGGCACTACCTGTGGGGCCCTCTGAGCCAACGTTTCCGGGTGATCGCTTGCGACATGCTTGGCTTTGGTGATTCGGACAAGCCCGTCGATCACACTTACAGCCTGATGGAGCAGGCAGACCTGCAGCAGGCATTGCTTGCCCATCTGCAGGTCGCGCAGCCCGTGCACCTGTTGGCCCACGACTACGGCGGCAGCGTGGCTCAGGAACTGCTGGCGCGACACCATGAGCAGCGTGCCGACATTGCCAGTTGCGTGTTCCTCAATAGCGGGCTGTTCCCCGAAAGCTGCCGCATGCTACTGATCCAGAAGCTGCTGCTCAGCCGGTTTGGCTGGCTGGTCGGGCGCTCGTTCGGGCGTGACGACCTGGTGCGTAACGTGATTCAGGTCTACGGCCCCTGCACGCATCCCAGTGAAAGCGCGCTGGATGATCTCTGGAGCCTGATCGCTGCCAACCGGGGCACGCGCATCCTGCACAAGCTGGTGGGCTACATGCCGGAGCGCAGGTTGCACCGCGAACGCTGGGTCGGGGCGATGCAACGTAAAGGCGTGCCGCTGCGCTTGATCAATGGCGTGGTCGACCCGCTTTCCGGCGCGCACATGCTTGAGCGCTACCGGCAACTGATACCGGAGCCGGACACCGTGCAGTTACTGGGCATTGGCCATTACCCGCATACCGAAGCGCCCGTGCAGGTGCTGCGCCACTACCTGGCCTTTCGTGAGCAGCCGCTGAGCTTCTACCCGCTGAAAGTGGCGTGGTCATGACGAGGTTTCAGCGCCGATGAGGTCGGGNCGCTGAAAGTCTTGACGGTCACCTGACCGCCAGGATGCATTTTCAGATTTCAAAAAAAAGGCCGCTGCAAGCCGCAGCGGCCAATCGAGACGTCAGATCAAGGAGCTTCAAAATCTACGTCGGTGAACCTCGCAGGCTTGAAAGGCGGGGGGGAGAGCCCTTCAAGCCGGCCAGTGAGTCAAGAATAAGCGCTTGATCCGTTAGGAAAAATAGCGTCTGTCGACATTCACCTTTACGTTTCAGGCAACAGTGCCAAGTGCTGGGTAAGCTTCCCTGCGCTATTGCCTTCATCGTCCGTTCACTCTGCTGCCTCCTTGTTTTTTGGAGCGCAGTTCATGTCTTTCGATTTCAATCTCGGCAGCCCCGATTTCGGTGAAGGGTGCCCAGGTGCACGCTCTGTGAAAGAACAGGTGAAGGCCATGATGGCCCACGCCCAGGAGCTGCAACAGCTGATGGCTGCGGTTGCGCAATTGGGCAGCCTGATACCGGAGGCGCATCGACAACAATTCACCGAGCAGAAGCGTTTGCCGTTGGCGGTTGTCGAGTCGCTTGTGCCGCAAAGGCAGGCGGTTCTTGACCAGTGGTGGAAGCAACAGTCCAGATTAAGTTCGAAACCACTTACCCTGGCGTCCCATTTGATCCAGCTGATGTTTGCTGAAACGCGCCTCAAGGCTCTTACGTTCAAGGCCTGGGAAGCCGGTATCGAGGCCCTTGAGCAGGACGGGGACGTAAACAAGCATGAGGTGTACCTGGTTGCCGGAGATTTGCGTTTTCGTTTGCCGGGCGTCGTCGCCAGCTGTCATGACCTCGAACAGAACCCGGACGCACCTGCGGATTTTCTGATCTACAGCCTGGCCAGCGGTTGCTGGTTCGACACTGAACGCGCGCGCGCAGCCAGCGCACTCGCCCCAGCCTTTGCTGAAGGCAGCCCGTTGCGTTGGCTGTTGTCTTCGCAAGAGCGGGCGGCGTTGTCTACAGAGGGTTTGACACTCGATTTCGTGCCGCTGCAAGTGCCACTTCACAGGTACTTCATCCGTGATCTGCGGGCTTTCCAGCTTAAGGCCACCCAGCGCAGCCTACGGGTAAAGGTCGATGACGCGCGGCGTCTGGCCCAGCTCGACAGTGCGGCTCGGCTTGAGCCTTTGGTGGCTGCGCTGCAGAAACGTGCGACGCGGCATGTGCGAGCGTACCGCACCAGCCTGCTGCCCGAATGGCGGCGGTTCATGCAGGGTGAGGAACTGCGAGCCTATCGACAACTGGAAGATGACCTGCAGGTGAAGGAGCAGCGTTGCACCGAGCGTCTGGCGCAATGGCGCGACCTGCGCAGCTTCGCCAAGATTCAAGTCAGGCAAGCCCTTGGCCTGGATATCGACCCCGAGCAGGTACGCGTGTGTGTCAGTCACGTCGATGACCCTGAGCAGGTGATGAAACACACCCTGCTCGATTGGGCGTTGAGTGGTGGCTACAGCGGGGGCCAGCTCAAGGTCGAAGTCCTGGGGGAGCGGCACCGTTCATTGTTGGGAAGCACCTCTATCCAGAGCGTGATCGAAAAACTGGATTTGCGCGTGAACTACGTCAAACAGATCCGTACGCTCTATGACGACGCTTTGACCATGGCCGCACTGTGCGAGGTGCTTGATGCGCGGCTGGCGCTGGCCAATCAGGCCGCTCGTCATCAAGGGTTTCACCCGGCTGGGTTCGATCTGCTGCACCACGCACGCCAGGGGAACATGCAGGCCAATGCCATCAGCGCCGGCCTGGTTTGCCTCAATGGTGCGCAAACGCCCTTGAAGGATCTGCTGTGTCTGGTGCAGGGCGATCAGTACTTGCTCTACGCCCCTGGTGCACCAGGAGGCGATTTTCATCTTTTCGATTCACTCCAGGAAATGGCGCTCGAAATCGGTAGTTGGACCTTGTGGCCGGTAGGCAGTGAGTACCTGCTGGGGCAATGCTCGCGGGCCCAGCATGATTCGCTCAAACGCCATTTGCGCAAGGTCGAGATGCTGCCCACCGACTGGTCCATGCACAGCGTGACGCTCGCGCCGATCAAGTCGCAGCAGTGGCTGGATGTGCTCAATGCCCTGGCCAGGCGCAAGATCACTGCCCTGATCGAGGACCAGCAGGCCACCACGCCAAGCTGGTTCATCAACGCCAGTCGTGCCGAGCAGCAGGCACTGGTTGATATCGATCAACTGCTCAAGCTGGCGCAGGCCAGGTACCAGTCGCTGATGAAGATGCCGAGTTTTCGCACCTTCGCCCATCGACAGGTGACGGAAAAAATCAACTCATACCCGGGCAATCGCGGCGGCGCAATCAACCCGGATCAGGTATTGATAACGCTGGAAGAGGATGCCATTCGCACACTGACACAGACCGTCATCAAAGGTTATCCCACGTATTACAATTTCTCCGACTTTGCCCGCATCACCTCGGCTACCGGCCAGGATATCTCGCACCTGAGCCCGGCGCTGCTGGGGAGCTACATTCGTGCTGCCGACCTGGGCAACAAGTACATCGAAGAAGTGAAAGCGCAGTTACTCGACCGCTCCAGGCCGGAATATGAAAGGCTCAGGCAGTGTTATCGCACGCTCTTTGCTTTGAAGATCAGGCGTGCCGTGCTCAGTGAGAAACTTCAGGGCCGATTGTCGGGCCGCCATGCGCAGTGGCTGGAATCGGTGATCGACAGTTTTTCGGGGACCTCGATCGACGCGGCGTGCAACCTTTATCCGTTGTGGATGGACGATTGCCCTGTTCAAGGTGCCTACCTGCTGAAGCATGCTCGTGACCGCGAGCTTGAGCCTTTGGTCTATCTGCCAGAAATCGAGCAAGGCCCCACGCTGCGGACCCTCAGCGAGCTGGCAAGGACTTGGCGTGAGCACGACTTGGCAGGTTATTGCCAAGACCGCGTGCCGTTATCGAACCAGGCGCGCTTGAACACATTGATCGAAGAGCAACTGCGCGCCGGGGATGGCATTGAGCTGGTGCTGGACGCCGTTGCCCGAGGCAGGGGTGTGCGGCCGCCGATAGGGGAGACCGGGCGTATCGGGGATCCTGTCCAGGACCTGGAGAAACGTATCAGGCGGATGATCAACGAAGCCGCTGAAGACAGCGCCGACGCTGCCGAGCGTATTTCGGCCGTGGTGGTGGAGTGGGGGATCGTACTGGCCGGCATCCTCACCGTGCCGTTTCCGCCGGCGGCTATGGCCGTCGGGCTGTTCTGTGCGGCCAGGTCCTTTGTCACCGGGGCCATCGCGTGGAGCGATGGCGACCGTTCCGCCGCCTTGCTGTCGTTCGCGGCGGGGGTTGCAGGAACGGTGGCCTCCACGGGGGTTTTGGCGCGGCTGTTCGGTGCCGCGCAGAAATACATCACCGTACTTTCTCGTGCAGAGGTGTCGCAGCCCACGGCCTTCTCGCGTGTGATCGGGCGGCTATGCGATGACTACGGCGATTTGGTGAGCGAGGTGGCACCCGCCCTTTATGACGGCTTCTCTCAGGAACTGCTCTGGCTCGTCGAGGAGGAAACACAAGACGTCGAAGCGCAGTGTGGGTTGCCCGCGTAACCCATGCGCCAGCTCACGGTTCGTGCGGCCGTGAGCAGGCGCTGCGCCGCCGGCCCATGTTCATCGGCATGGAAGATCGACGTCGGCCCGACCACAGTCATCACCGCCGCAATCTGCCCCAGGGCGTTGAATACTGGCGCCGACAGCGCATCCACCCCTGGCATCAGCAGGCCATGCACATGGTGCAGGCCCTGTTCGCGGATGCCGGCCAGCAGTGTGTCGTAGTCACTGGCGGTTTGTTGCAAAGCGGCCAGTTCCCTGTCGCGCAGCTCCTGGGTTTCTCGCTCGGGCAGGTAGGCGGCGAATACCAGCCCGGTGGACGAGCTGAGCAACGGCAGCACCGAACCGATCTGGGTCACCACGGTGACCGCGCGCACGGCAGGTTCGATGCTTACCACCGTGGCCCCCTGGTTGCCCCACACAGCGATGAAGCAGCTTTCGTTGAGCTCATCTCGCAACTGCGACAACGGCATTGCCGCCACCTTCAGCACATCGATGCTGCCCAGCGCCGCCAGCCCCACCCGCAATGCCTCGCGCCCCAGCCCGTAATGGTTGGTGGCCGCATCCTGTTCGGCAAAACCACTCGCAATCAGCGCCTGCAGGTAGCGATGCACTTTGCTTGCAGGCATCTGCACGTGCTCGGCCAGGCGTGATAATGACGTCGAGGGTGAGAGTTCGGCGAGGGCCTTGAGGATGTCGGTGCCGACTTCCGCCGAGCGGACCTTCTGCTTGCCGGTGTCGGTGGGGGAGCTGGCTTTGGCCATGGGGGGGAGGTTCCGGATTTATCGTGTCGCCTTTATAGCTTGACGCCTTGAGCGGAGCAAATTACGTTATTCGTAATCTGATTACGATAAAAACAAAATCCGGAGGCATCGATGAACCGCGACACGTCGCCCGACCTTCACTACCTGAGCGGCTTCGGCAACGAATTCGCCAGCGAAGCATTGCCCGGGGCGCTGCCTGTCGGGCAGAACTCCCCGCAGAAGGCCCCGTATGGCCTGTATGCCGAGCTGCTGTCGGGCACGGCGTTCACCATGGCCCGCAGCGAGCTGCGCCGTACCTGGCTGTACCGCATTCGCCCTTCTGCCTTGCACCCACGCTTCGAGCGCTTGGCGCGCCAGCCGCTCGGCGGGCCACTGGGTGGCATCAACCCCAACCGCCTGCGCTGGAGCCCGCAGCCGATTCCTGCTGAACCGACCGATTTCATCGAAGGTTGGCTGCCCATGGCTGCCAACGCCGCAGCGGAAAAACCGGCTGGCGTGAGCATCTACATCTACTGCGCCAACCGGTCCATGGAACGGGTGTTCTTCAACGCTGACGGTGAGCTACTGCTGGTGCCGGAACAGGGCCGCCTGCGCATCGCCACCGAACTGGGCGTGATGGAGGTCGAACCGCTGGAAATTGCGGTGATCCCACGTGGCATGAAGTTCCGCGTCGAATTGCTCGACGGCCAGGCCCGTGGCTACATCGCGGAAAACCACGGTGCGCCGCTGCGCCTGCCGGACCTGGGCCCGATCGGCAGCAACGGGCTGGCCAACCCCCGCGACTTCCTCACGCCTGTGGCCCACTACGAAGAAGCCGAAGGCCCGGTGCAACTGGTACAGAAGTTCCTGGGTGAGCACTGGGCCTGCGAGCTGCAGCACTCGCCACTGGACGTTGTGGCCTGGCATGGCAGCAACGTGCCGTACAAGTATGACCTGCGCCGCTTCAACACCATCGGCACCGTCAGCTTCGACCACCCGGACCCCTCGATTTTCACCGTGCTCACCTCGCCAACCAGCGTGCATGGCATGGCCAACATGGACTTCGTGATTTTCCCGCCACGCTGGATGGTGGCCGAGAACACCTTCCGTCCGCCATGGTTCCACCGCAACCTGATGAACGAGTTCATGGGCCTGATCAATGGCGCCTACGACGCCAAGGCCGAGGGCTTCCTGCCGGGTGGTGCCTCGTTGCACGGGGTGATGAGTGCCCATGGCCCCGACGCTGAAACCTGTGAAAAGGCCATTGCCGCTGACCTGGCACCGCACAAGATCGACAACACCATGGCCTTCATGTTCGAGACCAGCCAGGTGTTGCGCCCGAGCCTGCAAGCCCTTGAATGCCCGCAATTGCAGGCCGACTACGATAGTTGCTGGGCGACCTTGCCGAGCACCTTCAACCCGAACCGGAGATAACCCATGAACCACACTGCCAATGCCCGTAGTTGGGTCGAGCACGCCAACGGGCACAGCGACTTCCCGCTGCAGAACCTGCCCTTGGGCATCTTCAGCCGGCCGGGTGAAGCCAGGCGCTGTGGCGTGGCGATCGGCGACGCGATCCTCGACCTGGAGGCGGTGCTGGCCGCCGGCCTGTTCGACGGGGCGGCCAAGGCCGCCGTTGAAGCCACCCGTGGCGGGGCTTTGAACGCCTTCTTCGCTTTGGGCCGCAATGCCCGCGTAGCCCTGCGCGAGCGTTTGCAGGTGCTGCTCGATGAGCACAGCGAACACCAGGCGGCCTTGAAGCCGGCGTTGTTCCCGGCCAGTGACTGCCAGCTGCACGTGCCGGCGCAGATCGGTGACTACACCGATTTCTACGTTGGCATCGAGCATGCGAAGAACGTGGGCAAACTGTTCCGCCCCGACAACCCACTGCTGCCCAACTACAAGTACGTGCCGATCGGTTATCACGGCCGCGCCTCCACCATCCGCCCGTCCGGCACCGACGTGCGCCGGCCCAAGGGCCAGACCCTGCCGGCCGGGCACACCGAGCCGAGCTTCGGCCCTTGCGCTCGTCTGGACTACGAACTGGAACTGGGTATCTGGATTGGTCAGGGCAATGACATGGGTCAGGCAATTCCGGTAGGCGATGCCGCCGAGCACGTAGCCGGCCTGTGCCTGCTCAACGATTGGTCGGCGCGCGATATCCAGGCTTGGGAATACCAGCCACTGGGGCCGTTCCTGTCCAAGAGCTTCATCACCACCATTTCGCCTTGGGTGGTCACCGCCGAAGCGTTGGAGCCGTTCCGCTGTGCTCAGCCGGCACGCCCCGAAGGTGACCCGCAGCCGCTGTCGTACCTGCTGGACAAGCGCGACCAGGCCAGTGGTGCATTTGATATCGAACTCGAAGTGCTGCTGCTGACCGAGCGCATGCGTGAGCAGGGCATTGCCCCGCACCGCCTGACCCTGAGCAACACCCGCAGCATGTACTGGACCGTGGCGCAGCTGGTGGCGCATCACAGCGTCAATGGCTGCCAACTGCAGCCAGGTGACCTGTTCGGTTCGGGCACGCTGTCGGGCGCTACGCCGGGATCGTTCGGTAGCCTGCTGGAGATCACCGAAGGCGGCAAACTGCCGGTCGAGCTGGCCAGCGGCGAGGTGCGCAAATTCCTCGAAGACGGCGACGAAATCATCCTGCGTGCCCGCTGCACACGTGACGGCGTAGCCAGCATCGGTTTCGGTGAATGCCGCGGTACGGTCATCGCAGCCAATTGAGGAGGCAGGGGTATGGAGCTGTACACCTATTACCGTTCCACCTCGTCTTACCGGGTGCGCATTGCCCTGGCACTGAAGGGGCTGACTTACCAGTCCCTGCCGGTCAACCTGCTGCAGGGTGAGCAGCGCGGCGAGGGCTATGTAGCCGTCAACCCGCAGGGCCGTGTACCGGCCTTGCGCACCGACGGTGGTGAGGTACTGGTGCAGTCGCCGGCGATCATCGAGTACCTGGAAGAGGTTTATCCACAGCCTGCGTTGCTGCCGGCCACCGCCGAGGCACGGGCCAAGGTACGTGGGGTGGCGGCCATCATTGGTTGCGACATTCATCCGCTGCATAACGTCAGTGTGCTCAACCGGCTGCGCCAGGCCGGTCAGGATGAGGGGCAGGTCAACCAGTGGATCGGCCACTGGATCAGCCAAGGGCTCGCGGCAGTGGAGCAACTGATTGGCGATCACGGTTTCTGCTTTGGCGACACGCCTGGGCTGGCGGATGTGTACCTGATCCCGCAGTTGTACGCGGCCGAACGCTTCAACATCGACCTCGACAGCTTCCCGCGCATCCTGCGGGTTGCCGCACTGGCGGCCGCGCACCCGGCGTTCGCCAAGGCCCACCCCGCCCAGCAGCCGGACAGCCCGGCTCAGTGAAGTGAACGGTTCGTCGCCGGAAGCTTGCCGATTCGCTCGGACAGCTTCAGGCGCTGGACCGGGTCTTCCGTCAGCAGCAACGCATGCTCCAGGTCGAAGCGCTCGGCCTGTGGGCAATCCAGATGATGGTAGAGCGAGGCGCGGGTCATGTAGTCGCTCACCTGCACCGGGCCCAACTGCATGATGCGCTCTGCGTCGATCAACGCCGCCAGGTGGTTGTCGTTACTGATGTGCAGTTGGCGCAGGTTGCGTGACAGGCGTTGCAGCATCTGCAGCGGGCTGGCGCTGCGCAGGTGCTCGGCGGTCAGCGCCAGGTGCGGGCCGAACTGGCGCGCCAGCAATTCGCGGCAGTCGCTGGGGTACAGGCGCCGGCCGCCGCAGGGATCGAGCAGGTGGTCGGCACCCGGCACGCGCAGCAGGAAATGGCCAGGGAAGCCCACACCCTCCAGCGGTATGGACAGGCGCCTGGCCAGTTCCAACGCGAGGATGGCCAGGGTCAGTGGTTGGCCGCGGCGGCGCTGCAGTACCTTGTCCATCATCGCCGCGTGGGGGCGCAAGGGGTGATATTCATCCTGCTGAAAGCCCAGCGCATTGAGCTGGCGCAGCAGTGGCTGGGCCAGTTCGCATAGTGGAAGCATCGGCAGGTTGGCGCTTATCTCGCGCTGCAGGTCGTGCAGCGCAGCAAGGCTGGCCGCGGGCTCGACACCCGGGTCGTGCTCGGCAGCAATCCACAATGCGGCTTCCAGCAGGTCGACAGGCTCGCGTTCCAGGCAGGCCAGGCAGGCTTGACGTGGCTTCATGGGGTATCTCCACACACGTTTGAGTATTAGCCGTGGCGCGTGGTTTCGTCCAGTGGTCCGGCGGCGGCGTCAACGCCGAGGCCGTGCCTATACTGGAAGGAGCACCTCGTAGGGGAGCCGGTCGATGTTCGCGCTGATGCAAAGCACCCGTACCCAGTCACTGCACCTGTTCAATGACCCGCCTACGGGCCTGAAAGCCGTTGTGGCAATCCACAGTGAGCATTTGGGCCCGGCCATGGGGGGGTGCCGCTACCTGCCTTACGCCGATGACGAAAGCGCCATGACCGACGCGATTCGCCTGGCCCAGGGCATGAGCTACAAGGCAGCACTGGCCGGCTTACCGATGGGGGGTGGCAAAGCGGTGATCATGCGCAACCCGCATGTGGAAAACCGCGCCGCGCTGTTCGAGGCCTTTGGCCGCTTCATCGATACCTTCCATGGCCGCTTCATTATCGCCGTGGACAGTGGCACCTCGACCTTGGACATGGACTGCATTGCCCACAGCACGCCCTACGTGACCAGCACCACTGCGTCGGGCGACCCATCGCCACATGCGGCGATGGGTGTGTTCGCGGGCATACGTGCCACAACCTCGTTCCGGCTGGGCAGCGATGACCTGAGAGGCTTGCGGGTAGCGGTGCAGGGGTTGGGCAATGTCGGTTATGCACTGGCGGAGCAATTGCATGCGGTGGGCGCGGAGCTGCTGGTCAGCGACCTGGACCCGGGGCGGGTGCGGCTGGCGATGGAGCAGTTCGATGCCAAACCGGTGACCAACGATGCGTTGATCAGTACCCCTTGCGATATCTTTGCACCCTGCGGCGTGGGCCCGGTACTGAACGGGCAGAGCGTGATGCAACTGCGTTGTGCGGCAGTGGCAGGGGCGGCCAACAACCAGCTGACGACCTTGCAGGTGGCAGACCAGCTGGAGTCGCGCGGCATATTGTATGCACCTGACTACGTGATCAATGCCGGTGGGCTGATCTATGTGGCACTCACCCACCGTGGCGAAGACCAGCGCACCATTACTGCGCACCTGGCGCGGATCCCTTCACGCCTGACCGAAGTATTTGGCCATGCGCAGGCGGAGAAGCGTTCGCCGGCAAGGGTGGCGCAGATGTTGGCGGAGCGGTTGTTGTATGGCTGAAGGTTGATGATGGCGTGGTGGGCCACTTCGCGGGTAAACCCGCACACCTCCAGCGATATCATTCGGCAGCAGTACCCTCAAGCAATTCAGCCAACGCATCCGGCTGGCTTTTGAACGCCCGGGCGAACACATCGCGGTTCTTCGCCATGTAGATACCGGCTTCCTCGACCTGCTGCTCGGTCAGCGACGGCACCGCCTTGTGCAGCACTTCGGCCAGGCGCTCGGCCAGTTCGAGCATTTTGTCGTGACGGTCTGCTTCGGCCTTATCCATGAACAAGCGCTCCGGGTCGCGGCTGCTGCGGTACACCACTTCGACGGCCATTCATCACCTCTATGCCTTTTTGCTGGTTGCTTTGCGATTTACTGTATCTATATACAGTAATGGCAATGCTGGTTGGTTCGCAAGCAGAAATTGTAGCGTGGCACAGACCGAGCGCTGCGCGCGCACCTTTGCCAGGAACAATTGGCCAAACAGATGTAGGAGCGGGCTTGCCCGCGAATGCGGTGGCGGCTGCGACGGTGAATGACCGGGAGATATTGGCCGGCAGGTCCGGCCTATTCGCGGGTAAACCCGCTCCTACAATGGTGCGCCGCGCGGGCGGGGCTCGATCTCACAGGCGCTGAAACTGCTGCGGCAAACACATAGAGGCCTTCACCCAACCTGAAGCGAAATCCTCATTGCTTCATGCCCAACTCGGCATCATCCATCAGCGCCTTGGCCATGGCACTCAGATAATGGGCGGCCCATATCATCATGGGCTTCTCCTCCATCAGGCCAGTGATGGTCAATTCACGCACATAGCCCATCAATTCCGACGACTGCTCGCGGGCGTCCCTGCAGGGGATGCCGGGCTCGATGCGGAACAGTGGATGGGTGCTGTTTTCGCCTTGATAGAAAGTGGTCTTGCCGACGGTGAATTGGGTGTCTTCTGTTGTCATTGTTCAATCCCCTGAAGTTTCTCGAGTGCCTGGCCGCCCGTTTCACGGGCGAGCCCGCGAAGAGGCCGGCCCTCCCGGCACATTAACCAGCCTTAGTGCGAAGTCCTGGGCTCAGCGTGCATCTGCACCTGAACCAGTGCCGACTCAAGCAGAGCCCGCAGCGCCTCCAGCTCATGCATCGAGGTCATCATCAGGATCGAAACCGGTGACTTGGGCTGAAGCAGCAACGCCTGATGCACCACGGTGGCTGCGCACAACGCGTAGTCGGTGGCCTGGATCAGGGTGTCTTCGAGGGAATGGGGGTTATGGGGTGGATCGGGAACTACTTTCAGCATGGTGAAGGCCTGTTCAAAGTTGGGGCCACCACCTCCTGCTGTCAAACAATGAGGCGGCAGCTGTACATGGGTTGACAGACCGGTGAACAGAACCAAAAGCCGGCGCACACGAGGTGCCCCATGACAGCTGCCATAAAGGCAAAGCCATGTGGTTAGTTCAGGGCGGCCTGTCAAAGCCGGTCGCTGATTGGCAGCGACGACCCCAGACTAGTGCGCATGCCCGAACGCCACAATGGTAGGGAGTATCTTTGGGAAATGCCCTACAAGGAAGGGGTTAAATCTGATTTTTCCCCAAGCACGGCGTGCTTTTTTGCAATGCGCCACGCCTCAAGGTGTCTTGCGGCAATCGGTCGCCTTCCAAGACAGGGGCTTGGCCCTTTAACTGCATGGCACAAGCGTCACATCAGCGACGCATCATCCTTAAAGACGTATCGGGGAATGGAACATCGTGAACATCAAATGGGCAGAAAAACTGCGCAAGGGCCTGCACGGCTCGGCCGACTCGCTGGGCAACCTGTGCGTCGAGGCGTTCCATTACCTGGCGCTGTTCGGCATTGGCGCGATCACCGCCTACGCGGCGGTGGTGACGTTCCTGGACATGCTGGGCAAGGGCGGGATCAGTGTCGATGACATCCTGCTGTTGTTCATCTACCTGGAGCTGGGGGCGATGGTGGGGATCTACTTCAAGACCAACCACATGCCGATCCGCTTCCTGCTGTACGTGGCAATCACCGCGCTCACTCGCCTGCTGATCGGCGATGTTTCGCACCACAAGGCACCCGATGAAGGGCTGTTGTACCTGTGCGGCGGCATCCTGCTGCTGGCGTTCTCGATCCTGGTGGTGCGCTACGCTTCGTACCGCTACCCCTCGACCAAGGTGCTGGACGCCAACGGCAAGGCAGTGGAGGAGGGCAAGTAGCCCTCAGTTGGCAATGAAATGGCGCGGCTCGTGGCGGGCGTCACGGGTCAGCGCGGCCAGCACTTGCAGGGGGTTCTGGCTGAGTTCGATCGCAAGGCCCAGGCGGATGCTGTCGATCACCCGTTGCAGGCGCACCGGGTCGTTGCGTTGGGCCGGGGTGATGAGGCGCTTGGCGACCACGCCGGCGTCGTCGGACAGGGTCAGCATGATACTGCCGTCGAGGTTTGCAATGCTCAGGTTCACCCGGTATTCGGGGGCGAATGCAGCACTGATTCGTTCGAATGGGTTGTTCATGGTCTTGCTTCTGCGTTGAGTGAATGCAGAGGTTGACCGGGACGTTCGCACGTTGGTTCAGCGCCATTGATCGGCACAAACGAAAACGCCCGGCTCAAGGCCGGGCGTTTTGCATTGCCGATCAGGCGTCCGGGTCACTCAGTTCCAAGACGCCGCGCTTGCTGCGCAGCTTGCCGTAGAAGTGCTCCAGCGCGTGATTGAGCTTGGTGGCGGCACCGTCGACTGCCTGGTCCAGCGAACTGGCGGTGTGGGTCACGGAAATCGGTTGGTGGCCTTTCGGGCGAGCCTCCATCTGGCAGCGTTTGTCATGCGGTCCGGGCTTGACGCCGTTCTCGTCGCGCAGGTGAACCTCGATGCGGGTGAGGTCTTCTTCGTAACGTTCCAGCGAGTTCTGCAGTGTGCTGCGGACCCACTGGTCGAGCCGGGCGTTACCGTCGAAATCGTTGCTGCTGTTGACCTGGATTTGCATGATTCAATCCTTATTCAGCTTGCTCGCATGGAGACGCGCCTAGGCCCTTGAGACCCTTGGAATTTCTGCGCCTCTTGACTCTAAGGTCAGGCAACTGCGGAATGAATTCAAGCCCTTTTTGAAAATAAATTTCTTGTTGCAAATGGGCTTACCGTGACGCGTGGCTCGTACGGCCAAATGGGTAGAGGGGCTGGGCTTTGCTTATGAGAATTGAAATCATTATTATTGCAGCCCCAAGAACGCCCGGACCTCGCCATGACGCGCAAAACCGCCGGCCTCCCGCTCAGCTATCGCCTGGCCGTGACATCCCGTAGCCTGGCCGCGCTGCTGGGCGGCTATCTGCTGGCGTCCCTCGCGAGCGTCTGTATTGCCTTGCTGGCGCCACTGCCCAAGGTCGATGCCACGCTCACCGGCCTGCTGCTGTCGTTCGTCTTCTACCTGCTGGCGTTCATCTGGTGTTTCGCCTGCCGCAGCGCCTGGCGTGCCTGGTTGGGCGTATTGGCGCCAAGCCTGCTGCTGGGCGTGATCAGCGGCGTTGCCTACTGGATGAAAAACGCATGAAAGAAGGCTTCCGCCAGGCCATGGCCTGGCTGCACACCTGGACCGGCCTGATCTTCGGCTGGCTGTTGTTCGCCATCTTCCTTACCGGCACGCTGTCGTACTTCAAGGAAGAAATCACTCATTGGTCACAGCCTGAAGTGCGCAGCCATGCCCTGGACCCGATCAATAGCCTGGCGGTAGCTCAACGTTACCTGCAGGACAATGCAGGGCATTCGAGTACCTGGTTCATTCGCATGCCGAACGAACGGGAGGCCGCCTTGAGTGTGGGCTACCGCGACCCCAGTGGCGGCCCGCGTGGCTTTGTCAGGAAAACCCTCGATACCCAGACCGGCCAGCCGGTGGACGCACGTGACAGCCGCGGTGGTGAGTTCTTCTACCGCTTCCACTTCCAGCTTCAGATGCCTTACCCGGTTGGCCGTTGGCTCTCGACGTTCTGCGCTTTCATCATGCTGCTGGGGTTGGTCACCGGCATCATTACCCACAAGAAGATCTTCAAGGAGTTCTTCACCTTCCGCCCTGGCAAGGGGCAGCGTTCCTGGCTGGACGGGCACAATGCCATCGGCGTGCTGGTGCTGCCGTTCCACCTGATGATCAGCTACAGCAGCCTGGTGCTGTTCATGTACATGGTGATGCCGGCGGGCATCATGGCCAGCTACGGCAATGACACCGACAAGTACTTCAACGACCTGTTTGGCCGCAACGATGCGCCCAAGGCGGCCCAGGTGGCCACGCCGCTGGTAGCGCTGCCGAGCCTGTACGCCAAGGTGCAGGCGCTGCAGCCGGGGGCGCGTGTTGGCAGCATCCAGGTGCAAAACCCGGGCGACAGCAATGCCCGCGTCACCTTCACCCAATCGGCAGCCGACCACGTGGCTTATCGGCGTAGCGCCAACTGGACATTCGATGGGGCCAGTGGTGCGCTGTTGAGCCAGGGCAAGCCGGAGAGCGGTTTAATGATGACCGCCTTCAGTTTCGCCGGCCTGCACATGGGTAACTTTGCCGGGCCTTGGCTGCGCTGGCTGTATTTCTTCTTTGGTGTGGCCGGTACGGCGGTGATTGGTACCGGGTTGGTGATATGGTTGGGCAAGCGCCAGCTCAAGCACGCCAAGAGCGGAGCTGTGCCAGGGGAGCTGCGCCTGGTCGAAGTGCTCAATATGGCCAGCATGAGTGGCTTGTTGCTGGCGGTGGCGAGCTTCTTCTGGGCCAACCGCCTGGTGCCCATGGCTGTCGAAGGCCGGGCCGACTGGGAGGTGAATGCTTTCTTCATCGCCTGGGGCCTGTCGCTGGTGCACGCCGTGCTGCGTAGCGGGCGCAAGGCCTGGGGCGAGCAACTGGCGCTGGGCGCGCTGGCCTTCTCCCTGCTGCCGTTGCTCAATGGCCTGACGACTGACCGGGGCTTGAACCATTCGGTACTGGAGGGTGACTGGGCCATGGCCGGCTTCGATCTGACAGCCCTGGGGACTGGCCTGTTTCTGGCCTGGCTGGCCCACAAGATGCTGGCCAGCCCAACCCCCGTAGCCAAGCGCGCGGCGCGTGCGACAAAAAAGTCGAGCATTGAAACGGTGGAGGTGAGCTGATGCTGGGTAACGCACTGATTGCCTTTGCGGGCTTCGTTGCCCTGTGCCTGGCGATGGAAAAGCACTTCAGCGACTTGCTCGGGCGCAAGCCGAGCCCCAGGCACTTGCTCCTGTTACGTGTTGCAGGTTGGCTGCTGCTGATGCTGTCGCTGGTGCTCAGCGTGTACCTGCGTGGCTGGGCCCTCGGCCTGGTGGAGTGGACCGCAGTGATGATGGCCGGGGTAACACTGTGGGTGTTCGGCCTGCCGTACCAGCCTCGTCTGCTGCTGGGCCTGGCTGCCGTCAGCGTGGTGCTGGGCCCCATGCTGGCCGTATCTGCTGCGTGATCCCTGTGAGCGAGCCGAGGGATATCATCGAACCTGACGCTGACAGCGCAGGCGCGCGTGCACGTTTCGTCCAGGTGTTCCAGGCCCAGCGTGCGCGTATGGAGGCGTTGGTAAGCCGTCGGGTCGGCTGCCGCGCCACCGCTTCGGACTTGGTCCAAGAGCTGTTCCTGCGTTTCTGGCGTCGCCCCGAGGTCAAGGTCGAGGCGCTGGACACTTACCTGCTGCGTTGCGCGGGCAACCTGGCCATAGACCACCTGCGCAGCGAGAGTAGCCGCGAACGCGTGGCCGAAGCGGCTGTGCCGGTAAGCGAGGCGAGCCTGGCCCAGGCCCCTGAGCAGGCCGTGGAGGTCGACCACGACTTGCAGCGTATCGAGGCCACCTTGCGTGCCTTGCCCGAACGCACCCGGCAGATCTTCCTGCTCAACCGCATTCACGGCTGCAAGTACAGCGAGATCGCCAAAGCCATGCAGCTGTCACAGAGCGCCGTGGAAAAGCATATGATGCGCGCCCTCGAAGCGTGCAAGGCGAGTGTTGCCGAGCCCGCGTCCACCCCACGCCGGCCAGGGAGCGCCCGTCGATGAGCCGTTTACCGCCGATCACCGAAGCGCAGTTTCAGGCTGCCCTGCAATGGTTCAACCGGATCAACGAGCAACCCGGGCAAGCCGAAGGGGCGGCATTCAAGCGCTGGTTGCTGGCCGACCCCGCACACCGCGCAGCTTATGAACAGGCCCAGATGCTGTGGCAGAAAAGCGCCGCCCCGGCGGCGCGGCTGGCGGACGAAGAACAGGACGCCCTGCAGCGCTACCTCGATGCCATGGCCAGACCACCGGCGCGTGGCGGCTGGCGGCGGGTGGCAGGGCTGGCGATGGCAGCCTGCCTGGTGCTGGCCGTGGGCGTCGCTGGTGGTTGGCACCCAGGGTACTGGTTGCAGGACCTGCAGGCGGACTACCGCAGTGCCGGGCAGATTCGCCAGGTGACCTTGGCCGACCAGTCACAGGTGACGCTTGATGCCGGTAGCGCCATTGCGGTCGATTTCGCCCAGGGTGAGCGCCGTGTGCGGTTGCTGCATGGTGCGGCGTTCTTCGAGGTTACCCATACCGGTGAGCCGTTCCTGGTGGAAGCTGCCGGCGGCGAAGTGCGGGTGCTTGGCACCCAGTTCGAGGTGCGTGAGCAAAGCGAGGGCGCCCAGGTGACGGTGCGCAGCGGGCGTGTGGGCGTCAGCCCCGCGCAGGGCACTGTGGCGCGAGAACTGACTGCCAACCAGCAGCTGACCTACCGCGCAGGCAGGGTAGGCGACACCCTGGCGGTGGACAGTGACAACCGCCTGGCCTGGCGCCAGGGGTGGCTGAACTATTACCAGGTGCCGCTGGCGCAGGTGATCGAAGACCTTGGGCGATATTACCCGGGGCGTATCCTGTTGCTCGATGGTGACCTGGGGCAGCGCAAGGTCAGCGGCAGCTTCCCGGTGGCCGAGCCGCTGCTGGCGCTGGATTCGCTGGGTAAGGTGATGGGTTTTTCACGGCAGACCGTGTTGGGGCGTTTGACCCTGATTCGGTAGTTGCCTGTGCCAGCCTCTTCACGGGTAACCCCCCCGTAGGAGCGGGTTTACCCGCGAAGAGGTCGCCACAACAAAAATATTTCCAGGCACAGGTGAGGTAACAGCACGTGGCATCCGTGTAATGAGTGAAAGTGCGATTCATTCGCAGTAATCACCCTCTCACAGGTCAGCGTCCATGAAGTTCTCCCCGCGTTGCGTCCCTCTCTGGTTCGGCCTTGCTGCGCTCCCGGCCTTCGCTGTCGCCCCCCTGGCAACCGCGGCCGAGCAGCTGCAGGCCTATGCCTTCGCCCAGCCGGCCCAACCCTTGGCCCAGGCCCTGAACGCCTTCAGCCGCACCACTGGCCAGAGCGTGGTCTACACCCTCGAGTTGCCGGGCGTGCAAGCGCCAGCGCTGAAGGGTCGGTTCAGCGCCGAGCAGGCGCTGCAACAACTGCTGGGCAACGCTGGGCTGGCCTGGCGCCGCGTCGACGCACGTACCCTGACCCTCGAACCTGCAGACACCTCCGGTGCCCTCAACCTGCAGGCCACCACCGTGACCTCGCAACAGGACGACTACAGCTACCAGCCCCTGGCCAGCGCTTCGATCATGCGCGGGCAGGGCCCGAACCAGGACATCCCCCAGGCAATCAACGTGGTACCGGCCCAGGTCATCCGCGACCAGGCCCCGCGCAACCTCGATGACGCCCTGGCCAACGTCAGCGGCATTACCCAGGGCAACAACTTCGGCGGCACATCCGACACGGTGATGAAACGTGGCTTTGGCGACAACCGCGACGGCTCGATCATGCGCGATGGCATGCCCGTGGTGCAGGGCCGCAACCTCAACGCCAGCACCGAGCGGGTTGAAGTGCTCAAGGGGCCTGCCTCGCTGCTGTACGGTATCCAGGACCCGGGTGGGGTCATCAACGTGGTCAGCAAGCGTCCGCAGTTGCAGCAGTACAACGCCCTGACGGTGCGCGGCTCGACCTATGGCAGCGGCAAGAACGGCAGCGGTGGCGGGCTCGACAGCACGGGCGCACTGGGTGACAGCAACTTCGCCTACCGCCTGGTCGTCGACCACGAAGACGAGGACTACTGGCGCAACTACGGTGTGCACCGCGAATCGCTGGTGGCACCGTCGCTGGCTTGGCTGGGCGAAGACACCCAGGTGGTGCTGGCCTACGAGCACCGTGAATTTCTCTATCCGTTCGACCGTGGCACCGCGTTCGGCAACAACGGCCACCCGCTGAACATCCCTGCCACGCGCCGCCTGGACGAGCCGTTCAACGACATGGAAGGGCGCTCCGACCTGTATCGCCTGGAAGTCGACCATCAGTTGGCCGATGACTGGAAGCTGCACTTCGGCTACAGCTTCAATCGTGAGACCTACGATGCCAGCCAGGTTCGCGTGACCGGCGTCAACGAAACCCAAGGCACGCTGACACGCAGCATCGACGGCACTCACAACGCCATGAGCCGTGACCAGTTCGTGACCCTGAGTCTCAATGGCAATGTCGAGCTGGCGGGGATGCAGCATGACCTGCTGTTCGGCATCGACCATGAAGACCGCAAGATCTTTCGCGGTGACCTGATTCGCCAGACGCCACAGTCCACGTTCAGTTATCTGGACCCGGTCTACGGACAGGAAGTGGAGGGCACCAACGTGCGCGCCAGCGACAGCGACCAGACCGACAAGCTGCGCACCGATGCGCTGTTCGTGCAGGACGCGCTGCACCTCGATGAGCACTGGATCCTTGTAGCAGGTGCGCGTTTCCAGCAGTACGACCAGTACGCTGGCCGCGGTCGCCCGTTCAAGGCCAATACCGACATCAGTGGCCAGGCTTGGGTACCCCACGCCGGTATCGTTTACAAAGTCGACGACCAGCTCTCGTTCTATGGCAGCTACAGCGAGTCGTTCAAGCCCAACTCGACCATCGCGCCGCTGACCGGCAATGTCGTGCTCGACGCCTCGGTGGCACCTGAGGAGGGCAAGTCGTGGGAGCTGGGCGCCAAGCTCGACATGCCAGGCCGCATCACAGGCACCCTGGCATTGTTCGATATTACCAAGCGCAATGTACTGGTCTCGAACTTTGACGCCGTCACAAGCGAGACGGTCTACAGCAATGCGGGTGAGGTCAGTTCACGCGGTGTGGAACTCGACGTGACCGGCCAGCTCAGCGAGCGCTGGAGCCTGATCGGCAGCTATGCACTGACCGATGCCAAGGTCACCAGGGACCCTGATCTTGAGGGCAATCGCCTGCAGAACGTGGCCCGGCACAGCGGCTCGCTGTCGGCGGTGTATGACTTTGGCAGCCTGTTCGGGGGTGACCGGCTGCGCTTCGGTGCCGGCGCCCGTTATGTGGGTGAGCGTTCGGGTAACGCGACCAATACCTTCGACCTGCCGAGCTATACCGTTGCCGATGCGTTTGCCACTTATGAAACCAAACTCGACGAACACAACGTGCGTCTGCAACTGAACGTGAAGAACCTGTTCGACAAGGTGTATTACAGCTCGGCGGTGAACCAGTACTTTGTGGCGATTGGCGATGCGCGGCAGGTCAGTTTGTCGAGCACCTTCGAGTTCTAGGCAAATGGGGCCGCAGAGCGGCCCCGGTTTCAGATGAAAAAGGCCTTGCGGTATTCGCCAGGTGTTGCCCCCAGGGCTTGGCGAAACCGGTTGCTGAAATGGCTGGCACTGGCAAACCCGCACAACAAGGCAATCTCCCCCAGCGGCATTACTCCCAGCCGCAACAACTGGCACGCCCGGTGCAGCCGCCGGGCCAGCAGATACTGGTGCGGCGGGAGCCCGAAACTGGCGCGGAACATGCGCGCAAAGTGGTATTCGGACAGATTGCAGCGCAGCGCCAGCTCTTCCAGGGTGATGGGCTGGTCCAGGTGTGCCTCGAGGTAGTCGACCAGCTGTCGGCGCAGGTTTGGCGCCAGCCCGCCTTTCAGGCGCAGGCCTTGGCGCAACCCGACCTGGCTGAGCAGCGCATGGTCGACGATCTCGTGCGCCAGGCTGCTGGCCAGCAGGCGCTCGCCGGGCTCGTCCCAGTCCAGCTGGATCAATTGACGGAAGCGGGCAGCCTGCTGCGGGTCGTCCAGAAAGGTCGCTTCCTGCAGTTGCAGCTCGCGCGGTTCCCGGTCGAGCAGGCGTACACAGCCCAGGGCGAACTGCGCCTCGCTGACATACAGGTGTGCCAGGCGGATCGCACCATTGACGACCCAGTTCGATTCCTGCCCGGCCGGCATCACGCACAGCTTGTCGGGCGCACCTTTGTCGGCCGGGCGCTGGCGGCGGAAGGTGCCGGTGCCGTCGGCGATGTAGCACGACAGGGTGTGATGGCTAGGGGCCTGGTAGTCGCGCGCATCGTCACGGTTGCTCCACAACGCTGCCGCCAGTCCGTCGCCCAGGTGCGCGCTCAGCTCCAGCCTGGCGTTGGGCGAGGCATGCATGGCGTTGAACACTTGCAACTGGGTGAGTGGCGTCATTGGCAGGTCCTCTTGCCTGCCATCCTACTGCACCCTGGATCGAGTGACAGCTACCGGCGCAAGAAAAGCGCAAGTTCGTGCAAGCAGACAGAGGCCGATCGAAAGAACACTGGTGATCCCTGAAGGAGCGGGTTTACCCGCGAAGCGCCGGGCACCGATTTCCAAAGGCCCAAGGAACCGCCACCATGAACCTGTCACTCTACCTGCTCACCGTCCTGATCTGGGGCACCACCTGGATCGCCCTGAAACTCCAGTTGGGCGTGGTCGCGATCCCAGTGTCGATCGTCTACCGCTTCGCCCTGGCCGGGCTGATCCTGTTTGCTTTCCTGTTGCTTACGCGCCGGCTGCAACCCATGAACCGCCGTGGTCACCAGATCTGCCTGGCCCAGGGCCTGTGCCTGTTCTGCGTCAACTTCATCTGCTTCCTCAGCGCCAGCCAGTGGATCGCCAGCGGCCTGATCGCGGTGGTGTTCTCCACCGCGACACTGTGGAACGCGCTTAACGCTCGCCTTTTCTTCGGCCAGAAAATCGCCAGCAATGTGCTTGGCGGGGGTGCCTTGGGCTTGCTTGGCCTGGGCCTGCTGTTCTGGCCGGAGCTGTCGCATCACGCAGCCAGCCGCGAAACCCTGTACGGCCTTGGCTTGGCCCTGTTCGGCACGCTGTGCTTCTCGGCCGGCAACCTGCTGTCGAGCATGCAGCAGAAGGCCGGGCTCAAGCCGATGACCACCAATGCCTGGGGCATGGTCTATGGGGCGGTGATGCTGGCTGTGTTCTGTGTGGTCAGCGGCGTGCCGTTCAGCATGGAGTGGAATGCGCGCTATATCGGTTCGCTGCTGTACCTGGTGGTGCCGGGGTCGGTGATTGCCTTCACTGCCTACCTGACGTTGGTCGGGCGCATGGGCCCGGAGCGGGCAGCTTACTGCACGGTGCTGTTCCCGTTGGTGGCGTTGAATGTGTCGGCAGTGGCTGAGGGTTATCAGTGGACGGCGCCGGCCTTGCTCGGCTTGGTGGCGGTGATGGCGGGGAATGTGCTGGTGTTTCGCAAGCCCCGGGCCAGGGGGGCTGAGGGTGTTGTGGTAGCCAAATAGGTGATGGGTTGCCTGGGCCGGCCCTTTNAGGCCGGCCCAGGCACTCCAAAACGGTCAGCCCTTCCACACCTGCGGGTTCACCAGGTCCCGCGGCCGCTCGCCCAGCAGCGCCGCACGCAGGTTGTCGATCGCCCGGTTGGCCATGGCCTCACGGGTTTCGGCAGTAGCCGAACCAATGTGCGGCAGGGTCAGCGCATTGGGTAGCTTGAACAGCGGCGAGTCGCTCAGCGGCTCTTTCTCGTACACGTCCAGGCCCGCGCCGCGAAGGGTGCCGTTCTGCAGCGCCTCGATCAGCGCCGCCTCATCCACCACCGGCCCACGGGCAATGTTGATCAGGAACGCACTCGGCTTCATCAGCTTCAGCTCGCGGCTGCTGATCAGCTTGCGGGTGGCATCGGACAGCGGCACCACGATCACCACGAAGTCGGCTTCGGCCAGCAACTGATCCAGGCTGCGGAACTGTGCGCCCAGCTCCTGCTCCAGCGCAGTCTTGCGGCTGTTGCCGCTGTACAGGATCGGCATGTTGAAGCCGAAGCGGCCACGGCGTGCCACTGCTGCACCAATGTTGCCCATGCCGACGATACCCAGGGTCTTGCCATGTACATCGCTGCCGAAGTGGGCCGGGCCCACGGTAGCCTGCCAGTTGCCGGCCTTGGTCCAGGCATCCAGCTCGGCGGTGCGCCGGGCGCAGCCCATGATCAGCGAGAAGCCCAGGTCGGCGGTGCTTTCGGTCAGCACGTCGGGGGTGTTGGTCAGGGCGATGCCGCGCTCGTTGAAGTAGTCGAGGTCGTAGTTGTCATAGCCGACCGACACGCTGGACACCACCTCCAGCCTGGCCGCGCCTTCAAGCTGCGCCCGGCCGAGCTTGCGGCCAACGCCGATCAGGCCATGGGCTTCGGGCAGGGCTTCGTTGAACTGGGCGTTGATGTCGCCGAGCTTGGGGTTGGGCAGAATCACGTTGAAGTCTTGCTGCAGGCGCTCGGCCATGGCCGGGGTGATACGGCTGAAGGCCAGGACGGTCTTTTTCATCGGGCAACTTCTCTGCTAGGCGGGGTGGGGCTGTGCCGGCCTCTTCGCGGGCAAACCCGCGCCTACAGGGGCGCGGTGCCTTGCAGGAACGGGCTTGCCCGCGAAAGGGGCGGAACAGGCGAAATCAATGGTTAGCAACCTACCATTGTCAGCCCCCGCAATGCAGCAGCTTTTTAGTTGGCGATCAGCACCTGATGGGTTTTCAGGTCTGCCTCATGCGCGGCAAGAATCTCTGGCAGCGAGTTGCGCAGGTACTCGACCCAGGTCTTGATCTTGGCATCCAGATACTGCCGCGATGGATAGATGGCATACAGGTTCAGCTCCTGCAGGCGATACTCGGGCAGCACCCGAACCAGGCTACCGTCCCGCAGGCCCTCGATAGCCGAATAGATCGGCAGCACGCCTACGCCCATGCCACTGCGGATCGCAGTCTTCATGGCATCGGCGGTATTCACCATGAACGGCGAACTGGTGATGTTGACCATCTCTTGGCCTTCCGGGCCATCGAACAGCCATTTCTCCAGCGGTATGACCGGGCTGACCATGCGCAGGCAGGCGTGCTTGAGCAGGTCGGCAGGCTTGTGCGCCACGCCATGCTGGGCGATGTAGGCGGGCGAGGCACAGACAATGCTGTAGGTGATGCCCAGGCGCTGCGAAACGAACCCTGAGTCGGGCAGTTCGGTGGCCAGCACGATGGAGACGTCATAACCCTCGTCGAGCAGATCGGGCACGCGGTTGGCCATGGTCAAATCGAAGGTCACGTCCGGGTGCGTTTCGCGGTAGCGGGCGATGGCATCGACCACGAAGTGCTGGCCGACCCCAGTCATCGAATGCACCTTCAACTGCCCGGCCGGGCGCGCATGGGCGTCGCTGGCTTCGGCCTCGGCTTCTTCGACGTAGGTAAGAATCTGTTCGCAACGCATCAGGTAGCGCTTGCCGGCTTCGGTCAGCGCAATGCGGCGGGTGGTACGGTTGAGCAGCCTTGTTTGCAGATGGGCTTCCAGATTGGAGACCGCCCGCGACACGTTCGCGGTGGTCGTATCCAGTTGCGCCGCAGCGGCAGTGAAGCTGCCGAGTTGGGCTACGCAACTGAAAGCACGCATGTTTTGCAGGGTGTCCATGGGTCACTCTCGAGGTAGAGGACAAAATTGTGTCACGAAGTAACTTGGAAAAGAGAAAAAGTTGCCTTCGACCAAAGGCGGATTATCGCTGTTTTGGTAACAAAGATTCGCAGGAATCTGTGCTTATCGCCAGTGCTGCCGCCCCCTAGAATTGCCCGGCCCCCTTCACCTCTTCCTCGGGAAATCGCAGCTGTGCCGCGTCGCATCATCAGAACGCTCAAGGCGTTCAGTGCCTGTGCCCTTGCCCTCACCTTGAGCGGCTGTATCGGAACCTGGGGCATTGCCCCGCAAAGCAAGACGCTGCAAGCCAATACCTTGACCACCGACGCGGCCATTCGCGAAGCCGCGACCGACGCTCACTGGCCCGACCAGCAGTGGTGGCACGCCTATGGTGACCCACAGCTGGACCGCTGGGTTACCCTGGCCGTGGCCGGTAGCCCAAGCCTGGCCATGGCCGCAGCGCGGGTGCGCGAAGCCAAGGCCATGGCCGGTGTGGTCGAGTCGGCGGAAAAGCTCCAGGCCAACGGCCAGGCCACGCTCAAGCGCCACAACTGGCCTGAAGACCAGTTTTATGGCCCCGGCGCGTTGTCGGGTGCCAACACCTGGGACAACAACGCCGCCATCGGTTTCAGCTACGCCCTTGACCTGTGGGGGCGCGAGCGCAATGCCAGCGAGCAGGCCGTGGACCAGGCGCACATGAGCGTGGCCGAAGCCCGTCAGGCGCAGCTGGAACTGCAGAACAATGTGGTGCGTGCCTACATCCAGCTGAGCCTGCATTTTGCCCAGCGCGATATCGTCAAGGCCGAACTGGAACAGCAGGAGCAGATCCTGGCCCTGGCCAAGCGTCGCCTGGATGCCGGTATCGGCACCCATTTCGAAGTCAGCCAGGCCGAAGCGCCGCTGCCGGAAACCCACCGCCAGCTTGACAGCCTCGACGAAGAAATTGCCCTGACCCGCAACCAGCTGGCCGCACTGGCCGGCAAGGGGCCGGGGGAAGGCGCGCAGTTGCAGCGCCCGGTCCTGGCCTTGGCCGCGCCGCTGAAACTGCCTTCGAACCTGCCCGCCGAACTGGTTGGCCAGCGGCCTGATGTGGTTGCCAGCCGCTGGCAGGTGGCTGCCCAGGCGCGTGGCATCGACGTCGCTCACGCCGGCTTCTTCCCCAACGTCGACCTGGTCGGCAGCCTGGGCTTCATGGCCACCGGCGGTGGCCCGCTGGAATTCCTGACCGGGCGCAAGTTCAACTACAACGTCGGCCCGGCCATCAGCTTGCCGATCTTTGACGGTGGGCGCCTGCGCTCAGAACTGGGCGTGGCCTCGGCGGGGTATGACGTGGCGGTGGCCCGCTACAACCAGACCGTGGTTGGTGCACTGAAGAACATCTCCGACCAGTTGATCCGCCGCGAGTCGATGAAAGAACAGTCGCACTTCGCCGCCGAATCGGTTGCTGCCGCGCAGAAAACCTACGACATCGCCATGGTCGCGTTCCAGCGCGGCCTTACCGACTACCTGAACGTGCTCAACGCGCAGACTTTGCTGTTCCGCCAGCAGCAGGTGCAGCAGCAGGTGCAGGCCGCCCGCCTGATTGCCCATGCCGAGCTGGTCACCGCCCTGGGTGGTGGCCTGCAGGCCGGTCAGGATGCGCCGAAAGAGGAACGCCAGGCAGCACCGAAGACCCCGGCCACCCTGGCCATTTTCGACAAGAAGCCGGATAACGCCGAATGAGCACTTCCAGTTTGCCCGTGCGCTGGCTGCAAAGCCTGGAATGGCGCCGGGGCTTCTTTGCCTGGGCGCGCACCGACGGCGTGACCTGGGTGTACATTTTCAAGGTGCTGGCCGCCGCGTTCATCACCCTGTGGTTGGCCATGCGCCTGGAGCTGCCGCAACCGCGCACGGCCATGATCACCGTGTTCATTGTCATGCAGCCGCAAAGCGGGCATGTGTTCGCCAAGAGCTTCTACCGGGTGCTAGGCACCCTGGCCGGCTCGGCGATGATGGTGGCGCTGATCGCCATCTTCCCGCAGAACACCGAGCTGTTTCTGCCCAGCCTGGCCCTGTGGGTGGGCCTGTGCTCAGCCGGTGCCATGCGCTACCGCACCTTCCGCGCCTATGGTTTCGTGCTGGCTGGCTACACCGCAGCGATGATCGGCCTGCCGGTGCTGCAACACCCCGACCAGGCGTTCATGGCAGCGGTATGGCGGGCGCTGGAAATCGCCCTGGGTATTCTGGTGTCGACCTTCGTCAGTGCCGCGATCCTGCCGCAGTCGGCCAGTGCCGCAATGCGCAACGCCCTGTACCAGCGCTTTGGCGTGTTTGCCGGGGTGGTGGTCGAGGCCCTGCGTGGCGACAGTCAAAAGGACCGCTTCGAGAGCAGCAACGTGCGCTTCGTGGCAGAGGCCGTGGGCCTTGAGAGCCTGCGCAACGTCACCGCTTTCGAAGACCCGCACATGCGCCGTCGCAGTGGCCGGCTGGTGCGCATGAACAGCGAGTTCATGGCCATCACCACCCGCTTCAATGCCTTGCACCGCTTGCTGGAGCGCCTGCGTGCCCGTGGCCCGCTGCAGATCGTCAGTGCCATCGAACCGGGCCTGAACACCTTGGTGGAGTTGCTGCAGCCCTATGTGGGCCGGGCGTTGACTGACGCCGATGCGCTGCGCCTGACCCTGGAGCTGGCCGCCTACAAGGAAGGCCTGCAGGCCCAGGTGCGGGGGCTGCGGGCTGAGTACCTGGCAACGGACCCCAGCGAATCCGACCTGCTCGATTTTCACACCGCGTTCGAGCTGCTGTACCGCTTCGTCGACGAGATGTTGAGCTACGCCGAAACCCATGCCTCGCTGGCCGCGCACAAGCACGAACGCGAGCAGTGGGACGAGCCCTACGTGGCGCAGACCAGCTGGTTGGTATCGCTGGCGGCCGGTGTGCGCGCCTCGGCAGTGCTGTTGTTGCTGGGCAGTTACTGGCTGCTCAGCGATTGGCCCAGTGGCGCCATGATGACCCTGATCGCCACGGTCACCGTATGCCTTTCGGCGGCGTCACCCAACCCCAAGCGCATGTCGTTCCAGATGGCTTGCGGCACGGCCATCGGCGCTTTTGTCGGCTTCTTCGAAACCTTCTTCGTGTTCCCCTGGATCGATGGTTTTCCGCTGCTGTGCATGGTGCTGGCGCCTGTGTTCGTGCTGGGCGCGTTTCTTTCGTCGCGCCCTGCCTACGCCGGTTACGGCATCGGCCTGCTGGTGTTCTTCGCGATTGGTTCGGTGCCGAACAACCTCACCGTTTATGACCCGTACACCTTCATCAACGACTACATCGGCATGGTGATCGGCATGTTCGTCTGTGCCGCCGCCGGGGCGATCATCCTGCCGCCCAACAGCCGCTGGTTGTGGAGCCGCCTGGAGCAGGCGTTGCGCGAGCAGGTGCTGTTCGCCATCAGCGGCCGCCTGCGCGGCCTGGGCTCGGCCTTCGAAAGCCGCACCCGCGACCTGCTGCACCAGGCCTATGGCCTGGCGGCCGGCAAGCCGCAGGTGCAAAGCCAGCTGATGGGCTGGATGTTCACCGTGCTGGAGATCGGCCACGCCGTCATCGAGCTGCGCAAGGAGCAAGCCCGCGCCCCGGTGCACCCGGCCTATGCCGAGTCGCAGCCTTGGCGCCAGGCAATCCGTGTCATGGGCCGTGCGCTGACCCGGCTGTTCCTGCAGCCCAGCGCCAGCAACCACGAGCGCGCACTGGTGGCAGTGGACCACGCCATCGCACGCGTGCAGGCCACCGACGAGCCATTCGCCCGGCACTTCGACACCTCGGTGCTGCGCCGCGTGCAAAGCTACCTGCACTTCATCCGTACTTCCCTGCTGGACCCACAGTCGCCACTGGCACCGGCGAAAGGACTGCACCATGCCCCGTGAGATCGCCTTCCATGGCGTGTACATGCCCACCATGACCTTGATGTTCCTGTTTGCCCTGGGCCTGGCCTGGGGCCTGGACCGGTTCATTGCCAGCCATGATGGCTACCGCTTCTTCTGGCACCCGGCGCTGCTGCGCCTGAGCCTGTTCGTCTGCTTGTTCGGCGCCATGGCGCTGACTGTCTACTGGTGAGAATCCTTCGATGAAAAAGTTCTTCAGCCTGATCGCCACCCTGCTGGTGCTGGTCGCTGCCGTGGCCATCGGTCGCCAGTTGTGGCTGCACTACATGACCACGCCATGGACCCGTGATGGCCGTGTGCGTGCCGACATCATCAACGTCGCTGCCGACGTGCCCGGCTACGTGGTGGATGTACCGGTCAAGGACAACCAGCGGGTGAAGAAGGGCGACCTGCTGATCCAGATCGACCCTGAGCACTACCAGTTGGCCGTCGACCAGGCCAAGGCACTGGTCGCCTCGCGCAAGGCCACCTGGGAAATGCGCAAGGTCAATGCCAAGCGCCGTGCCGACATGGACAACCTGGTGATCTCCAAGGAAAACCGCGACGACGCCAGCAACATCGCCAATTCCGCCCAAGCCGATTATCAACAAGCCCTTGCCGAGTTGGCCGCAGCCGAGCTGAACCTCAAGCGTACGCATATCGTGGCGACGGTTGACGGCTATGTGACCAACCTGAATATCCACAAGGGCGATTATGCGCGTACCGGTGAAGCGGTGATGGCGGTGGTCGACGAGCACTCGTTCTGGGTTTACGGGTTCTTCGAGGAGACCAAGCTGCCGCATGTGAAGGTGGGGGACCAGGCCGAATTGCAGATGATGAGCGGCGAGCGCCTCAAGGGGCATGTGGAGAGCATTGCCCGCGGCATCTACGACCGTGACAACCCACAGAGCCGCGAGCTGATCGCCGACGTGAATCCGACCTTCAACTGGGTGCGGCTGGCACAGCGGGTGCCGGTGCGCATTCACATCGATGAAGTGCCGGAAGGGTTTTTGCTGGCGGCGGGGACGACTTGTACGGTGGTGGTGAAGCCGAGTTCGCCTTGAGATATACGTCGCCAGGCCGATCGAGCGCACCCCGCGCGCTGCCCGATCCGCTTGGCGACACCTCGCGCAACTCAGGCACTCGCCGCCCCCACCAACACCGGCACTTCGACCCGATCAATCACCTTCGCGCTGATCGACGGGTCGAGCAACCGCCCCAGCCGCGACAGGTGACGGTGGCCCATGATGATCAGCTCGCAACGCAGCTCTTGCGCCTTGGCGACAATCGCTTCAACTGGCAGCCCGGCCACCATGCAGCCCTGGCTGGCGAAGCCGGCTTGCTGCAGTTCGCGCACGGCCTCGGCTACGGCGTGGTCGGCATGCTGCTGTTCCTCGCAGGCGGCGGGGTATTCTTCCCGTTCCTCGGCGGTGTAGGGCGCGGGTTGCGCGTGCACCGCGAAGGTCGAATCGATGGCCAGCAGCACGTGCAGTTCGTGCTCGCCCGGGCGGCAGTAGCGGCGGGCGAGGGCAAGCAGGGCGGCAGATGTGGGGGAGGCGTCGATGGCGATCAGGACGGGGCTGGGCATGCAGGATCCTTGATGTATTTGGGGGCTGGGGCGGCCTCTTCGCGTAGACCAACGTAGGCGCGGGTTTACCCGCGAAAGGGCCGAACCTGCCATGCATCATTCTTGACCCAATCCTTTCCCTGAATAAATGGCCCACCACGCACAAGCGCATTGCGTCCGGTGCAATCCATCAACCTGATACCATCACATTTCCCACAGCTGTAACGGAAAACGGCCATGCAACTTCCGGACATGAACCTGCTTGTCGCCCTCGATGCCTTGCTCGACGAGGGCAGCGTGGTTGGCGCGGCGCAACGCATGAACCTGAGCCCGGCAGCCATGAGCCGGACCCTGGGGCGTATCCGCGAAGCGCTGGGTGACCCGATCCTGGTGCGGGCCGGCCGTGGCCTGGTGCCGACGCCGCGTGCGCTGGCCTTGCGCGAGCAGGTGCATGGCCTGGTGGAGCAGGCCGGGCAGGTATTTCGCAGTCGCGACGATGTCGACCTGGTGAACCTGGACCGTGCCTTCAACATCCGCACCAATGACCTGTTCATCGCCCTGTATGGCGCTCAGTTGTTGCGCATGATGCTGGCCCAGGCACCGCATACGGTGCTGCGTTTTGTGCCGGAGGGCAGCGGCGACGATGATGCGGTGCTGCGCAATGGCCAAATCGACTTGATCATCAGTTCAGCCATTGAACTGGGCCCCGAAATCAAGGTTCAGAGCCTGTTCAACACCTACTTCGTGGGCTTGGCGCGTGAAGGGCACCCGGTTTTCGATGACGAGATCACCCCTGAGCGCTTCGCCGCCTACCCGCACATCAGCGTGTCACGCCGTGGCCGTGCCAATGGGCCTATCGACGTGGCACTGGCCAATTACAAGGTGGAGCGCCGGGTAGCGCTGATCACGACGAGTTTTCACTCCGCGATGTTTTCGCTGCCGGACTCGGACCTGATCTTGCCGATACCCGCCAATATCCTGAACAGTGTGAACAGGCTGAAACTGCCATTGAGGTCCTTCGAGATCCCCGTGCCACTGGAAAAGGTCAATGTCATGCAGGCATGGCACCCGCGGTTCGATAACGACCCGGCCCATCGCTGGCTGCGGCAGACGTTGAAGGCGTGCGGCAGGATGGACCCTTGAGGCGTATGGCACGTGCGCATCCGTTGCCCGATTGCGTTTGACGCAATATAAAACTGCCAACAAGTCAGTTTTCGTAAGCATTCGACCTTTTTAGACTTGCTCCAGTCGCAAATTTGTTGCCGGAGATGTCTGCCCATGAGTTCCCTGTCCGTCCCGTCTGCCGCCATGGCCGCCGCCCCTGCGCCGGCTGCGCCCGCGCAGGCTGCGTTCGGCCTGCAGGTGGTGGTCGGGTTGTTCGGTGTGTTGTTGGCTGTGCTGTGCGCCGGCCTCAACGAGTCGGTAACCAAGATTTCCCTGGCCGATATCCGCGGCGCCATGGGCATCGGTGCCGACGAAGGTGCCTGGTTGCTGGCGGCATACAGCGCCGCTTCGGTCTCCGCCATGGCCTTTGCGCCGTGGCTGGCCACGACCTTCTCGCTGCGGCGCTTCACCATGAGCGCAATTGGTCTGTTCGCCGTGCTTGGCCTGCTGCAACCGTTCGCCCCCAACCTGCACAGCCTGATGTTGCTGCGTGTACTGCAGGGCTTTGCCGCTGGCGCGTTGCCGCCGATGTTGATGAGCGTGGCCCTGCGCTTTTTGCCGCCAGGTATCAAGGTCTATGGCTTGGCCTGCTACGCCCTGACCGCCACCTTCGGCCCCAACCTCGGCACGCCACTGGCGGGGCTGTGGACCGAATACGTCGGTTGGCAATGGGCATTCTGGCAGATCATCCTGCCCTCGCTGCTGGCCATGGTCTGCGTAGGCTGGGGGCTGCCGCAGGACCCGCTGCGCCTGGAGCGTTTCAAACAGTTCGACTGGCGGGGCGTACTGCTGGGCCTGCCCGCCATCAGTTGCACTGTGCTGGGCCTGTCGCTGGGCGACCGCTGGGGTTGGTTCGACTCGCCGCTGATCTGCTGGCTGCTGGGCGGTGGCCTGCTGTTGCTGGTGTTGTTCATGTACAACGAGTGGTCCGAGCCGTTGCCGTTTTTCCAGTTGCGCTTGTTGCAGCGGCGCAACTTGAGTTTCGCCTTGGTGACCCTGGCCGGTGTGCTGATCGTGCTCTCGGGTGTGGGCAGCATCCCGTCGGCCTACCTTGCGCAGATCCAGGGCTACCGCCCAGCGCAGACCAGCCCGTTGATGCTGCTGGTGGCCATGCCGCAACTGATCGCCCTGCCGCTGACGGCGGCACTGTGCAACATCCGTGCAGTGGACTGCCGCTGGGTGCTGGGCATTGGCCTGGCGATGCTGGCGGTGTCCTGTGTTGGCAGCAGCCTGCTGACCAGCGAGTGGATCCGTGGCGACTTCTACCCGTTCTACCTGCTGCAGGTGTTCGGCCAGCCGATGGCAGTGCTGCCGTTGCTGATGCTGTCCACCAATGGCATGACCCCGCAGGAGGGCCCGTTCGCCTCCAGCTGGTTCAACACCGTCAAGGGCCTGGCCGCAGTCATCGCCGGTGGCCTGCTGGATGTTCTTGGCACCCTGCGCCGGCATTTCCATTCCAATCACCTGGTGGACAGCCTGGGCAACGCCCCGCTGGTCGACGTCAACGCCGCCGGCCTGGCCAAGCGCATTCACGACCAGGCGCAGGTATTGACCTCGGCTGACCTCTATCTGGTGCTGGCCTGTATCGCCGTGGCCCTGATCTGCCTGATTCCTTTCGTGCCTACCCGGGTCTATCCGCCGCGTGCGGTGGCTTGAGCCCTGGATGATTTCGAGAACCATTGAAATGACCAACAACCGCAAAACCCTTTTCATCGGCTCGGTGCTGGCCGTGGCCGTCCTGGCCGGCATCGTCGGCCCCTGGATGTTTGGCAGCGATCACCGCCAGAGCACCAATGACGCCTATGTGACCGCCGACTACACCGTGGTCGCGCCCAAAGTCGCCGGTTTCATCAAGCAAGTGCTGGTGGAAGACAATCAGCAGGTCACGGCTGGCCAGTTGCTGGCGACCATCGACGCGCGTGACTACCAGGCCGCGCTGGATGCTGCGCAGGCGCAGTTGCTGGTAGCCCAGGCACAAAGCGCCGATGCCCGCGCCACGCTTGAACGCCAGGACGCGCTGATTGCCCAGGCCGAAGCGGCAGTGAAGGCGGCCCAGGCTGAAGCGGCGTTCGCCGACCATGAAGTCAACCGCTACAGCCGCCTTGCCGAGCAGGGCGCGGGTACCGTGCAGAACGCCCAGCAGGCGCGCAGCGCGGTCGATCAAGCCCGTGCTCGCCTGACCAACGCTCAAGCTGCGCGGGTGGCGGCGCGCAAGCAGGTGGACATCCTCACGGCTCAAGTGGCCAGCGCCGATGGCCAGCTCAAGCGTGCCGAAGCAGGCCTGGAAAAGGCCCAGCTCGATCTGTCCTACACCCGCATCACAGCGCCGGTGGACGGTATGGTCGGCGAACGCGCCCTGCGCGTGGGGGCCTACGTCAACCCGGGCGCCCGCTTGTTGTCGGTGGTGCCGTTGCAGCAGGCTTATGTGGTCGGCAACTTCCAGGAAACCCAGCTGACCCACGTACAGCCGGGCCAGCCGGTGCGCATCAGCGTCGACACCTTCTCCGGCGAAACCCTGCAAGGCCATGTGCAAAGCATTGCCCCGGCTACCGGCGTAACCTTTGCCGCAGTCAAGCCAGACAACGCCACCGGCAACTTCACCAAGGTGGTGCAGCGCATTCCGGTCAAGATCGTTCTCGATGATGGCCAGCCACTGCTCACCCGCCTGCGTGTGGGCATGTCGGTAGAAGCCACCATCGACACGCGTGGCGACAAGCTGGACGGCAAAGAGGTAAGCGCGCGATGAAACCGGGATTACGCTTGAGCCCTTTGCTGCTGGCTGTGCTGCTGACCGGTTGCACCCTGGGCCCGGATTTCCTGCGCCCAGATAGCCAGGCCCCGCAGCAGTGGGCGCCGCTGCAAGGCGAGGCGGCGGCCAGCCAGCCGCAGGCCGAACCGCTTGAACTGCGCTGGTGGGAAACGTTCCACGATGCCCGCCTGAGCGCTTTGATCCAGCGCGTTGCCGAACGCAACCTCGACCTGCAGATGGCCAGCGCGCGGCTGCTGCAAAGCCGTGCCCTGCGCAGTACCTTGGCTGCTGACGAAGTACCGTCGGTGGACGTGAATGCCGGTTACAGCCGCGCTCGTAACAGCGCCGATGGCTTGAGCGATCCGTCCGGCAAAGCCGGGAAAGAAGCCTTCAACCTTTGGCAGGGCGACCTGGTGGCTGGTTGGGAACTGGACCTGTGGGGCCGTGTGCGGCGTCAGGTCGAGGCTGCCGATGCCACGGTCGAAGTGGCCGAGAATGACCGCCGCGGTGTGCTGTTGGCACTGCTTTCGGAAACCGCCGGCAATTACATCCAGCTGCGTGCCGTGCAGCACACCCTCGATGTGACGCAGGATAACCTCAGGGTCGCCCGGCACAGCCTGAAGCTGTCCCAGGACCGCCAGGCCGAAGGCGTTGCCACACGCCTGGATGTGGCCCAGGCCAGCGCCCAGGTCGCTTCTATCGAAGCGCGCCTGCCAAGTCTGGAAGCGCGGCGTGATGACCTGATCAATGCCCTCAGCCTGCTCGCTGCCGAGCCGCCGCGCAGCCTCCAGGCCGAATTGCTGCCAGGCGGCGAGCTGCCTGCGCCGCAGCAGAAGTTTGCCATCGGCTTGCCGTCCGAACTGGCCGAGCGCCGCCCGGACATCCGCCAGGCCGAGGCCCGCCTGCATGCCGCCACTGCCAGTGTTGGCGTGGCCAAGGCGGATTTCTACCCGAGTATCCGCCTGTCGGGCAGTGTCGGCTTCCAGGCGATGCAGCTGTCGGATTTCGGTGGCTGGGATTCGCGCCGGTTCGCCTTCGGTCCACAGATGTCGCTGCCAATTTTCGAGGGCGGCCGGCTCAAGGGCACCTTGGAACTGCGCGAGGCGCAACAGCAGGAAGCCGCGCTGAACTATCGCAAGGTGGTGCTGGGGGCCTGGCATGAAATTGACGATGTGCTACGCCTGTACAACGCCAGTCAGTTGCGCCGTGATCACCTTGCCGAGGCCGTGCGGCAAAACCGTATCGCCCTGGAAACCGCCCAGCGCCAGTATGTGGAAGGGGCGGTGGACTTTCTCAATGTGCTGACGGTGCAAGGCGCGCTGCTGGCCAGCGAGGAGCAATGGATCGACAGCTCGGCGGCGGTGTCGCAGGCGCTGGTGGGGCTTTACAAGGCACTGGGCGGTGGCTGGCAGGCGTTTGACGAGCAGCTGCCGAATGCTCACAGCTAGGGAGGAAGCACAGAGTTTGAAGGGGGGGCACTGCGCTCCATGGCCTGATTCTTTGCAGGCTGCACCGGCCTCTTCGCGGGTGAACCCGCTCCTACACGGCGGCCTGTGTCCAACCACCGATGTGTGTCCACCACCAATCTGTGTAGGAGCGGGTTTACCCGCGAATACGGTAGCGGCGGCAACGGTGAACGGCGGGTGAAAATTGGCCTGCAGGCCCGGCCCTTTCGCGGGTACAGGCAGGCGATCACTCAGAGTGGGCGCAGCAGGCCAAAGCGCTTGCGCAGCGCCCAGTCCAGCAACCGCCGCGGCAGCAACCGTGCCATCAGCGGCAAGGCTGTACTGCCATTCCCCAAACGTACCACTGCGGGCGCCGGCGACTTGCCGACTGCTGCCAGCACGCCTTGGGCAAATACCGCCGCCGACGTTGGCTTGTCCTGCGATGCCCGCGCCCGCGCCTGCACATGCTCACGCAAAGGCCACCACGCCGAGTCGACCGCCAGCACCTGCTCAGCCTGGCGCTGGGCATTGCTGGCGAACTGCGAGGCAATTGCACCCGGCTGTACTTCCATCACCTGCACACCGAACGGCGCCAACTCCAGGCGCAAGGCATCGCTCAGGGCATGCACAGCCGCCTTCGAGGCGCAGTACGCGCCGGCGAAAGGCGTGACCAGCACGCCCGATACACTGCCGATATTCACCACCAGACCGCGTGAGCGGCGTAGCAGCGGGAACAGCGCCCGGGTAACGCCGACCACGGCGAAGACGTTGGTTTCGAACTGCTGGCGCAGGGCGTCGACGCCACCATCGAGCAGTGGGCCCATGGCACCGTAACCCGCGTTGTTGATCAGGATATCGAGGGTTTGCAGTTCCTCTGCCAGGCGGGCCAGTGCCTCGCCGTCGTTTACATCCAGCTGCCGGGCCGTGTAGCCGGCGGCACTCAGTTGCTCGACATCCTCAGGCTTGCGGGCGGTGGCCCAGACATGGTGGCCCGCATCGCGGAAGGCGTCGGCCAGGGCGCGGCCGATGCCGCTGGAACAACCGGTGATCAGGACGGTGGGCATGGTAGGGGCCTGTTGTCATGGAGGATTGGTTGTTGCCTGTGCCGGCCTCTTCGCGGGTCAACCTGCCCCTACACCCTGCAGGAGCGGGTTGACCCGCAAAGAGGCCGGCATAGGCAACACATCAATTGGCAAATGTACCTTGCAGGTGCTCTGCCCGGAATTCCAGGGTCTGCGGCCGATAGCCGGAACGCAGCGGCGGCAATGGCAGGCAGTCATGCCACTCGGCCCCCGGCTGCAATTCACCTGGCCCTCGGTATCGCGGTGCATTGTAGGTGTTCTCGGCCAGGTTTACGGTATCGCCCGGTGCGTACGCTGCCACGCGCCAGCGCAGTTCGGTCAGCGGCACGTCGTTGCCGTTCTTCATGCGTACCTGCAGGGCACGGTCGGCGGGACAGTGTTCGGGGGCGTAGGTCAGGCGCAGGTCCAGGCGTGCCAATCGACTGCTTTCGCGGCTGTCTTGCCAGACCACGAACAAGGCCACCAGGCCCAGGCCAAACACGGCCGCCAGGGAGATGGGAAGAGCCTTGGCTGGGTAACGCAACAACAACACCAGCCAGGTGAGGATCAGCAGGGCACCGATCAGCATCGCGTAATCGCCTCATTCGCGCGCAGGGATATCTACAGCCTATCTAAAACCCAGCGGTCAGGTAACCGGTGAGCAACTATGCCAGAAGCCAGACCTGGCAATACTGCGAGTAGTGGAAAGGGTACATCCATTCTAGATTCCGCCATGCCTATTCAAAAGGAGCATGGCCATGAGTGACACATCGGTTGAGCAAAAACCTGTGCAAGAAATGAAAAAAACGCCTGCCAAGGGCAACGTTACGGCTGTCATCAGCCTTGCGGGTCAAAAGGAGGATTTCGTTTCCGAGGGCGTGGACTACGGGAGCGCTGAAAAATCAGCGTGGTTGTATGCGTACAAGGGGCAGGCCGAAGATGCGGACGTCTACATTGACTTCGATCTGGAACTACAGGAGGGCGTGCGGGATGTCGTTATCGGGGGTGAGGCGAACCGGGCGCTTGTTCACAAGCGCGGCACAACCTATGGCGGCTATGCGAAATCCGGACGTATCCGGAAACTCGAAATGACTGCCACAAGCATCAGGGCTGAATCCTTCGAATTTGAAGGGGAGGATGATTTGCAGCGACCTTTCAGGGTGGTGGGTGGCCCATTCGACATCTACGTCATAGCCCCAAGCGTTGAATAAGCAGGTTCGCCCCTGGTCAGCCCAGGGGCGAGTCAGCATTTACTGCGCGATGGTCTTCACCGAAACGCCGCGCTCGATGGGTGTGGACGTGCGCCCATACACATCCTCGAAGCGCTCGATGTCATCCTCGCCCAGGTAGCTGCCGGACTGCACTTCGATGATCTCCAGCGGGATCTTGCCCGGGTTGCGCAAACGGTGCACCGAAGCGATGGGGATATAGGTCGACTGGTTTTCGGTCAGCAAGAACACGTTCTCGTCGCAGGTCACCTCGGCGGTACCGGATACCACGATCCAGTGCTCGGCGCGGTGATGGTGCATCTGCAGCGACAGGCTGGCGCCCGGCTTGACGGTGATGTGCTTGACCTGGAAGCGGCCGCCCATGTCCACCGAGTCGTACGAGCCCCACGGGCGATACACTTCCAGGTGGTTCTGGGTTTCCGTGCGGCCCTGTTCGTCGAGGGTCTTGACCATCTGCTTGACGCCCTGGACCTTGTCCTTGTGGGCAATCATCATGGCATCCTTGGTCTCGACCACCACGATGTTCTCCAGGCCGATCACCGACACCAGTTTGCCGTTGCCGTGGATCATGCAGTTGCGGCTGTCTTGAACCACCACGTCGCCCTTGGTGACGTTGCCGTTGTCGTCTTTCTCGTGCACTTCCCACAGCGACGACCAGCAGCCTACATCGCTCCAGCCGGCCGACATCGGCACCACGCAGGCACGCTGGGTTTTCTCCATCACCGCATAGTCAATGGAGTTGTCCGGGCAGCAGGCAAAGGTGGCTTCGTCGATGCTCAGCACATCGCCGTCTTCCTGGCTGCGCTCCAGGGCCAGTACGCAGGTATCGTAGATGTCGCCGTCGTGCTTTTTCAGCTCTTCGAGGAAGCGGCTGGCGCGGAACAGGAACATACCGCTGTTCCAGAAGTAACCACCGGCCTGGACGAACTCGGCCGCGCGTTTTTCGTCGGGCTTCTCGACGAACTGCGCAACCCGCGCCACGCCCTCGGGCAGCAGCGCATCCTGGCTGGAACGGATGTAGCCGTAGCCGGTTTCCGGCTTGGTCGCCGGCACGCCGAACAGCACCATCTCGCCACGCTCGGCGGCCACGGTGGCCAAGGCCAAGGCACGTTGCAGGGCTTTCTGGTCATCGATCACATGATCGGCAGGCAGCACCAGCATCAGCTCGTCGCGGCCTTCGTTGACCAGCTTCATGGCAGCCATGGCCACGGCCGGCGCGGTGTTGCGGCCGAACGGTTCCATGAGGATGCCCTGGGTTTCCAGCTTCAGTGCGGCCAGTTGCTCCTGGACGATGAACTTGTGGTCCTTGTTACAGACCACGATCGGGGTGTCCATGCCCTCGAATACCAGGCGCTCGATGGTTTGCTGGAACAGTGTATGTTCACCGGTCAGGGCCAGGAACTGTTTGGGGAACTGCTTGCGCGACAGAGGCCAAAGACGGGAACCGCTACCACCAGAAAGAATTACCGGGATCATCATGTTTCTCCAATAGTCGTTGAGAGGCAGGGGAATCAGTTGCTAGCCACGGGGCGAGTTACCCACACCGGCGACAAGGCGTTGCCGGAACCCGTTACGTACAGCACTGCGGCTTCGCCGCGCTCCAGGGCGACGGGTTTCACGTCACCCACTTTCTTGTCTCCTTGGTACAGCGCCAGGTTGACCTTGACCGGGTTGATTTCGCGTTCGCCACGGCCGTTGGCGGCCACCGGCTTGACCACTTCGGTCTTGCCGTCGGCGGTTTTCAGGGTCAGTTGCTGGTCGCTCAGGTTCTGCACGCGCACCAGGGCTTTCTGCTTGTTCTTGAACGGTGGTTCTTCGATCAGCTTCGGGCTGCCGCTGTTGCTGTTGACCAGGGTGTAGTACTTGTCCGAGGCCAGCTTGACCGGCACGCTCTTGCCGCCGACCTGGGCGGTGTAGTCGCCGCCTGGCAGGAAGCTGAAATCGCTGCTGGCCTGTGCGCCAACCTGTTTGATCTGGGTGTTGCCGACCGACGCGGCGGCGGGTGCGCTGGTCGCGTTGTACAGGCGTACGAAGGTCGAGCCTTTCGGCGCACTTGGGCCATACAGTGCGGCGTCGGCACCGGCGAAGGCCTGCATCGAAGCAAGGGAAAGGCCGGCCGCGAGGGTGAGGGCTTTGGCAATGGAAGTCTTGGTAGTCATGTGCGTTTCCTCTCTATCAGTCAGTGGTCTGTCCGGGTGGACGACAAGGCCAGGTTTTCTTCGGATTTACGGGAGTTTTTCAGCTGCGCGATCCACTGCGGATCGAAGCTGCTGAGGTCGTTTTTCATTGGCAGATAACGTTCGGGGAATTCCCACACCACCACTTGTGGTGCGGCGTTTTTAAAGGCATCGCTTTGCAGGTACTTGAGCATCGGCAGCAGCGGGCCATGGCCGTCTTCGGCGTAGTTGGCGACGTCACTGCGCAGGGCCTGCTGCAGCGCGCCGAGGAAGTTCCAGTGCGGGTTGGCGCTGTAGCTGGTGCCTACCAGTGCAACCGGGATCTGCTTGTCGGCGAACAACGCGTCGCCGGCGTCACCCTCGGCATCGACCGGCCGGGTGGTGCGTTTCTGCAGGTTGTCCGGGGCCGGCAGCAGGTTGCTGAACAAGGGGTCCAGTGGCAGGAAGTTGGTCAGGTCGCCCTTGTAGGGGGCGGTGTTGCCCGCTTCGGTGATGAAGGCTTGTGGGTCGCCATTGAGCAGGCTCTGGCGGCTGACCGCTTCGGCCAGCGCCTGCGCCGCCACTTCGGCACCCATAGGCGTCCAGTGGGTATCGGTACGCAGGAATACCTGGCCGCGGGCCTTGGCCTGCTCCATCGGTGCCATCAGGTCCGGTGCGAACACGTTGGCCTGGCGTGCCTGGGCATGGAACTGGTTGTACAGGTCGTCATGCAGGCTGGCAGGCCGCTCTTTGCCCAGGTACTCGGCGTAGACCCGTGCCTTGGCCGGCACGATCGCCAGCACCAGCTGGCTACCGTGTTGCTGCAGGGTGTCGCGTACGCCACGGATCAGTGCCAGGTTTTCCTGCATCAATTGCTCGGCACCGGCGGTGGGCTTGAATTCTTCGTCGCTGAACAACCACTGGTCGCGGCCCAGTACCACACCTGGGCGGCCTTCGTTGAACAGTTTGAAGTCCATGGCCGCCCACAAGTTGGTGCCCAGGCGCTTGATCGGGAACTCGGCGTCGTAGTGGGTCTCGGCGGCCTTGGCCAGCTTGCCGTTGAGCAGGGTCATCTGCTCGGTGCGCTGGAAACTCTGCAGGCCACCGGTGGACCAGGCGCCCATGCCGACCAGCAGGCCGAGGAACGACAGGGAGTAGGTGATGCGTAATGTCCGGGTCATGGTCATCAACCTCAGAACTGGAAGTAAAGGAACGGCGAGTAGCTTTGCGCCGAAAGCTTGAGGATCGAGGCGACGAACAGCAGCAGGATCAGTGCGCGGGTCATCACCCGGGTCCAGTCCAGGCCGATCGAGCCGTCCGCGTTGACCTGCACCGGGGCCACCTTGGGCGTCGGTCTGGCATTGCGGTAGAAGTCGCGCAGGCCGAAGAACGCCAGGGTGAGGTAGGCGATGACCAGCGTGGCCACCTGCAGACCGGTGAGCTGGGCGCGGTTGAGCTCCGACAGCTGCCAGTCGCCGAAGCTGAACATGGCGCCGTACATACGGGCGGCCACCTGCAGGTTTTCGGCGCGGAAGATCACCCAGCCGACCACCACCAGCAGGAAGGTGAAGGCCCACTTCACCGGGTTGAAGCGCTGCGGGTTGGTGTCGAGGCCCAGCGCGCGCTCGATGGCCAGCCACATGCCGTGCCAGGCGCCCCAGATGATGTAGGTGAAGTTTGCACCGTGCCACAGGCCGCCCAGCAGCATGGTCAGGAACAGGTTGCGGTAGGTATTGAAGGTGCCTTTACGGTTACCGCCCAAGGTGATGTACAGGTAGTCGCGCAGCCAGGTCGACAGGCTGATATGCCAGCGCCGCCAGAACTCGGTGATCGACTGGCTGATATAGGGCTGCTTGAAGTTTTCCATGAAGCGGAAGCCCATCATCAGGCCCAGGCCGATGGCCATGTCGCTGTAGCCGCTGAAGTCGAAGTACAGCTGTGCGGTGTAGGCCAGGGCGCCGAGCCAGGCATCGCCCGTGGTGGGGTTTTGCAGGGCGAAGCAGTGGTCGGCGACCACGGCCAGGGTGTCGGCGATGAACACTTTCTTGATGAAGCCCTGCATGAAGCGGGTGCAGCCTTCGGAGAACTTGTCCAGCGTGTGGGTGCGGTTGTTGAACTGGTCGACCAGGTCCTTGAAGCGCAGCACAGGGCCTGCGATCAGGTGCGGGAAAATCGCCACGAACGCTGCGAAGTCGATCAGGTTGCGGGTAGCTGGGGTGTCACCGCGGTATACGTCGATGATGTAGCTGATTGACTCGAAGATGTAGAACGAGATACCGATCGGCAGCAGCACGTGGGTGAGAATGAATGGCTCCAGGCCAAACGACGTCATGATCGCGTTCAGGCTGTCGACGCCGAAGTTGGCGTACTTGAAGTAGCCGAGGATCGCCAGGTCGACACCCACGCCGAGCAGCAGCCAGCGCTGCGCCGGCTTGGTGCGCACACCGGCGGCACCGACTTTCAGGCCGATCCAGTAGTTCCACAGGGTGACGCCGGCGAACAGTGCCAGGAAGTCCACCCGCCACCAGGCGTAGAAGATGTAGCTGGCGACCAGCAGCAGCAGGTTGCGATAACGTTGCCCGCTCAAGTAGTACAGGCCGAGGAAGATCGGCAAGAACAGGAACAGGAACACGTTGGACGAGAAGACCATCCCGGTTCTCCTAATTTGTTCACAGCATCCAGGGCAAAGCGCCCCCCAAACCCCCCAGTGCAAGACTGGAAGGCAACTTAGATTCCTGTGGGAGCGGGCAAGCCCGCGAACAAGGGCGAAGCCCTTGCCTTGCACCGCGGTGGCTTCTTCGCGGGCATGCCCGCTCCCACAGGTTCCGCCCCCGCAATGGGGGTCAATTCATTTCTTGCTCTCTGCACTCGGGTCGTAGACCCGGGTCACATCGCCCCCCAGCCGGAAGCTGTTGAACGGCTGCATGTCGTGCTTGCGCTCAAGCGTGTCGCCGACGCAGTGGTACAGCGCACACCAGGGCTCGAGCCAGGAGTACTTGCTGTCGACCTTGAGGTCGGTCATGTCCTGTTTCTTGCCCGCACGTGCCTTGAAGTGGCTGGGATCGCGGGCGCCGGCCAGCACGCCTTCACCCAGGCGCTGCAAGGCGAAGTTGTTCTCGGCGCGCAGGTCAACGCCATTGGCCTGGGCGAAGCTGGCAATCATCGCCAGCGGCGGCAAGGCGTAGTTGTGATAGGCCAGCGCGCGCTGCTTGCGCTTGATTTCGTTGGGCAGGAAGCCTTGGTCATCCACCTGGTTGGCGCCCACCTTGTATTCCTTCACGGCCCAGTCGAACAGGTCGCGACGGTCGGTGGCGACGGCGGTAGCCATGACTGACCAGGCCGCCCAGTAGCTGTGGTTGTTGATCTTCTCCAGCGGCAGGTCGCTCCAGTCACGCACAGTCTGCTCGGCCAGGCGGCTGAGCCAGTTTTCGATCAGGTCGGCCTCGGCCTGGTGTGCCGCCAGCGGTTGCGAGTTGGAGAATTTCAGCCGCAACCATGAACCGCTCATGCTGCCCAGCGCCCATTTGCGCATCGACTTGCCGGTATGGTTGTAGTCGGTGGACAGCAATGCACCGGCGCGTGCCCAGCTACCCAGCCACGTCAGGGTGCAGTCGAGTTGCGCCGGGCGGCCGTCGCGCATGTACTGGCCGACCATCTTGCTCACGCCTTTCTCCAGCGTGGTGATGTCTTCGGTCGACGTGCGGAAGGCCTTTTCCGAGGCTGCGTTGAGCGTTGCCCGTGCCTTGTCCGAGCCTTCGTACTTGCTGCGAAACTGCAGCGGGCCGGTGTATGGCTTGGGCGTCGCTTCGCAGCGGAAGTTACCCTCACCGGTCTTGAGCTTTTCGATCCCCTGGTAGTAACCCTGCGGCGGTACCAGCGCGGCGTGCGCAGCACCGCCAAACAAGGCCAACGCGAGCAGGGCGGGGCTGGAGATTCGCTTGAAAATGGTCATGGGTCGCCTCACTGGCCAGCCTGCGCGGTCTGCGCAGGCACGGCGAAGTTGTTGCGTTTGCAGAGTTTGGCTTCGACCTTCTGGGTGCCGCTTTCCGGCCCCTGTACCTCGAACGCCAGCAGGCTCTGGCTGGCCCAGTCCTCGTCTTCGCGCATCTGGAAGACGAAGCGGCCGTCGGTGTCGGAGGTTTCCGGTTTTTCCAGCTTGATGTCCTCATGGCGGCCGTTGAGGTACCAGAGGGTGGCCTGCAACACCTTCACCGAGGGGTCTTCGAACTTGACGTCCATCTGCAGGTTGCGGTTGATCAAGTCTTTGATCACGCCACCCTTGCCGTTGACCATCAGCTCGTTCTTGCCAGGCTTGAGGGTGGTGCTGGCGCTCATCAGGGCTGGGCGGTCGTCGCAGCCGTCGTCGAGCAGGCCAAGGATTTGCCGCCAGATGGTTTCCTGGTCCAGGCGGTACAGCGGGGAGAATTCCCAGATCAGGATCTTCGGCGGGTTCTTCTGGAATTCCTCGCTGCCCAGGTACTGGATCATCGACCCTTCCAGGCCGCCGCCTGGGAAGGCGACGTTGAGCACGTCGGCGCCGATGTATTGCTCGAGGAAGCCCGAGAAGTTGTAGTTCTTGCCACTGTGGCTGGTACCGACCAGGGTGATCTGCGCATTGCCGCTGTCACCGAACAGGTCGTCGCCACCGCTCGAGCCTTTCGGCTCGGTGGCGAACTGGTCCATGTACTGGACGGCGTAGCTGGTGCCGCACAGTTGGCCGGCAACGTTGTGCAGGGTGCCGGTCTTGCCCATGCGCCCGGACTTCTTCGTCTCGAATTCCTTGCGTGGGATGCCTTCGAAGGCCGGCATCTTGTGCACGGTGTCGGCCACGATCTTCGCCGCGCGCTCGGCCCCGTACGGCGTCCAGTGCTGGTCGCCACGGAAGTAGAAGTCCTTGCCCTGGTCAGCGGCGGCCAGTTGCTCGTTGGTCAGCGGTGACAGGTCGGGCACGTTGTAGCCCATGCTGGCGAAGCGCTTGAGCATGGCCTGGTAGTTGCCCAGGGCCTTCTGGTAGTCGAACGCGGCTTTTTCGGCCGGGTTGAGCATGTTGCGGTTCACCAGGCCGCGGGTCGGCTGGTACACCACCACCAGTTCCACGCCACGTTTCTTGAACGCGTCGTGTACTTGCTGCAGGCGTTTGTAGCCGGCTGGGGTGGTGTTGAACTCGGTGCGCAGGTCTTCGCGGGTGCGGAACAGCCAGTCGCCCTGGGCCTGCACCAGCGTGGTGAAGTTTTGCTGATAGCGGGTGGTGTAGCGGCTGGCATCGTGCGCTTCAGGGCACAACTGGCAGCAGGGCTCGGCGTTGAAGGTCGGGGCCTTGACGTCTTCGGCGCGCACGCCCTGGCTGATTGCCAGAAGGGCGGCGGACAGGCCCAGCAGTTTCATCAGGTGTGGAGTCATGGTCTGGGCTTCCTTAATCGATCATTTCGGTCTGGCGTTCGACCGGGTCGATCAGCACAGCCTTCTGCTGGCGTACCAGCAGGTCGAGGATTTCGTCCTGGCGCTCACCCAGCACACCATTGAGGCTGATGCCGCTGGCCTTGCGTGGGGCGAGCATGGACACCTTGTACAGCTCGACCGACAGCGGCGAGTCGATCGACAGCGGGCCGGAGCCGTTGGCCGACAGCTCGCCACCCACCACGATCAGCGACACCTTGGTGTCGAACGGGTCGAGGGCGATGTCGCGGTCGGTGTCGGACAGGTCCTTGATGTGGCCGTATACGCCGACCAGGCCGTTGGCCATGGCGACGTTTTCGTACAGGCGGATGTTCACGCTGTTACGCACGCGGATGCCGTGGCGGCGGTTGTTGACCAGCTTGTTGCCCCAGATCAGGTTGTCGCCGCTTTCGTACAGGGTGATGCCGTCGGTGTGGTTGCGGTAGATCTCGTTGTAGGCCACCAGGTTGTTGACGCTGTTACGGTCGATCACCACGCCCGAGAGCTTGTTGTCGTAGCTCTTGTTGTTGATGATCCAGCTGTCGTTGACCTCACGCGAAACGATGATGCCGTGCTTCTTCTTGGTGCCGTACACCGTGTTGCCGGCGATGATCAGGCGATGCGAACGGTCGTGCGGGTCAATGCCGTAGACGATGTTGTCGCGGTAGGTGCTGTCCTTGATCACGAAGTCCTGGGTTTCGTAGCAGTAGAAGCCGTACCACATGTCGCTGAACTCCGAACCGATGATCCAGCCGGTGGGCTCCGGGCGGCCCATGCGCTTGGCCATGTTCGGCGTGTACTGCGAGATGCTCACGCCATACGACTTGGACTTGGCGTAGCCGAAGCTGGCCATCTTCGTATTGACGATGTAGGTCTCGGTACCGCCCCACGACAGCAGGAACGGGCGGAATTCCTTGGGCGAGCGGAAGGTCGAAGGGCCGTTGTCCTTTTCCCGCCAGCCGGTCACCTGGGTGTCGGTTACGAACAGCTTGCCGTCATTGACCAGAAAAGCGCCGCCCTCCTGGGACAGGCGCAGCTGTTTGACCTTGCCGTCGATCTCGAGGATGCCCTTTTGCCCGACCACGATCGGCAGGCGTGCCAGGTAAACCCCAGGCTCGACTTCGCTGAAGTACTGTTTGGGTACCTTCTTGCTCAACTCGGTCAGGTCGACATGGCCGTCATCGACGAAGATCGCCTGCGGGATGCCGTGCTGGCGCTGCACCCACTCGGCGGCTTTGTTGTCGCCGCCGACGAACTCCTTGAGGGTGTCCTCCTGGAACATACGGCGCAGGCTGACCTTGCCCTTGTGGCGGCGGTCGATTTTCTTCTGCACCGCCTCGGCCGTGAAACCGGTGAGGTCGGGCAGCTTTGGCGGGTCCATCTGCAGCGGCTCGATCGGTGCGCTGGCCACCGTATAGGTCTTGGCCTGCTGCAGCTCCTTGGCGATCACCTGGGGCTCTGCGGCAGTGGCCAGGCCGCTTGCCAGCAGCAAGGCACTGGCCAACAGGCTGTGACGTAAGTGCGGGTGAAGGTTCATCACGGTCAGTCCCCTACCGGCCTCAGAAGCGCCAGATGACGTCGACGAAGGCGCGGTGCATGTACGAGTCCGCTTCCTTGCCGTAGGCGTCGCCCGGCTTGAATACACCGGCACGCAGGCGCACCAGGGCTGACGGCTCGTCGATGGCCTGGCTCATCGAAGCCGGCAGCAGGCCTTGCTTGAAGTACTTGGTCACGACCACGTCCATTTCCTGGCCGAGGTCTTTTTCGCCATCGACCAGCGGGCGATTCACGCCGTTGTCGTTGACCACCGCGTTGATGCCACTGGAACCGATGTTCTGGTTGCCATCGACCCGCCAGAATTTGTGGTAGATCAGGCTCGCGTCATAGTCGTCACGCAGCTGCCACGAAGCGAACAGGGTGGCGGCCTGCAGGTTGCCCAGCTCGCCGCGGAACGCTTCGCCGAAGCGGTGCACACGCGAGCGGGTGCCGGTGAAGTTGGAGCGGTTGCTCTCCAGGCCGGTCTGCTCGAAGTTGTTCGAACCGTCATCGCCGCCGCCGCCGCTACCGCGGGCGTACGCGGCGCCGACCTGCCATTGCGGGTCCAGACGCAGGCGGATACCGAGGTCGGTTGCCCAGGCGTTGACGTCACCGCTCTGCTTGCCGGTGGCGACCTGGTCGTCACCCACCTGCTGGGTGCTCAGCTTGTCGCGGTCACCGGTCAGCCAGGTGACGCTGCCCCAGTAATTCACGGTGTGGTCGTTGCGCCAGTTGTAGGCGTCGCTGTTGGCCTCCAGGCCCAGCCAGGTAAGGTCGCCAGTGCGGGTCTTGTCCAGCGCGTCGACCGTTTCGCCGGGGTTCTTCAGGCTGCCGCTGTCATGTGTGTGGTGAGCGCGCAGGCCAACCCAGTGGCCAGGGGTCCACTGTGTGGCGACGTTGCCGTAGATGTGGGTGCGGTCCTTGTCTTCCGGCGCCAGTTCGGTGAGATCGGTGCGGTATTCGCTGAAACGCTGGGCGACGCCCAGGTCGGCCTTGAGCAGCGTGGTGTCGAAGGTCCAGTTCAGCGCTTCGATGTTGGTATCGCGCCACATGCCATCGTCGCTGCGCAGGCGCTGGCGACCGAAGCGCAGTTGCTCGCCTGGGTAGGCGGTAAGGCCGCTGTAGCCGACCCAGAACTCGCGCATGGCCAGGTAGCTTTTGTCTGGTTGACGGCTGTCGTCGCCGGTGTCGGTGCTGGTGCCGTCGTCGTTCTGGCGCAAGGTGTCGGTTTCGATGGTGTCGGTCGCAGCGACTGCCTGGCCCATGGCGTAGGCACTCCAGTTACCGCGCTCGCCGTACACCCACGGGCGCAGATCCAGGCCCAGGCCGTTGACGTCGCCGCCAGAGCGGGTGCCCAGGTCACGGTCGTCTTCCGACTGGCCGGTGATTTTCACGTCCAGGCCGAAGTTTTTTTCAGCGGTCATTTCCGCCAGGGTCGGGCAGGACCACAGCAGGGCGAAGCTCAGGCCGATGCCGGCTTTCACGAAGGGATTGAGCGTCATAGCGAGTCCTCACCGTCTACTTCTTTTTCGTCGTCTTGCAGGGCTTCGAGGGCCAGGGTGCTATTCGCGCCCTGCGCCAGGCTGCCGCGTGCACGCTTTTCCTGGTCCAGCAGTTGCTGGGCCTGGTTGCGCTGATCAGGTGTCAGTTGCTGGTCGAGCTGCAGCAGCAGTTCGGCTGATTGCGGCGTCGGGTTGGCCTGCGACAGCTGGGCGAACACCCAGGCGTTGCCCGGTTGCGGGCGGATGCCGTGGCCCTCGCTGAACAGCTGAGCCAAGGCATAGTCGGCGCTGTTCTGCCCGCCACGGGCGGCGGCCAGCAGGTGGTCGACGGCTTTCTGCGGCTCGACATTGCCCAGGTAGCCGCGGCGGTAAAGCTGGCCCAGGTAGTAATGGGCGCTGATCTCACCGGCTTCGGCAGCGGCTTGCAGGTGCTGCTCGGCTTTTTGAGCGTCGGCTGGCAGGGTTTTGCCTTCGTAGTACAGACGGCCCAGCAGCAGTTCGGCGCGTGGCTGTTCAGCTTCGCGGCCTTTGTCGATGTAGGCCATCAACTGGTCGGTGTCGCCCAGTTCGGGGAAGTCGTATACCAGCTGTGCCAGGCTGACCCAGGACGCCGGGTTGGCCGGGGCTACTTGCTCGAGCAGGTCCTTGGCGGTTTTTTCGTCGGTCTGGCCAAGGCTACGGTCGGCCAGCACGCGGGCCACGCTGTCAACACGGGTGGCCGGCACTGCGCCACGGGCGTAGGCGGCCTTCAGCTGGCCGAGCAGGGCGGCTTGCTGGTCGGCCTGGCCGCGTTTCTGGTACACGGTGGCCAGTTCGACGTAGCAGATGTCGGTGCTGTTGAGCGCCGCCTTGCAGATCTTTTCCACTTCGCCCAGGTGCTGGTCATAGGTGCCCTGGGTGCGGTACAGCAGCACCTGGGCCAGGCCCGCTTCCGGGTTGCCGGCGGCGCGCCACTGGTCGATCTGCTGCTGCGCGTTGACCTTGGGGAAGCTCTGCGGGTAGCTGAGGTAGAGCATCGCCAGTGGGATCAAGGTGTTGCTTTCGCCTTGACTGGCCGCTTGCTTGAGCAGGGTCTCTGCTTCTTCGCGCTCGGCCTGGGTGCTGTCCGGCTTGGCCACCAGCAGGCGGCCAAGGCGCGCCTGGGCGCGTGGCGACGTGGCGGCTGCAGCGCGATAGGTGGCTTCGGCTTCCTTGATTTGCGAGGGGTCGCGGGTGGCCACCTTGATGTCCGCAAGGCCGACTTGCGCTTCGCTGTAGCCCAGGTCGGCCAGCGCCTTGTAGTTGCGCTCGGCCAATGCCGTGTCACCGCGCTTCATGGCCTCGTTGGCCAGGCGCTGGTCGGGCAGGCCGGCACAGCCGGCCAGGGTGATGGCGGCGGCCAGTGCACACAATCCCAGGTTCACGCGGACCTTGTAGGTATCAGAGATCATTGTCCGTCCCTCACAGGCCACGGGCCACGGCTTTGTCGATCAGCCAGTTCAGCGAGGGGCCACGGTCGCTGTTGACCGAGGCCGGGCGGCCGGCCAGTTCGGCGGGCAGGCCGCTGTCTGGCTTGATCTGCACGCGGATGTCGGAGGACAGGTCTTCGCTGTTGAGGCTGGCGCTGCTGACGATCTGGCCGGTGCGCACTTCGTCTTCGCCGGCCACCTGGAAGTTGACCCGGGTACCCGGCTTGACCTCGTCGAACTGGCGGTAGCTGAAGCGCGCCTCGACCATCGGGTTGGTGGTGCGTGGGATCAGCTGGAAGATCGGCTGGCCCTTGGCTGCGTACTGGCCGTCGTCCACCAACTGGCGCGCGACCACGCAATCGCAGGGGCTGGTGAGGGTGCCGGACAGCTGCTTGCCGAACAGCTCCTCGATCTTCGCCGGCTCCAGCTGTGCGTCTTCAAGGTTGCCCTTGAGCATGTCCAGCATGCTGGTGGTGAAGCTGGCCAGTGGCGCGCCCTTGGCGATCTGCCCACCGCTTTCGACCAGGCTGCTTACGGTACCGTCGCGCGGCATGGTGACGTTGGTGGTGGGCACTGCGACCACACCGGCTTCGGCGTGGCTGACGAAATACATGCCATACAACGATTTGGCGACGAAGCCGAAGGCCGCAATGCCGACCACGAACACGCCCAGTGTGACGGTGACTGCCTTGAAACGGCCGAAGGCGCTCAGGCCCGACCCACCGTCCTTCTGCTTGCGCGCCTTGGTGAAGTTGTCACGTTGCAGGGTGCTGAGTACGTCGCCGATGCTGATCAGCTCACCCGACAGGTGGCTGGTGATGATGTGCCGCAACGTGGCGATGTCGCGAGGTTCAAGGTTCTGGAACTGCGCACCGATACGGCCATTGTCCGGGTTGTACGAGCGCACCTGGAACTCGATGTCCATCGACAGGCCCAGGTTGTCGACCACGAACTGCAGGCGCCCGCGCAGCACATCGCCCACCGACTGCGGTTGCTTGGTGTGGAAGCTCAGGCCGCCGGCAGAAAGGTCTTCGACCTTGACTTCGTGGACCTGGCGCTGGGCGTCCAGGAACCGCAGCTTGGCGGGAATGCGTACCCGGGCGTGTTGGCGCTGGGCTTCGGACTCATGCACGACATTGACGTTCACGGCGGTATTCATGGTGGTTTGTTCCTGTTAGATCCGATCCGGGTTGGGCTCACACGACCATGAACAGCACAGCAACGAAGATGCTGGCAGCCGAGAAGGTCATGGTCCGCGAGGACCAGGTGTTGAACCATTGTTGAAAGCTGGCGAGGTCACGCTTGAGGGCAGTGGGCTGACGCGTCCACGACTGCTTGTCGAGGCGGAAGAACACGTAGATCTTCATCAGCGCGCCGATGATCTGGTTGTAATAGAGAATCAACGGGTAGGCTGGGCCTACGTTGTGGCCTGAGCACAGCAGCATGATGGTGAGGATCAGGCGCGTAATGCCGATCCACAGCAGGTACACCAGCAAGAAGGCCATGCCGAACTTGAGGCTGGCGATCACCGCCACGGTCAGGCCCAGCAGGCTGGTCCACATCGACACGCGCTGGTCGAACAACACGATGCTGGTGAACAGCCCCAGGCGACGCAGGCCAAGGCCCAGTGCCCGTGAGTTCTGCCGCAGGTTGTTGCCGTACCAGCGGTACATCAGCTTGCGGCTGGCCTTGAGGAAGCTTTTTTCCGGCGGATGCTCGACCGTGTTGATGGCGGCGTCCGGCACGTAGAAGGTGTCGTAGCCCAGGCGCATCAGGCTGAACCAGCTGGACTTGTCGTCCCCGGTAAGGAACTTGAAGCGGCCCAGGCGCCAGTGCATCAGCGAGTCGCTTTCGACGTCGGCGATGAACTCGGGGTTGGTCACCACACTGGCGCGGAACATCGACATGCGCCCGGTCATGGTAAGCACGCGCTTGGACAGGGCCATCGAGCACATGTTGATGTGGCGCTGGGCGAAGCGCAGCTTGTGCCACTCGCTCATGATGTAGCCGCCACGCACTTCGCAGAATTCATTGGTGGTCAGGCCGCCCACATTGGGGAACAGCTTGAACCACGGCACGGTCTTGCGCACCACGCCGTCGGCCAGCACGGTGTCACCGTCGATTACCGCCACCACGGCGTTCTCGTCCGGCAGCATGCGCGAGATGGCGCGGAAGCCGTAGGCCAGGCCATCGCGCTTGCCGGTACCGGCGATACGCACGATGTCCAGCTTCACGTGGGCCGGCGGGTTGTACTTGGCCCACAGGCTCTTCACCAGCAGTTCATCGGACATTTCCACCAGCGAGCAGACCACGGTGGTGGGGAAGCCGCAGTTGATCGCCTCGCGGATCACCGAGCTGTACACCTGAGCGGTGGTCAGCGCTTCGATACGGAAGCTGGTGACCATCAGGTAGACATGCGACGGGTCGGTGGCGTTACCCATTTTCTGCACCTTGCGGCGCAGATACGGGTACACGCCGTAGAGGAAGATCATGCCGCGGATGAAATGGGTGGCGCCCATGGAGTAGCGCCAGATGCCGACTGCGCCGACCAGGAAGATGAAGTGCTTCGACTGCGAGTCGAAGATATCAGCTGGCAGGGCCAGGGCGATCAGCATGAGCAGGCTCATGTAGAGCAGCCACCCGGCGCACTGCAACAGCACTGTCTGGAGCCTTTGCATGTTCAGCATCCGTCGAGAATTCGGGAAAGGGTGGGCAGCGAGGAGGCGGCTCTTGTCGAGTGCCTCTTCGCTGCCCGGCCGGGCACTTACCAGCAGATGCCTTCGGTACGGGCGGTAGTGCTGGTCGGTTTGTTCATGAAGCCGACCAGGTCGATCACCTGCTTGCCGGCTGGCGCTTGCAGGGCCAGCGCACGGAACTGCTCGTCACGGTTGCCGAGGACGATGATGTCGGCGTTGTCGATCACCTGCTGCAAGTTGGCGTTGAGCAGCGACGACACGTGTGGGATCTTCGACTCGATGTAGTCCTTGTTGGCGCCGTGAACACGGGCGTACTGGACGTTCTCGTCGTAGATGTCCAGCTGGTAGCCCTTGCCGATCAGGCGCTCGGCCAGTTCCACCAGCGGGCTTTCGCGCAGGTCGTCGGTGCCGGCCTTGAAGCTCAGGCCCAGCAGGGCGACCTTGCGCTTGTCGTGGGCTTCGATCAGCTCGAAGGCGTTCTGCACCTGAGATTCGTTGCTGCGCATCAGCGAGTCGAGCAGCGGTGCACGGACATCGAGGCTGGCGGCGCGGTAGGTGAGGGCGCGTACGTCCTTGGGCAGGCAAGAGCCGCCGAAGGCAAAACCTGGGCGCATGTAGTACTGGGACAGGTTGAGGACCTTGTCCTGGCAGACCACGTCCATCACCTCGCGGCCATCGACGCCCACCGCCTTGGCGATGTTGCCGATTTCGTTGGCGAAGGTGACCTTGGTGGCGTGCCATACGTTGCAGGTGTACTTGATCATCTCGGCCACTTCGATCGGCTTGCGGATGACCGGGGCGTCGAGTTCTTCGTACAGGGCCTGGAGGATGTCACCGCTGGCGCTGTCCAGTTCGCCGATGACCGTCATCGGTGGCTGGTCGTAGTCCTTGATGGCGGTGCTTTCACGCAGGAATTCCGGGTTGACCGCCACACCGAAGTCGACACCGGCCTTCTTGCCCGAGCAATCTTCCAGGATCGGGATGACCACGTTCTTGACGGTGCCAGGCAGCACGGTGCTGCGCACCACGATGGTGTGACGGCGGGTGGTGTCACGCAGCACGTAGCCGATTTCGCGGCACACGGACTCGATGTACTCCAGGCCCAGGTCGCCGTTTTTCTTGCTGGGGGTGCCCACGCAGATCATCGACACATCGCTGGCACGGATGGCTTCGGCGAAGTCGGTAGTGCCGCGCAGGCGGCCATTGGCGATGCCCTGTTGCAGCAGTGCTTCCAGGCCAGGTTCGACGATGGGCGACTTGCCCTGGTTGATCAGGTCGATCTTGGTGCTGGACACGTCCACACCGATCACTTCATGGCCACGCGCCGTCAGGCAGCCTGCACAGACTGCACCCACATAACCCAAACCAAAGATGCTGATACGCATCGCTATCACCTCATGTGTTTATCACGCCGACGCCTCCGCAGAGAGCCGGGCTGGGTTGATTAACAACAGTTTTCGGGCGCACGGATCCATGGCGAATGCACACTTCGCCGAGCGCAGGCAAAATAAATCCGGAACGCAAAAAGTTATGCGCTCAAAGTTGGCACTCAATAGCCATTCATTAAAAAACGTGCCCTGAAATGCAGCCGTCTTTATTGCAATGCGCTACTTGGCGCGTTGCTGTGCTTGTTTTTTCAAGTGAATAAATCCTTTGAAATCAACCACTAGGACGATTTGTAAGGGACGCGTCTCTCCTGCATGGACAAGGTCTTCGGAGGGTTCCGTGATACCTGTCGAATTTCTTATGGCGGGCAGTGGATACCCGCCGTTGTCATCTGTAAGTCATCTCTCACAGCCCGTAGGCAGGACAATCGTTACGGCACTATGAGCGATTGGCTTTGGTAGAAGTTCCGGAGCCGGTTTCGCTCGAATGAAAGATTTCTAAATATTTATTCAGTTGCGGACAGTTTCAAATTGATAGCACGCGGGTGTTTCGCCCCCGTGTATCAAGGGCGTAACTGTTGCGAGATATTTTTATGCCAGCATCTGAAAAATTTTTTCAGAATTCGTCAAAAAAGGTATGAACGGTCTTATGTCGTTTGGCGATAAAGGTGGGTGTGCTGGATTTTTGGCGTCGGATTAATGGCGTTATGGCGGTTTGCAGCGTGCCCTGTTGCAGGGCGGAGAGGGGGTGTGGGCTGCTGGCCCCTTCGCGGGTGAACCCGCTCCTACGGGTAGCGCATTACCTGTAAGAGCGGGTTTGGCCGTGAAGGGGGTGTTACAGGGTCACTCCGAGGGGTGATCGCGCAGGAACACCAAATGGTCCGGCTTGGACTGCTCGGCACTGTAGTAGTACCCCTGAGCATCAAACTGCTTGAGCTGATCCGGGGTGCTGATGCGCTGCTGGATGACGAAGCGGCTCATCATGCCGCGGGCTTTCTTGGCGTAGAAGCTGATGATCTTGTACTGGCCGTTTTTCTGGTCCTTGAAGTCGACGTTGATCACCCGGGCCTTTAATGCACTGCGTTTCACTGCACTGAAATACTCGTTACTGGCCAGGTTCAACAGCACGTCATCGCCTTGGTCGGCCAGGGCCTGGTTCAGCCATTCGCTGATGCGCGTGCCCCAGAAGGCGTACAGGTCCTTGCCGCGGGCGTTGGCCAGTTTGGTGCCCATCTCCAGGCGGTAGGGCTGCATCAGATCGAGCGGGCGCAGCAGGCCATATAGGCCCGAGAGCATGCGCAGGTGGTCCTGAGCGTAGCTGAAGTCGTCGTCACTCAGGCTCTCGGCATTGAGGCCGGTGTACACGTCACCCTTGAACGCCAGCAACGCCTGCTTGGCATTGGCCGGGGTGAAGTCTGGGGTCCAGCTGCCAAAGCGCGCCGCATTCAGGCCGGCGAGCTTGTCGGACAGGTGCATCAGCTCGCTGATCTGCGCCGGCGACAGTTCGCGCAGTTGCTGGATCAGGGCCTGGGATTCATCCAGGTACTGGGGCAGGGTGAAACGCTCGGTCACTGGCGGGGTGTCGTAGTCGAGGGTCTTGGCGGGGGAAATCACCGTCAGCATCGGGTCGGCTCCTGGCATCGTTGGCCGAGGATTCTACGGGGTGGGCGGTACAAGTCCAAACTATGGCGACGATAGTCACAGCCCATGGTCGGCGCAGGCGCTATAGTTCGCGTTTTGCCGTTGCGGAGCCTTCCACTGTGCGCATTGCTTCTGCCTTGCTGGCCGGCCTGCTGAGCCTGGCCGTGCAAGCCGCCCCTTCACCTCAGGTCAGCCTGGACCGCAGCCTGTGGCCCGAACAGCTGGACAGCCCGGCGCTGTTCGACGTGGCTTCTCGGGCAGAAATCCTATCGTTCGCCCAAGTGCTGCACGAAAGCGAGTTGCTGGATGACGCAAGCCTGGCGGCCCGGCTGGGGCTGCGGCAGATCAACCTGCAGAAGGTGCGCCAGGTTCGGGCGCGCATGTGGCAGCGGTTGTGGGAGGGTTATCAACAGGCGCAGCGCAGTTGTGAGCAGGATGCATCATTCTGCTACCCGGTTACGTCCATGGCGGAGTTGCGTACACAAGCGGCGACGTTCGCTGCCGATGTCGGTGCGTTCTATACCGGCTGGATCGAACCGAGCCACCAGTTCCATGTCCGCTACCTGGACGAGCAACTGCGCAAGGCGGCGTTGCTGCCGCAGACCAGCAGCGAAATCGAGCGGTTGTCTTCGCGTGAGCGCAAGGGTGACGAATTGAACGACCGCATGTTCCTGCTGACCTTTGTCGGCGGGCCCGGGCCCGAGGGGGGCAGTACGGATCTACTCACCGATTACCTGCGCCGGCAAAAGCTCGAAGGCACGTTCTTCACGCTCGGTAACCGCTTGCAGCAACGCCGTGATGGCGCGGCGGCAAATGCCTTGCGCCAGCTCTATGGCGGGCAGTGCGTGGGTATCCAGGGGTGGGAATACCGCTCCCATGCGCAGTGGACCGACTGGCAGGATTCGCTGCGGCGCAGCCAGGCGCGGGTGCAGGCTGATCTGCCCGAGCAGTATGTACCGCTGTTCCGCCCTCCTTATGGCCAGCGCCGGGCTGACGGCGAGGGGTTCATGGCCCGCCAGCAGTTGCGGGTATCGTTGTGGGACATCGATGCCCAGGATGACGGTGCATTGAGCGCAGAGGCGTCCGCACAGCGCGTATTGACCCTGATGCTGTTGTGGCGCAAGGGCGTGATCCAGTTTCATGACAGCCTTCCCAAGGCGCAGCCGGCGGTGGAATGGTTGCTGCGCAATACCGCGCAAAGCGGCATCGGCTGGGAGGATTGCCGGGAATATGGATACCGCGAATAGAGGGTATGACTTCTGAGCGTAGTCCCCTCTGACGCTGGCGCCAAGGCCTCTTCGTCAATCGGAAAAATAAACTTCAAAAATGCGTAAAAGTGCTTTTTTCGGTCATGGTTTTTGCGGTATGAAGAAACCAGACAGCCGATTCCTGCAGCACAGGTGGCGTCATCCAGGCCCACCTAGCCAGGTTCGCTTCCCGCCCGTAACAACGCGGATACGGGGACAGCGGCAGTCACTCTGCGGCGTAACAGACCACGCCGTGTGGCTTCGACATAAGGTGACCGAGTATGGATGACCAAGGACGCAACCCTTCCTCCAGCAAGCCAATCCTGTATGTGCTCGATACCAACGTCCTGATTCACGACCCTAACGCGTTACTGAACTTCGAGGAGCACCATGTCGCCATCCCGATGACGGTGCTGGAGGAACTCGACAAGCTCAAGACCGGCAAACAGAGCATCGCCGCCGAATGCCGGCAAGCCATCCGCCTGATAGACCAGACCCTCGGTGACGCTTCGCCCAGCGATGTCGAGCAGGGCGTACCGATCCAGCGCAACAAGAGCGGCCCCAAGGGGTTCCTGTCCATCCTGATGACCCCGCGCAACGAGCCGAACAAGCTGCTGCCGGAAAACCTCAACGACAACATCATCATCAACCAGTTGCTCGAAGTCCGGGCCCGGCGCACCGACCTGGACGTCGTGCTGGTCACCAAAGACATCAACATGCGCCTGAAGGCGCGCGCTTGCGGTATAGCGGCTGAGGACTACAGCACCGACCAACTGGTCGATGACGTGTCCTTGCTGTCCAAGGGCTACCATTCGGTCACCGGCTCGTTCTGGGACCGCGTGAGCAAGGTCGATACCCGCCAGGAGCGCGGCCGCACCTGGCATCGGGTGCAGATGATCGACAACCTGCCAGCCGTGCACGTCAATGAGTTCATCATCGATGAGCAGGGCTTCGTCGGGTGGATCAAGGGCATTCGTGACGACGAACTGCTGCTGCTCGACCTGCACCAGGAGCCGCTGCTGCACCAGGAAGCCTGGGGCCTGAAACCACGCGACATTCACCAAAGCCTGGCGCTGTTTGCCCTGCTGGACCCGGATATCCACCTGGTGAACCTGACCGGCGCCGCCGGCTCCGGTAAAACCATCCTGGCACTGGCTGCGGCCATCGAGCAGACCATGGTCAGCAAGCGCTACCGGCGCATCATCGCCACCCGCAGCGTGCAGGGGCTGGACCAAGAGATTGGCTTCCTGCCGGGTACCGAAGCAGAGAAGATGGAGCCGTGGCTGGGCGCCATCACTGACAACCTCGAAGCTTTGCACATGGATGACGAAAGCACCCATGGCAGCGTCGAATACATCCTTGAGCGCGTGCCGCTGCAGTTCAAGTCGCTGAACTACATCCGTGGCCGCAGCTTCCAGCAGAGCCTGATCCTGATTGACGAGTGCCAGAACCTGACGCCGCACCAGATGAAAACCATCATCACCCGTGCCGGCTCCGGGTCCAAGGTGGTCTGCCTGGGCAACCTGGCGCAGATCGACACCCCCTACCTGTCCGCGACCAGCTCGGGCCTGACCTACCTGACCGAGCGCTTCAAGGACTTCCCCCACGGCGTGCACATCACCCTGCAGGGCGTGCCTCGCTCGGTGCTGGCCGAGTACGCCGAGTCGCATTTGTAAACCCTGGAGCCGGGCAGATTACTGCCCGGCCTCTTCGTGGACACGCCCGTTCACAGGATCTCCACTTGATTCGAGGCCGTGGAGCTCCTGTGGGAGTGGGCGTGCCCGCGAAGAGGCCAAACCTGCCGACACATACCTCTGCTCAAACCTGACCCACAGGTTTACACTGCGAAATCCCTTTACAGGAGCAGAGCAGTGCTGACACATCTTGATTCCCAGGGGCGGGCCAACATGGTCGACGTCACTGAAAAGGCCGTGACCGAGCGCGAGGCTACCGCCGAGGCGCGGGTGCGCATGTTGCCGCAGACCTTGCAGATGATCGTCGACGGTGAACACCCCAAGGGTGACGTGTTCGCCGTGGCGCGCATTGCCGGGATACAGGCGGCGAAAAAAACCAGCGACCTGATCCCGTTGTGCCACCCGCTGATGCTCACCAGCGTCAAGGTCGAGCTCAGCGCCGAGGGGCAGGATGCCGTGCGCATCGTCGCCCGCTGCAAGCTGGCCGGGCAGACCGGTGTGGAGATGGAGGCGCTGACCGCCGCCAGCGTGGCCGCGCTGACGATCTATGACATGTGCAAGGCTGTGGATAAAGGTATGGTCATCGAGCAGGTGCGCCTGCTGGAAAAACTCGGTGGCAAGAGTGGCCATTACAAGGTGGAGGCGTGATGAAGGTCAAGGTGATGTACTTCGCCCGTTACCGCGAACTGTTGGGCGTGGATGCCGAGCGGGTGGAGGGTGCGTTCAAGGTGCTCGATGATGTGCGCCAGGCCTTGGTTGCCAAGGGCGGGCAGTATGAAGTGCTGGCCGAGCAGAACCTGATGTGCGCACGCAACGAAGAGCTGTGCAAGCTCGATGAACCGCTGGAAGAGGGCGATGAAGTGGCGTTCTTCCCACCGGTGACCGGAGGCTGAACATGGCTGTACGAGTGCAGGAAGGCGCGTTCGACCCGGGGGCTGAGACCAATGCCATGCATGCAGCCAATGTGGGCGTGGGCGCGGTGGTCGGTTTTGTCGGCTATGTGCGGGATTTCAACGATGGCCGCGAAGTGGCGGGGATGCTCCTCGAACACTATCCGGGCATGACCGAAAAGGCCTTGGCGAAGATCGTGGTCGAGGCCGAGCAGCGTTGGCCGCTCTTGAAAGTGGAGGTGCTGCACCGCATCGGTGCGCTGGAACCGGGCGAACCGATTGTGTTCGTGGGGGTGGCCAGTGCCCATCGGCAGGCGGCGTTCGATGCCTGCAACTTCATCATGGACTACCTGAAGACCCGGGCGCCGTTCTGGAAGAAGGAGAATACCCAGGAAGGGCCAAAGTGGGTGGAGGGGAAGCAGAGTGACCAGGATGCGGCGGGGCGCTGGTAATCAAGGCGCCACCGGTCGCCTGTAGGAGCGGGTTTACCCGCGAAAGGGCCGGCCCTGCTGGCCAATCTCCCCCCGACAATCTCCGCATCAAAGCCGAAATCCCGGGGCCGCTGCGCGGCCCAATCGCGACACAAGGCCGCTCCCACAGATTGATCGCGTGTAGCCCGCTGAAGGTCAGTGATGATACGAGTCATCTTCACCAGCAAAGCTGATTGACACACCACTGGATGGGTAGAGGGGAAGCAGAGTGACCAGGATGCGGCGGGCCGCTGGTAATCAAGGCGCCGCTGATCCTTTGTGGGAGCAACTGTCTTGCTCAATTCCTGAAAGCTGGCGCCGTGTGGGAGCGG